>QHRT01000132.1:918-8415 GCA_003220195.1 Candidatus Rokuibacteriota bacterium | reverse complement strand
TGATCGCCGGTCCACACCGAGTCGAACCCGAGCTGCTCGACCCGCCGGACGAGCGCGAGCTGCTCGTCCGGCGAATGGTGCGCGAGCATCACGCCGAAGGTCGTCATCGCGTCACCGCGGAAACGCGTCCCTCAAGCCACCGTCGACGGTGAGTGTGCATCCGGTCGTCTTCGCCGACCGATCGGAGGCGAAGAACAGCACGGCCTCGGCGACGTCCTCTGGCAGGATGCGCGCGCCGAGCAGATTTCTCCTGCGATAGAAGTCCTCGAGCTGATCGGGATCGATGCCCTGCGCCGCCGCGCGCTCGCGGCGGACCTCGGGGGACCAGAGGCGCGAGTCCTGAAAAATCGCGTCCGGGTTCACGATGTTCGACCGGATGCCGTGCGGCGCGCCCTCGAGCGCCAGCACCTTGGCGAGCTGCGCCTCGGCGGCCTTCGCGGCCGAGTACGCAGCGAAATCCTTGCCGGGCGACATCACGTTCTTGGTCGCGACGAACACGAGCGCACCCCCGAGGCCCTGTGCGAGCAGGACACGCATGGCCTCGCGCGCCACCAGAAAATGCCCGGTCGCGTTGACGGCGAACGAACGCAGCCAATCGCCGAGCGCCATCGTTGCCACCGGCGCGGAGTGTGCGATCCCGGCGTTCGAGACCAGCACGTCGAGGCCGCCGTACTCGAGCACGGTCCGCTCGAACGCGGCGCGCACCGACGCTTCACTCGTGACGTCCATGGCGAGACCGAGCGCCCGGCCCGCACCGACGGCGGCGGAGATCTCCTCGGCCGTCTTGCGTGCACCGGCCTCGTCCACGTCGCCGATCACGACGTGGGCGGTCTCGGCCGCGAGCCGACGCGCCACCGCGCGACCGATGCCTGACGCGCCGCCGGTGACCAGGACGATCTGGCGCGCGAGTTCCTTCTCCGGCGGCGCGAGCGTGAGCTTGTAGAGCTCCCGCGGCCAGTACTCGACCTCGAAGGCTTCCTTGGGCGAGAGCGACACGTAGTCGCCGAACAGCACGGCGCCCGCCATGACGTCGATCGTGTGCCGGTAGAAATCGTTCGCGATACGGGCGGCGCGACAATCCGCGCCCACGGTGAACATGCCGAGCCCGGGCACCAGGACGAGCCGCGGCAGAGCGTCCACGAGCTCGGCGCTCTTGAAGCGGTTCGCCTCGAAGTACGCGGTGTAGTCCTGGACGAAGCGGTCCAGGCTCGCCTCGATCGCCTGCCACACGTTCGAGGGATCGTCGAGCCGATCGACGTCGACGAAGCACGGGACGCGCTTGGCGTAAAGCGTGTGATCCGGCGTCGCGGGCCCGACCTGGCTCAGACGTGCGGCGTCGGGCGAGCCGACGAAGTCGAGAATCTCCGGTGAGTCGTCGTACGCGACGACGGCGCGACGGTACTGGCTCGGAGTTCGCGTCGCGCTCGAATGGTCCCACGAACCGAGCCGCCCGCGGAGCCGGGGCGCGATCGCGCTGGCGAGGGCGCGCCGGGCCACCGGTTCGAGCGCCGCCACCCGGGACGCGCCGAACACCTTACGACCCCGCCGCCGCTCGGCGATCGCGTCCTCCGCGCACGTGATCATCTGGATCGCGGACTCGTACGCCTCCCGAGTCGTCGCGCCCCACGTGATCGTCCCGTGACGCTCGAGGATCATCGCCTGGGCCTTGGGGGTCGCGGCGAGCGCCTGCGCGACGTCCTTCGCGAGCCGGAAGCCCGGACGCCGGTACGGAATGGACACCACGTCGCGACCGTAGACCGCCCTGATCGCGTCACGCGGACGATCGTTGTTCGAGAGCGACAGCACGGCGTCGGCGTGTGTGTGAATCACGACGACGGGGGAGAGAAACCCGTGGAGCAGAGTCTCGATCGACGGCCGCCCCGCGCCGGGGTCGAGGAGCGCGTGGTCCATGTACGAGACGATCTCGTCGTCGGTCATGTCCTCGCGGTCGAACAGCGCCTTCACGTCGTCGAGCCGGACGCCGGGGAAATCGCGGCGCTCCACCCGCTTCAGATCCGAGCCGCTGCCCTTCACGCGGAGCACGCGGACCGTGCGTCCCCGATAATCGGCCTCGGTCAGCTTGATGGAGGTGTTGCCCCCGCCCCACACGACGAGCGACGGCTCGGCGCCGATGAGTCGCGAGACATGAACCAGAAGGTCGAGCCCGGAGAGCGACGAAGCTTCAGCGTCATCCCACCGCGAACGCATCGCGGTTCACGATATCACGAATCGCTCTTCGTGCTCGGCCGACGAGGCTTTGCAGCGCCGAATGACCGACTGATTTCTCTTCGAAGGATCGGGAGCGCCGCAGTACCGACCGATCGTTCCACGGACCGACGAGGATTTCATGCGCTACGCCTGGCCGGACCGTTCCGCTGCCGTGCTCTCGTTCGACTTTTTACATTCCGGCCTGGACGGCCGCGAACCTTCTCGCGAAGTCCAACCGCATGCGCAACGCCGGCCACGAGATCGGCGCGCACGGCAAGATTCACGACGCCGTCTCTCTGCTGGACCGCGAGCATGAGCCTCCGCAGTCCGGGCCGTGCCCCATTCTTCGCTGAGTGCTTCCTGGACGGTCGCCGACGCGGGCCTCCGCTCGCGCCAAGGCGACGAACCGGTGCGGCGCCAGATCGAGCTCGACGAAGCGAGCGCCGGACGCGCTTGTGTGAATATGGACAGATCCCGTCTTGCCGTACACGAATGTCATGTGCGAACCGTCGGCCTAGGCGTTGCGTCGACGATGACGCGATCCTGCCGCGGCGCCACTGACACGTTGTACGCGACCCGCCTCGCGTTGCGTCCGTCATAGTGCGCCGGCTCGGTCGTCGTGTCGCCTGGATACCGCGCCGTTCTCCTTGACAAGGACGGCATCCCATGACTAGTGTCGCGACCGTCGGAGCCCCGGTGTCCTGTTCGGGTGGTCCGCACAGAGAAAAAGAATCTCGCTGAGGTTTTGCGGAGGCGCGCCATGAAGGTTCAATTCATCTGGCCCAATTTCGACTGCCCCATCGGACTCAGCATCGGAGTCGCGTACCTCTCGGGAGCCCTCCAGGCGGCGGGCCACGACACGCGCATCCTCCACATCTGCGAGTGGCTCGACTACCCCTTCGATCTCGATCGCATCGAGAGTGACGTCAAGGCCTACGATCCCGATCTGATCGCGATCGGAACGGGCTTCCCGCACTATCCCGAGATGGGCGGCACTGCCAGGCGGTTGAAGGACTCGCTGGGCAAGCCGATCCTGTTCGGCGGGATCCATACCACGCTCAACACCAAGAGTGTCATGGACGAGAATCCGTGGATCGACTTCGCCAACGTGGGCGAGGGCGACGATTCGATCCTCGATCTCGTCACCGCGCTCCAGATGGGCAGCGATACGACGAGCATCCCGAACGTGTGGGCCCGCCGGAACGGGGGTATCGTGCGCAATCCGTCCCGACGGCTCAAGGACATCTCGAAGATTCCGTGGATGGACCTCGACGGATGGGAATTCAAGCGGATCACGGAGAACCGCCGCGGCTGGGTGAACGTGTACATGAACCGGGGCTGTCCGTACCGCTGTACGTACTGTCACAACAATGGCGTGGTGAAGGTCCTTCAAGATAGCTTCAAGACGAAGAGCACCAGCTCGGCCGAGCTCGGTTACCTGCGGCTCCGGTCGATCGACGACATGATCGCCGAGCTCCGGCACATCATGAACAAGTTCGACTACGTGTCGGCCTTCTCGTTCAACGACGACACGTTCACCATGGACCAGGAGCACATGAAGGCGTTCCTGCTCCGCTACAAGACGGAGATCGGGGTCCCGCTCGTCTGCAACACGACCGTGCTCGACGTGGACCGGGAGATGCTGGAAGCCATGAAGGACGCCAACTGCGACCTGGTCCGGTTCGGCGTGGAGACGGCCAGCTCGCGCATCAAGCAGCAGATCCTGAAGCGCGACTTCTCGATGAAACGGACGGAAGAGGTCTTCCAGATCTGCCGCGAGATCGGGTTGCGGAGCTTCGCGTTCAACATTCTCGCCAACCCCACCGAGACGCGCGAAGAAATGCGGGAAACGCTGGCCCTGAACGCCCGGCTCCTTCCTGACGGGCTGAAGGTGTCGCTCGGCTATCCCTTCCCCGGGACGGAGTATCACGACATCGCCCGGGACCTCGACCTGATCGACGAGAGCAAGCACCTCCACAACTTCATCCACGACACCAAGCTCAAGTATTCCGAGGAGGACCGGCTCTGGATCGACAAGGTCCGGTGCGTGTTCTGGTGGTGGATGAACGTCGACCTGAACAACGAGGCTTCGCCGCTCTACGCGGAGCTCGTCAAGATGATCGAGGCGATGGCGCCGGACGAGTGGCTCGATCCCGAGACGGAGCGGCGGCTGTGGGACCTCGACGACGCACTCTCCAACGTCCTGAAGCCGCGCCAGATCACCCACTACACGATTCCGTTCAAAGACCGTCCGGAGATCGCGATTCTCTTCCTCGGCAAGGACCGCGCGCTCTCCAAGGAGGTGCTCGATCCGCATTAGCGTCGAGGCGCCCGTCGCCAGCACGGGGATGGACCAGACTCGAGGAGGGCCGGATGAGCAGGCATAGCTGTCATCGGTGCGTCACGCACGATGTCCAGGACGGGTTCCGGCAGCCCGGCGCGGAAGACGGCCCGGAGCTCGAGACGCTCGAGACGACGTTTGCGGACGGCGGCGAGGAGGTGTTCTTCGCCTCGGGCTACAGCGCGCGGGAGATCGCCCAGCGCCACGTCCGCGAGCACGGCGGCCAGATCTACGTCAACAACATCTCGCGCAAGATCAAGCGCCGGGATCTCACCGTGTCGGTCGCGTACGCCGTCGCCAAGACGGCCGTGTACACCCTGCGCGGACCCGACGAGCACCATACCAGGGTGTACCGCGCCTACTGGCCGCCTCTGTAGTCGGCGGGAGGACCGGGGTGCTCGACTACATCCGGACGGTGCGCAGCATGATCGGCACGACGAAGATCATCGTCCCCGGCGTGCGTGCGCTGATCTTCAACGACCGCGGCGAATTGCTCCTGCAGAAGCAGCAGCACTTCGGCTCCTGGTCGCTCCCCCACGGGTGCATGGACCTGGGAGAGTCGGTGCTCGATGCGCTGAAGCGCGAGGTGAAGGAAGAGACCGGCCTCTCGGTCATCGACGCGGCGCCGTTCGGGATCTACACGGACCCCCGCTACAGTGTCACGTATCCCAACGGCGATCAGGTCCAGACGCTGACCCTCGCGTTCGTCGTGACGGAGTGGTCGGGAGATCCTGTCGCCGACGGCGATGAGACGACCGAACTCGGCTTCTTCCCCCTGGACCGCCTGCCGACTCCGCTCTATCCGATTCACGTCGACACCATCGTCGACTACCAGAGTAATCCTCGCGGATTCGTCCTGAAGTAGATGCCCGCACCGGTCGCAGGCACCATGACCGCCGCCCGGAATCTCCTGCTGGGGCGGCTTCCGCACTACACGCGCAAAGGACGTCACGTCCAACAGCTCCTCCGCCACGGCACCCCGAGGAAACTCCTCAACCTGGCGCGCGCCGAGTGGGCGCTTCGGCGGGGCCACACAGAGCTCGCGTCGATGCCGTACATCTACATCATCGACCCCTGCAACGTCTGCAACCTGCGCTGTCCGCTCTGTCCGACCGGCAACCAGACGTCTGATCGGCCCAAGAAGATGATGGCGCTCGAGTGCTACGAAGCGATCATCGAGCAGGTCCGGGACTACGCGATCGAGGTCATCCTTCACAACTGGGGTGAATCGCTCCTGCATCCCCGGATCCTCGACATGATCCGGTCCGCCGCCCGGGCCAACATCGGCACCAGCGTGTCCTCGCATCTCAACCACGTGAGCGACGCCATGATCGACGGCCTCATCGACAGCGGGCTCGAGCACCTCACGGCGTCGATCGACGGCGCGACCCAGCCGGTGTACGAGCAGTATCGCGTTCGCGGCAACCTGGCCGATGCGCTGTCGGCGATCGAGCGCCTGCAGCGGCGCAAGCGGGAGCGTCGCAGCCCCACGCCGATCCTGGAATGGCAGTTCCTCGTCATGCGGCACAACGAGCACGAGCTCGAGGCGGCCCGCGGGCGGGCCGAGGCGATGGGCGTCGAGCGGTTCCGGCCGATCTCGGCCGGGCTGCCGTTCGATGAGCTCGACAACGTGGATCTGGCCGCACAGTGGATCGCGGACAACCCGGCCTATCGCGGTTATCACCCGGAGACGATTCGGGAGCGCGGATACCTCTACGACGAGCCGTGCTTCTATCCCTATCGCGCCATGACTATCAACCCCGATGGCGCGGTGGCCCCCTGTTGCGCCATCTACCACACGAGGTGGGACTTCGGGAGCGTCAACACCCATCGCGTGCGCGACATCTGGAACAGTCGCCGCTATCAGTCCGCGCGGTCGCTGTTCTCGGATCGTCCTATCGCGGAGCCGGTGCGCACCGTGTGCGACGGATGCCTGCTCTACAAGCAGCGGAAGCACCGTCTCCAGGAGACTCGATCGGCCCGATGACCCACCGGGAGACCGCTCCGCCCGTCCTGTCAATCATCATCGCGAACTACAACGCGCGCGCCGCGCTGGCCGGCTGCCTGGCGTCGATCGAGACGAACCCGCCCGACGCGCCCTACGAAGTGCTCGTCGTGGACGATGCCTCCGCTGACGGTAGCGCCGACATGGTCAGGGCGAGGTTCCCCCGGGTGCGGTTGCTCGTCAACGAGCGCAATCTGAACTACGGAGGCACGAACAACCGCGCGCTCGCGGTGGCGCGCGGGCGATATCTTTATCTCCTGAACAACGACACGGTCGTCTCGTCCGGTGCGCTCGACGACATGATGGCCTTTCTCGAGCGTCATCCCCGCGCGGGCGCCGTCGGCAGCCGACTCGTCCATTCCGATGGCACCGTCCAGGCGTCGGTGAAGAGCCTGCCCTGCGCGGGCGCGGCGATCTTCGGAGCCCGCTCTTTCATCAGCAAGCTGTTCCCGAACAACCGCTTCACGCGGAAGCATCTGCTCCATCTCTCGCGCGACGGGCGCCAGCCGTTCACGGCGGGGCTGGTCTCGGGGGCGTCGCTGATGATCCGCCGCGAAGTCGTGGAGCGGATCGGAGGACTCGACGAGCGGCTCTTCTATCACAGTGACGCGGACTACTGCCGTCGCATCTGGGACGCGGGCTGGGAGGTCTACTATCTCCCGAGCGCCACCGTGATTCATCTGGACCACCAGGGCGGCTCGATGAGCACCCGGAAGCGGCGCCTCAAAGGCATCGTGGAGTTCCACCGCGGCAGCTACATCTACTTCCGCAAGCACGATCTGCGGAGCGTCTGGCATCCCAAGCACGCCGTGGTCGTGGCTGCGCTCTCGGCGCGTTTCCTGATCTCGCTGCTCTTGCAGGTCGCAAGGGAGCTGACGCGAACCGGTGTCACGGTCTCGGGACGACGCCTGATGATGAAAGTCGTCGCCCTGGTTCAGATCTT
>QHRT01000132.1:0-892 GCA_003220195.1 Candidatus Rokuibacteriota bacterium | reverse complement strand
CCCGACGAAGCGAAGCGACGCTCACCGGATGACGTCTTCCCCGGAAATCTCGACAAGGCGCGAGCCTTCCGTCACCCCGGTGCCGCGCCCGCCGGATGCCACCGAAGCGGCCGGGACTCCGCCGGTGGCCCAGGCGGTGCCCGAACGTCCGTCCGTGCCGCCGCCGCCGGCGATCCCGACAGAGCGAGCGGCCGCGAAAGGCGATTACGTGCTCGGCGAGGACGACGAGGTCGAGATTTCTGTCTACGGAAATCCGGATCTCTCGAAGACCCAGGTCGTACGCCCGGGCGGCTTCATCGCGTTCCCCCTCGTCGGGAGCGTGAAGGCGAGCGACCTGACGCCCGAGGAGCTTCGTGCGCAGATCGCCAACAAGATCTCGCGGTACGTGAAAGATCCCCAGGTGACGGTGATCGTCAAGGCCTACAACAGCCGGAAAATCAGCGTGCTCGGCGAGGTCAAGACTCCCGGGCTGCTTCGGCTGAGCACCGATATCACCCTGCTCGAGGCCCTGTCCCGCGCCGGTGGCATCAACGAGGACGCCGATCTGGTGGGCTCCCGAGTGCTTCGCGGTCATCAACTGGTCGCCACCGACTTCGTCAAGCTCCTCAAGCAGGGGGATGCCGGTCAGAACATCCCGATCCAGCCGGGAGACGTGATCCTCGTACCGAATGTCAAGGACAAGAAAGTCTTCGTCCTGGGCCAGGTCACGCGGCCGCTCGTCCTTGCGCTCACCCCCGGACTGAGCCTGATCGAGTCGATCTCGCGCGCCGGGGGCCTCACTGAGGACGCCGACCTCGACGGCGCGCTCGTCCTGCGGGACGGCCGGCCGCTGCCCGTGAGCTTCGACAAGCTCGTGCGCCTCGGGGACGCGACGCAGAACGTGCTCTTGCAG
>QHRT01000072.1:3516-10408 GCA_003220195.1 Candidatus Rokuibacteriota bacterium | reverse complement strand
GGTACCGGATCGAAAAGTACGGCCTGCGGCCGTCTGACGTCGCGCCGCCGCCCATCGCGGAGCCGGCGGAGCCGTTGCCGGCCGCCGCGCCGCCGGCCGCCATCCCCGTGCTCAGGTGGGAGCGGCGGCGCGTGGCGTTCATGCGGATGGACCTCGTGGCCGAGAGCGGCGCGCCGGCGTTCGGCCAGAGTGCGCGCGTGCTGGAGGTCGCGGTCGACAAGATCCGCATGTTCGGCGGCCGCGTCGAGGATCTGAGCCGCTACACCGTCGTCGCGAGTTTCGGTCTCGAGGCCGTCGAGGACGCGCCGTGGCGCGCGGCGAACGTGGCCGCGGCGATCCGGAAGGCGACCGAGCGCCAGCCCGGCGCGGCGTCGCCCGCGACGACGCGGATGACGGTGGCCATCGACGTCAGCGAAGCGATGGTCGGCCGCTTCGACGGCGCGAGCGAAGTGGATCGTGACGCGAAGGGCGCCGCCGTCGCGAGTCTCGGCGACGCGATCGCCAAGCTCAGCCGCGACGGCATCTTCCTCAGCGAGGCGGCGCGACCCTTCGTGGAAGGGCGCTGCGAGCTCGAGCCCGTCATCGCCGGCGCCGAGCAGTTCTACCGGATCGTTCGTCGGGAACCGTACGGGCTCGGTGCGCGCCGCCGCCTGTCGGCGTTCGTGGGACGTGCGCAGGAGCTGGCGTTGCTGCGCGACCGGCTCGAGCGCGCGCGATCGGGACGCGGTCAGCTCGTCGGCATCAGCGGCGATCCCGGGATCGGCAAGTCGCGGCTCGTGCTGGAGCTCAGGCGCAGTCTCGCGGCGGGAAGCGTGACGTGGGTCGCGGGGCGATGCGCGTCGTTCGGCGCCGCGGTGCCGTATCTCCCGGTCATCGAGATCGTCAGCGGTCTCGTCGACATCGCGGAAATGGATCCGCCCGCGACCGCGGTCGCCAAGCTCGGGGAATCGCTCGCGGCTTTCGGGATGGATGCCGGGACGCACGGCGCCGCGCTTCTGCACGTGCTCGGACTCAAGGAAGGCGCGGACGACGTGGTCGGGCTCGCGCCCGAAGTGCTCAAGGTCCGCACGATGGAGGCGTTGCGGCAGCTCGTGCTCCGCGCGAGCCGCCGCACGCCGCTCGCGGTGATGGTGGACGATCTGCATTGGGTGGACAGCGCGTCGGAGGACTTCCTCGCGTCGCTGGCGGAGCAGATCGCCGGCGCGGCGCTGCTCGTGATCGTCACGTACCGGCCGGGGTATCGTCCGCCGTGGATCGACAAGTCGTACGCGACGCAGATCGCGCTCCAGCCGCTCACGACCGAGGAGAGCCTCACGGTCGTGCGCTCGGTGCTCGGCGCGGATCCGGTGTCACCGGCCGTGGAGCAGCTGGTCCTCTCGCGCGGCGAGGGGAACCCGTTCTTCCTGGAAGAGCTGGCCCGGACGGTTCGCGAAGATGAACGGAGCGCCTCGCTCGGGGTGCCCGACACCATCGAGGCGATCCTGCTCGCCCGGATCGATCGTCTCGACGCGGCCGACAAGCATCTGATCCAGGCCGCCGCCGTCATCGGTCACGACGTTCCGCGCCCGCTCGTCGCGGCCGTCGCCGGGCTCTCGGACACCGAGGTCGAGCGCGGTCTCGAGCGCCTGCTCACCGCGGAATTTCTCTATGACACGTCGGCCGGTGGCGAGGCGCAGTACACGTTCAAGCACGTCCTGACGCAGGACGTGGCGTACGCCAGCCTCTTGCCGGAAGCGCGCGCGGAGCTGCACGCCGGCGCAGCCGCCGCGATCGAACGCCTGTACGCGGATCGCCTGCCCGAGCAGACCGAGCGTCTCGCCCACCACAGCTTCCACGGTGGTCTCTGGGACACGGCCGCCAGCACCGCGCGGCTGGCGGGCCACCGCGCGCTGGAGCGCGTTGCGTACGCGCAAGCGGTCGCCTGGTTCGAGCAGGCCCTCGCCGCGCTCGCTCATCTGCCGGAGACGCCCGCGCGGGCCGAGCAGAAGCTCGGCCTCCGATTCGATCTGCGCACGGCGCTCACGCCACTCGGCGATCACGTGCGCATCCGGGAGAACCTGGAACAAGCGCAGCGACTGGCGGAATCGCTCGGCGATGCCAGGCGGGTCGGTCGGGCCCAGGCCTATCTGGCGGCCGAGCTGCGGCTCATCGGCGAGCCCGAGCGCGCGATCGAGATCGGGCGTGAGGCCTTGCGAGTCGCCGAGCGCGAGGGGGACTTCGCCCTCCAGATCGCCACGAACACGTATCTCGGTCAGGCCAGCCACACCCTGGGCGAGTACCGGCGCGCCGCCGCGTTCCTGCGTCGCAACGTCGAGCTCCTGGCCGGCGACCTGGTTCGCGAGACGTTCGGCCTGCCGTTCGTGTCGTCGGTGCATTCGCGGGTGTGGCTGGTCCAGTGTTTTCGCGAGCTGGGCGAGTTCGACGCCGGCATTCCGGTCGGCCGCGAGGCGATCCGGGTCGCCGAGAGCCTGGATCATCAGCTGAGCCTGAGCACGGCCTGCACCGTGCTCGGCGCTCTTTACCTGCAGCGAGGTGAGGTGGACGCAGCGATCCCGCTGCTCGAGCGCGGCTTCGCGCTGAGCCGGGACTGGAACTTCGGGCTGTGGCTCCCGATGGCGTCCTCGTTCCTGGGATCGGCGTACGCGTTTGCGGGTCGTCTCGCCGACGCCGTGCCGCTGCTGGAAGACGCGGTGAACCGGCAGCGGGCGATCGGCCGGATGGCGTTCCATTCGCTGCGCATCGTCTCGCTCGCCGAGGCGGAGGTCATGCTGGGCCGCGTGACCGACGCGATGACGCACGCCCGGCGCGCGCTGGAGCTCGCGCGCGAGCACAAGGAACGGGGCAACGAAGGACACGCCTTGCGCGTGCTCGCCGACGCGGCGGCGCGCGGCAACGCCGTCGACGTCGCCGACGAGTCCTATCGGGCGGCGATCGCGCGCGCGACCTCGCTCGAGATGAAGCCGCTGCTGGCGCACGGCCAGCTCGGGCTCGGCCGCCTCCACGCCGCGACGGCGCGTCCGGACGCGGAGCGGTCGCTTTCGGCGGCTCTCTCGCTCTTCCGCGAGCTCGGCATGCAGACCTGGGCGGAGCGCGCGGGCGCCGAGCTCGATCGCCTACGCTGACCGCCCGCGCTCTTCCTCGATCCGGAACTCGACGATCTCGAATCCCTGGCGGCTCGCGAGCCGCCGAAGCTCGAGACGGATCGCCTCGAGCGTGTGCCGGTCGAGGCCGCCCGTGATCCTGAGCCTCAGCCGGCCGGCGTCTCCCGGCGTGCGCGGCCGGCGGCTACGACGAGCGACGGCGCCGCGCCGGCGCTTTCGCGGGTTCTGGTTCTGTCCAGTCCGGCGGCGGGTTGAGCGGGTCCCAGGCGACGTTTTGCTCGAGCCGGCCGCCGCAGCCTTTGAGGATCTTCTTGATTTCCGCGATGCACTTCTTGATCTCTGCCGAGCTCGTCGGGCCGTCGATCTCGATGCACGCATGAAAGGTTTCTCCTGGACCTGGACCGCTCATCGTGGACCTCCGTTCCTCATGAGGTGAGCAACTGGTCGGAGCTTCGCGCGGGCGTCCTCGATGCCGTCGAAGAAGTCGTCGGCGTGGAAGATCGACGGCACCGTATCGACGTCCCGGACGAAATAATAATCGGGAGCCGTGTCGTACGGGTCGTCGATTCTGACGGGCTCGTCGAGGGCGAGCCGGACGTACGTCCGGGCCATGTTGTACTTGCCGGTCAGATCGAGCAGGTTCATCAGCGTGATGAACCGGCCGACGTTGATCTCGGTGACGCACGGCACGCGGTCGACGTTCTCCTTGAGATCGACGCTGAACGCGCCGGTCACCCGGGAGCCGAGCGCCGCCACCGCCGCGCGACTCACCTCCACGACGCGCGGCTCGTCGACGCCGCGGGCGAGGGCGGCGATCGAGGACCGTCCGCTGGGCTGGCTGCCTCCCTCGAAGTACGAGAGGCGCTCGCACGTCTTCGCCAGGACCAGCGCGCCGTCCTTCCACAGCATCTGACACGCGAAGTCGCGTCCGGGCAGGTACTCGGAGAGCGTGAAGTCGCTGGCGCGCACGCCCCGCATCTCCTGCCAGTACCGGATCCACGTCGCCGCCTGCCGGGCGCTCGTGACCGGCGCCGCGCCGCGAGATCCGGCGCCGCGTCGGAGCCGACACCATAGCCGACCCGTCGGTCCGAGGCGCCGATAGATCGAGGGCAGGGACCCGAGATCGCGGACGGCGACCGTCGCGGGCACCGGAATATCGCGCGCCCCGAGGAATCTGGTCAACGCGTACTTGTCCTGGCAGCGGTTCACGACCGCGCGCGCGGGCAGGAACACGCGACAGGGAATCCGGGCTCGCGCGTCCGAGAGGGCCCGCACGGCCCAGTCGGTGTTGGGAAACACGAGCTCCGCGCGCTCGCGCTCGACGACCCGCGCGACGGCCGCGGCGAACTCTCGGTTACCGGCCGGAGGAACCAGGTAGTGGCGATCGGCCGACGACTTCTTCAAGAGGAACCGGTCAGAGTGACAGCCGACGATGACGAGCGGGTCGCCGCCGGCGCGCAAGCTCCGGATCAGGTTGTTGGTCGCTCCCGTGCCGGCATCGGTCACGACGATGCGATGAGCGTTCGCGCGTGACAACGAGATCACCCGAGCCCGCGGACGTGGAACGTGCTGCCGCCGGCCACAGTTCCTTCGGCATCGAGCAGCATGGCGTCGATGACCAGCGGATCCGGCGCGGCGACGCCGGGACGCGCGTCCACGACGACGACGGCCGGCAACCGACCGCCGAACGGAATCCGGACGCGGCGCACCTCGCACACGGCGCGATCCGCGTCGGCTTCGAGGACCAGCGGATGCTCGAGTCGAGCGAGGATCCGGTCGGCGCCCTGAGCGATCGCGCCGGCCTCGCGCGCGCGGCTGACCCACGCCGAGAACTCGTCCGGATTCATCGCGACCGGGCGGAAGCCCACGAGCTGGCTGTCGTCGTCGATGAACGGCGCGCCAAGCGTCACCAGGCGCAGTGAGGTGACGCCGGCTCCCCGACGATCGATGCGGAGCGATACCGGCGCGGTTGCCGCACAGGAGTTGTTCCACGAGAAACCGGTCCAGGCGCTTCGCACGCCGGCGACGGCCAGCGCCGTGACCAGATGCAGGTTCTTCTGCGCGACTCTCTTGTTGATCCGCGTCAGGACGTCCACGTTTAGCTCCGTCTGGGCGAGCGGCAAGAGCGGATCCTCGGCGCAGTCGATCAGCAAGAGCAGACACGCGTGGTCGCTCGCGGCCGCCGGCGGCGTCCACGGCAGCATCACGACACGCGGCGTGTCGCGGGTCAGGTCGGCGACCGCCGCGTTCCCGATCAGGCGCCAGTGCGTTTGATCGTACGTGTCGGTCGTGAAGTTCGTCCAGAAGTCCACCGGCAAGGGCGGCAGCCCGGCGCCCGCATCGGCCCACAGGAGCTTCAGCCGCACCAGCGCCGCGCTCGTCGAGCCTCGATTGTGCACCTGCACGTAGACGTGGTTGACCTCACCGCGTCGCGGATTGTCGTGGTGCACGGTGTGCAGACGCTCGAGCGCATAGCCGAGGACGGGATCGACGCGATGCGGCGGGTCGTCGAACTCGACTCCATCGACGAGGGCGTCGAGCGCGTCGTACGGCGGCGCATCGACCTTGATGTCGGCGCTCTGCCAGTGGTAGAGGCTTTGGCCGACCCGCGTCGGATCGAGTGGCCCGTCGACGCTCGGCTGGTCGCCGGGATCGACGTCGTGGTCCCGTACGAAGATGTCGACGGGCAGGCACGGGCCGCCGAGCCGCAGCTCGTACATTCCGCGACCGTGCGTGGCGGCGCGCAGCACGCGCCGGCCCGGATCGAGATCGAGGTCCACCACCAGGACGTTCGGCAGGCCGTCGTCGACGTTGTCCCAGTGACCGCCGTCGTCGGTCGAGCACGACACGCCGACGTCACTCGAGACGTAGAGGGTGCCGGGCGCGGCGGGATCGAGCGCGAGCGCGGAGACGGGAACGTTGCGCAGGTCCGACGAGATGTTCGTCCACGTCCAGGCGCCGGCCGCAGAGCGCACGCCCTTCCACACGTGGTCCGAGCTCTGGCCGGTGTTCGCGCCGAGGAACGTGACATACATCGCGAACGGATCGTTGGGATCGACGGTGATGCCGGACAGTCATCGTCCGCGGGGCCAGTCGGGTGCCGCGGCGACGGGTGGGGTGATGTCAGCGAAGCTGTTTGCCATCGCCCCGCCGTTCGTCGCCTGGAACAGGGCGCCGTCGAGCGTGCCGGCGTAGACGATCAGCGAGGAGCTCGGCGCGATCGTGATCTCGCTGATCGTGCCGATCACCGCGCTGGCCGCGGACCACGCGACGGTCGCCGGGTTCGCGGCGTCGCCGTTGGCCGTGCGGAAGATCCGATCGGTGCCGGCGAAGAGCACGGCGGGGTTGTTCCGGTCCATCGTCAGGAGCTGCACCGGCATGTCGACCGCGCCCTGGATCCCGGCATCGGCGCGCGCGAAGGTGTAGCCACCGTCCGTGCTGCGCCTCACCTCGACGCGCGTCGGCCCCATCGCGTCCCTGAACTTGAAGATCTCGACCCACATCGTGTACGGATCGGTCGGGTGCAAGGCCAGGTAGCTGCCGTCACCGCCGTGCACGAACCGCCACGAGCGCCCGCCCGAGCTCAGCACCGTGCCGTTGTCCTGGCAGCCTCCGCCGAACATCGTCGGGCACGCCGCCGAGCGGTTCAGGTCGTAGAACTGCGTGATCGCGAGACCGGTGCTGACCTTCTCCCACTGGACTGGCGGGACACCGCCCGCGTAGACGCCGGTGAAGACGCCGCCGTCGTTCGCGATGTACAGGCGATCGCTGTTCGCGGGATCGAAGACGAG
>QHRT01000072.1:2876-3368 GCA_003220195.1 Candidatus Rokuibacteriota bacterium | reverse complement strand
CACGCCGGCGCGCCACCGCGCGCGTGATCCATGCGATAGACGCCCAGCAGCGTGCCGAGGCTGGGGTTCTCGATCTTGGCGTAGAGGAGGTCGGAGTTCGCGCGGGCGAGGCTCAGCGTCACCCGTCCGATTCCGTGCGCCGGCAGTCCCGCTCCGAACGGAAACCAGTGCGCGCCGCTGTCGATCGATCGGAAGACGCCGCTGCCGTTCTTTCCGGCATACGCGACACCCGGATTGTTCGGGTCGAACAGGACGTCGGTAAATACGCCGGGACTGACGACCGTCCATCCCGCCTGCCATCGGCAGAGCCCGCCGGAGCCGGCGGGAAAGGAAAATCCCGCGCAGAGCAGATTGGTCGGGTCGTTCGGGTCGACCGCAACGCGGTAGATGAACTGGTTCTGCACGCTCCCGAACGTCGTCCACGTCTGACCGCCGTCGACCGAGCGATAGACACCCGCTCCGGGAAACGACCACGCGTAGTCGGTCAGGACC
>QHRT01000072.1:0-2856 GCA_003220195.1 Candidatus Rokuibacteriota bacterium | reverse complement strand
GAGAGCGATGCGAGCCGGTCCATCGTCGCGGTCCAGCGCTGTCCCGCGTCGGTGGATTTCCACACTCCGCCGTCGGCAGAGCCGGCGTACAGCGTCTGACCGTTCGGATGGATCGCCAGGCAGCGGACCCGGCCGTTGACGTTGCGCGGGCCCACCGGCCACCAGCGGCACTGCCGCATGATCCAAGCGCGCGGCTGCAGTCCTGCCCTCGCGCGTCGGGCCTCGAGCAATCGAGCGTGCGCGATCGTCCCGCGGGACGTCGCACGTCGGACGAGAAGCCACGTGAGCCGTCCGGCAAGTGGGGATCGCTCGACGTGCTCGAGCACCGGGTGGTGCCGTCCCGCACGGACTGCCGAGGACGGCAGAACGTCCTTCACGCTCATCCGCCTCTGACGTGCCAACGGCTCAGCTCCGACGTTATGAGTGGTGGGGCCCGGCGGCAGGCGGGGGCAGCCGCCGTCTCGTCGCTGTTTTTTAGCACGAATCCGAAAATCGCGCGGCGTTCCGCTGCCCTGCTCCGCCGGCTGGTCACGCCGGAAAAGAACGCGAGCGATTGCACCACCACCACCAGGTCTTCGCGCGAAGAGCTGTCGCAAAAGCCACTGATTTCACACGAGATCAGACGCGGCGCACTCCTTGCTTACCGAGGGGCGGGCACGACAGTGAGGGGAGGAGACAGCGATGGAGACCGCGGCGATTGCCCGGGCGATCGGGGACGCGAGCACGACGGGAATGACAGGAATGACGGCGAAGCTGACGAAGCGCAACCGCATGCTCCGCAGGCGGCTGCGCCAGCTCGAGCGTGAAGTCCGGCGGCTCGAGGAGTTTCGAACGTTCTTCTCTCCCGGTGTGGCCGCGCTGATCGGCGCAGGCGCTGGCGATGGCGTACCCTGTCTGGCCCGTCGTGAGGTCACGGTCGTGTTCCTGGATCTCCGCGGCTTCACGACGTTCACCCAGACCTCCGACCCCGAGGAAGTGATGCGAGTGCTGGGAGAGCTGCACGAGACGGCGGGTCGGCTGGCGCACGGACACCAGGGAACGATCGAACGGTTCACCGGAGACGGGATGATGATGTTCTTCAAGCCGCCCGTCGAGATGCCGAGACGCACGGAGGCCGCCGTGCGCATGGCGCTGGCGCTGCGCGACGAGTTCGCGTGTCTCGCCGAGCGATGGCGCGCCCGCGGCCACGACCTCGGCCTCGGGATCGGGATCGCGCACGGGTTCGCGACCGTCGGCGTGATCGGCTTCGAGGGGCGGCGCGACTACGGAGTGATCGGGACCGTGACGAACCTGGCGGCGCGCCTGTGCGGCCTCGCCCGAGGCGGCGCCATCCTCGCATCGCGATCCGTCATCGGCCTGTTGCACCCGCACGTCGACGCGGGCCTCATCGGTGACGTCGCGATCAAGGGGTTCGTGCGACCGGTCACGGTCTTCAGCGTGCGCGGGCTGCGCGAGGACGCGGCGTCACCTCGACGAGAGCAGGTCTCCGAGAGCAGCGAGTCCAGCCTCGATCAGGTTCGGCGCCTTTCCACCGTCCGGTCGATCCAGCGTCCGGAACAACCGTTCGACGTGAAACCGATCCGCCGCGAGGCGCTCGGCGACCATCGGGTCCACGGTGTGCGGCGCCGCCTCCGCCTGTCGGAGCTGCGCCACGACCGTCTCCATCTGCCGGGGATCGAGCACGGAAACCGGTGCGCGGCAGTAGGCGCACACCCCACTCGCTTCGAGATCGATCGGCGCCCCGCAGCTCCCGCACTGGACGGTCTTGACGCTGGCGCGGAGCTGCGCCAGCTCTCCCGGACTCAATGACCGGACGAAATTCTTCTCGCGCAGGAACTCCGCGAACGTGGTGAAGCGGCCGTGCTCGGCGGGGCACCGCCAGTAGCTGAAGCGCGTGGTGCGCTGCATGTCGAACGTGAGCTTGAGCTCACCGCGACAGCGGGGGCACGCCATCGACGTTGAGAGCGGGCGCCGGTCCGCCTGACGTTCGCCGATCACGACGAACAGCTTCAAGACCGCGCCGGGCGTCAGCACCGTGCTCTCGTTCCGATCGAACCAGAACGCGCCGCACGCGGGACAGACGTCGACGTTCACGGTGCGCCCGTAGACCGCGTCGAGCTGCGTCGGCGCCATGTCCTGGCCGCACCCCGGACACGAAGTGGCCATGGCTCAGGCGAGCGCTGCGCCGCACTCCGGACAGAACTTGCTCGGACGGTCGAGTCGAGCCTGACAGCGCGAGCAGATGACCGGCGGGCGTGCGGTTGTGGGGGCCGAGGCAAGGCTCTGGCCGGTGGCCTGGGCCATCGCCTGACCCATCGCCTGACCCATCGCGATGCCGGCGCCGACACGCCACCCTCGGCGGCCGCGACGGGGATCGATCGCGCGACCTGGAACTGCGTGTACGGCCCCGGGTTGCCGACGATGCCCATGCCGATTCGCTCGTCCAGCCGTTTCTGCAGCTCGTCCGGCAGCGAGATGTTCTCGATCTGGAACGTCTCGAGCGCGAGCCCGAGATCGGCCAGGAGCGGCCGCGCGCGATCGCGCACCGCCGCGGCCAGCTCGACCTGGTTCGCGGCCATGTCGAGGAACGGTACGCGGCTCTCCGCGAAGTGATCGGTGAGCGTCGCGACGAGTGTGCCGCGCAGCTGCCCCTCGAGATCGCCGACCAGGTAGCTCTCGCGGGTGCCCGAGACCTTCTGGAAGAAGATGCGCGGCGCGTTGATCCGATAACTATAGATGCCGTACGCCCTGACCTGCACCGCGCCGAACTCCGCGTCGCGGATCGTCAGCGGGTGCGCGGTGCCCCAGGTCTGGTTCAGGCGCAGTCGAGTGGAGAAGAAGTAGACCTCGCTCTTG
>QHRT01000071.1:5220-12499 GCA_003220195.1 Candidatus Rokuibacteriota bacterium | reverse complement strand
CCGGTCGCGGATCTTGAACATTCCTTCTTGTAAGCCGAGCGTCGTCTTGCCGATCGTTTCCAGCATCCGGTCCACCGTCGGCGGCATCAGCGTCGCCGTGCGCACGTCGCGAAACGCACGCTCCAGCGGAAAGTCCTTGTAGGATCCACGCCCGCCGACGATCTGGATCGCCTTCGACGTCACGTCGAGCCCGGCCTGCGTGGCGAGGTATTTCGCGCGACTCGCGAGGTGACCGCGGTCCGCGACGTCGGCCGCGTCCCAGCGCGACGCAGAGTCCTGGAGCACGAGACTCGTCGCGTCGAGCTGCACCGCCAGCTCACCGATGTGACGCTGGATCGTCGGGTCCGAGGCGACCGGAACGTTCTCCGGACGGACGACACGCTGCTTCACGTAGTCGGCGGCGAACGCGAGCGCGGATTCGGCGATGCCGAGATAGATTGCCGCGTATCCGAGCGCGAAGCTCTCGATGACGCCGATCTGGAGCGCGGCGCCGGGACGGCCGAGCACGGCGCCGCCCGGAACGCGCACGCCCGTGAACGTCACCGACGGGCTGTACGTGCCGCGCATGCCGAGCGTGTTCCACTGGCGGTCGGTGGTCATGCCCGGCGTGTCGGCCGGGACCACAGCGATCAGGAGCGCTTTGCCCATGTCGCTCTCGCCGTCGACCGCGCACCACACGATCATGTAGCTCGCGCCGAGCGCCATCGTGCAGAAGTGCTTCACGCCGTCGATCACCCATTGATCGGCGTCCGCGCGGATCGCCATCTCGAAGAAGAGCGCGCGGGACAGGCTCACGGCGGGCTCGCTGCCCCAGCTCCCGAAGAGCTTGCCGCCGCGGACGACTTCCGGAAAATACCGGGCGCGCTGCGCGTCGGTGCCGAGCGCGTCGATGAAGCGCATGACCGTCGAGTGCATGTGGAAGGTCATCGCGGTGCTCGCGCAGCCGCGCGCGAGCGCGCGCACGACGCCGATGTACGCCGGCATGTCGAGGCCGAGGCCGCCATGCGACACCGGCACGCTGGCGGCCAGGAACCCTTCTCGGTGCAGCGCTCGCCAGCTGTCGACGGGATTCGCCGCGTCGGCGTCGTAGCGCGCCGCGCGCGGCGCCAGCTCGTCACGCGCCAGGCGCTCCGCCAGCTCCACGATGCGCCGTCGCTCGACGTCCGTCGTCATGCCGCAGCGGCTCCGAAAGGCGTCACGCGCGACCATCCATCAACGGACACCGAGCCCTCCCAGGAACGTGCCCCAGATCCCTCGCGGCAGGAACAGCACGAATGCCATGAAGACGAGCCCGACGACGAGCTGCCACCACTCGATGAAGAGGCTCAGCCGATCCGCGAGCACCAGGAACGTCGCCGCGCCGACGAACGGGCCGAAGAACGTCCCGGCGCCGCCGAGCAGCGTCATGATCACCGGCTGGCCGGATGTGGACCAGTAGAGCGACTCGACCGGAACGACGGTCAATCTGAGCGCGTCGAGCGATCCCGCGAGCCCGGTGATCAGCGCGGAGAACACGAACGACACGAGCTTCACGCGGTTGACGTCGTACCCGCACGCCGACGCGCGATCGCTGTTCTCGCGGATCGCCAGCAGCACGGCGCCGAACGGCGAGTCGAGCACGCGCTTGAGCCCCGCGACGGCGAGCGCGACCCACGCCAGCGCGAAGTAATAGAACGCGAGCGGGCTGGCGAGGGAGACCTGGTACCCGAAGAGCCCCAGCGCGAGCTGCGGGATGCCGCGGAGCCCGTCGTCGCCTCCCGTGATGTCGGCGAGATGGAACGCGGCGAAGTAGAAGACCTGCGAGAACGCGAGGGTCAGCATCGCGAAGTAGATGCCGCGCCGGCGCAGGCAGAAGAACCCGACGACCGCGCCGCCGATCACGGCGGAGGCGAGCCCCATCGCGATGGCGAGCCAGAGCGATCCGAGCTTCAGCTTCGCGAGCGCGATGCCGGTGCCGTAGGCGCCGAGCCCCCAGTACGCCGCGTGGCCGAACGACAGCAGGCCCGTGTAGCCATACAGGAGATTGAACCCCAGCGCGAAGAGTCCGTAGACCAGCACCTGCGTCGCGAGCGACTTGTACGGAACGAGGAACGGGAACGCCGCGAAGAACGCGATGATCGAGATCACCGGATGACCGGCGACCCAGTGAACGACGGGCGCCAGCGCTCGCCGGATCACTCCGCGAGACCCGCCTCGCCGAAGAGCCCGCTCGGCCTCACCAGCAGCACCAGCGCCATGACGAGAAACACGACGATCTCCGCGAGCTTCGGCGCGAAGAAGGTCGTGAGGCTCACGACCTCGCCGATCAGAAGGCCGGCCACGATCGCGCCGGGGAGGCTGCCCATGCCGCCGACCACGACGACCACGAAGGATTCGATGATCATTTCGAGACCCATGTCCGCGTAGACGCCGCGCAACGGTCCGGCCAGGACGCCCGCGAGACCGGCCATGGCGACGCCGAGACCGAAGACCAGCCACCAGATGCGCCCGAGATCGATGCCGAGCGCTCGCACCATCAGCGGATCGCGCGTGCCGGCGCGCACGATGAGCCCGACGTTCGTCTTTTCGAGGAAGAACCAGAGCGCCACCAGCACGACGATGGTGACGGCGAGAATGAACAGCCGATAGACGGGAAAGCTCATGAAGCCGAGGTTCATGGCGCCGGCGAACGCCTTCGGCGGATCGAACGTGAGCCCCATCTTGCCCCACACGAGCTTGACCGCCTCGATCAGCACGAACGAGAGCCCGAAGGTCAGAAGCAATGCGTCGTCGGGACTCCGGCCGTAGAGGGGCCGCATGAGGAAGCGCTCGATGACGAGACCGACGATCCCGACCATGATGGGCGCGAGGATCAGCGCCGCCCAGTAGCTGCGGGTCAATCCCAGGACGAAGAACCCGAAATATGCGCCCAGCATGTAGAGCGACCCGTGGGCGAAGTTCACCACGGCCATCAGTCCGAAGATCAGCGAAAGGCCGATCGCGAGCAGGACGAGAATGCCGCCCAGGACGAGACCGGTGAACGCCTGGGCGGCGAGAGCCTGGAGCGAGACGTCGATCACCGGACGCTACGCGTAGCCCTTCTCCCCGCACGTCCGGTCGAGCGCCTCGTCGGCGGCGACCTTCGACACCACGTCGAAGTAGCCCCACTCACCTTTGAGCTGCTGACGCCCCTTGACGATCCACAGGTCCTGGAACGCCTTGCGGTCGCACTTGCGCCACCACTGCTTGGTCTTGTAGTGCGCGTAGCTCGGGTTGTTCAGGAGCGCCGTCGCGACGGCATCCGAGTTCGTCGACTTCGCCAGCTCGATGCCGCGCGCGACCTCCATGATGCCGCTGTACCCGTAGCCGCTGTAGGAGTCGGGCGGCCGGTTGAACTTCTTCGTGAACGCTTCGACGTAATGCTTGGCCTCGGGCACGCTGTCCTGAAGCTCCCAGTAGAAGCTCGTGCCGCCGTACGTGTCCGCGAAGGCGTCGATGCCGACCGTCTTGGCCAGATCCACGAAGTGGAGCGGCCACACGATCTTCGTCTGCTGCTTCAATCCGAAGCTGATCGCCTGCTTCATGAACGCGACGGCGTCGTTGCCGGGAACGGCGGCGAGCAGCACTTCGGGCCTGGCGGCCTGGATCTTCGGCAGGTGCGTCGAGAACTCCGGCTTGCCGAGCGGATAGGGCGTCGACCCGAGCACCGTGCCGCCATTCTTCTGCACCACGTCGGTGAAGACGGCGTTGTTCTGCTTGCCCCAGGCGTAGTCGGCGTAGACGATCCACCATTTCTTGCCGACGTTCTTGACGGCCCAGGCGCCGACCGAGCGGCCCGTGATCGTCGGGTTCAACGCTTCGTGGAACGTGAGGGGCCCGGAGTCCGGCTTCGCGCTGATCTCGTCGGACTGGCTGATCGAGATGAAGATCTTGTTCGCTTTCTTCGCCTGCTCGTTGATGGCCATCTGCACGTGCGCCGCGAGACCGCCGACGATGAACTCGACGTTCTGGTTCTCGATCAGCTCTTTCGTCCGCTGGGCGCCCACGGCCGGCTTCAGCTCGTCGTCGCGGAACAGCACCTCCACTTTGCGGCCGAGCGCACCCCCCTTGGCGTTGAGCACGTCCATCGCGAGCTGCGCGCCCTTCTGCTGATCGGCAGCGATCCAGTCGAAGGGACCGGTGAGCGGCAGCGGGAACCCGATGCGAATCGGACTGCCCTGCGCGCGCAGGACCGCCGGGCACGCCATCACGGCGGCCGCACCGATCGTCCCGGTCAAAAACGTGCGGCGATCGATCATGGGAGTTCTCCTTCTCGAGCGGGAGGTCGTCGTGGCGACAATATAGGAGTGGGGATATGGGGTGTCAATCAGGCGCATGATACAGTCCCGCCGCGAGATGACGTACGTCGGCGCGTCCGTGAAGCGCCTCGACGACCCGCGGCTCCTCACCGGCCGGGGTCGCTTCGTCGACGACATCACGCTCCCGCGCCTTCTGCACGTGGCGATCGTCCGCAGCCCTCACGCTCACGCCCGGATTCGCGCCATCGACGCGAGCGCGGCGCGCCGAGCGCCGGGCGTCGCGAGGCTGCTCACCGGTGAGGAGACGGCGAAGCTCTGCGCGCCGTGTCGAGGCATCCTCCAGCACTATCGCGGGATGAAAACGGGCGCGATGCTCGCGCTCGCGCAGGACCGGGTCCGGTACGTCGGTGAGCCGGTCGTCGCGATCGCGGCGCGGAGCCGTGCCGAAGCGGACGACGCCGCCGCCCTCGTGACCATCGACTACGAACCGTTACCGCCGGTGCTCTCGGCGGAAGAAGCGATCGGGTCCGACGCGCCGCTGATCCATCCCGAGCTGGGAGACAACGTCATCTATTCCACGACCCTCGCCGGCGGCGACGTGGACGCCGCGTTCGCCGCGGCGGACCGGCGCTACGCGCAAACGTTCCAGCTCGGGCGCCACACCGGCGTGCCGCTCGAGCCGCGCGGCCTGGTGGCGGACTTCGAGCCGTCGACGCGAGCTTTCACCGTGTGGATCTCGACGCAGGTCCCGCACATGATGCAAGCGGTGCTCGCCGATCTGTTCGGGTTGCCGGAGCACCGCGTGCGCGTGATCGCGCCGGACGTGGGCGGCAGCTTCGGCATCAAGATCCACGTCTACCAGGACGACCTGGCCGCGTGCGCGCTCGCGATCGCGACCGGTCAACCGGTGAAATTCATCGCCACGCGGCGCGAGTCGTTCGTGTCCGACATCCACGCGCGCGAGCAATCGATCGCGGTCGAGGTCGCCGCGCGCCGGGACGGCACGATCACGGCGATGCGCGCGCGGATCACGGCCACGGTCGGTCCGTACTCCGCGTATCCGCGTTCGAGCGTCGTCGAGGGCGGCCAGGTGCTCCGACTCTTGCCCGGACCCTATCGCATTCCAAACTACGCCGCCTCGCTCACGGTCCTGGCGCAGAACAAGGTGATCACCTCGCAGTACCGAGCCGTCGGCCACCCCATCGCCACCGCCGTGACCGAGAGCATGCTCGACGTGGTCGCGCGCGATCTCGGGCTCGATCCGGCCGAGATCCGGCGGCGCAATCTCGTGCGTCCCGACGAGTTCCCGTACACGTCGGTGACCGGCAACGTGTACGACAGCGGCAGCTACACCGAAGCGCTCGACCGCCTGCTGGAGTCGGCGCGCTACGACGAGTTGCGTCGGGAGCAGACCGCGGCTCGCGCCGCCGGACGCGCCGTCGGCATCGGGCTTTCGTGCTTCATCGAGCTGACCGGGCCGGGCGCGCAGTTCTACGGCGTCGGGGGCGCGCCGATCTCCGGACAGGAAGGGACGACGCTGCGCATCGAGCCGTCGGGAGCGGTCACCGCGCTGGTCGGCGTGACGGATCAGGGGCAAGGCACGCGGACGGCGCTGGCGCAGATCATCGCCGACGAATTGACCGTTCCCATCGAGAGCGTCACCGTGCTCTCGGGCGACACGGCGCTGACGCCGTACGGCGGCGGCACGTGGGCGAGCCGCGGCATGCCGATCGGCGGCAGCGCGACGATGCTGGCAGCGCGCGCGCTCGGCGAGAAAGTCCGTCGCGTCGCGGCGGCGCTGCTCGAAGCGCATGCCGACGACGTCGAGCTCCACGACGGTCATGCCGTCGTGCGCGGGACCGACCACCGCCTGAGCTTTGCCGAGCTGGCGCGGGCCACGCACTTCCGCTCGAACGAGCTTCGAGGGCTCGAACCGAGCCTGGATGCCACCGTGCACTACACGAACCCGGCGGCGTGGACGTTCACGAATGGCGCGCATCTCGCGATGGTGGACGTCGACGTCGAGACGGGCCGCGTGCGCGTGCTGCGCTACGTCGCGGTGGACGACTGCGGCCGCATCGTCAACCCCGCGCTGGTGGAAGGTCAGGTCGCCGGCGGGATCGTTCAGGGCCTCGGCGGCGCGCTGTTCGAGCACTGCGAGTACGACGATACCGGGCAGCCGATCACCACGACGCTGATGGACTATGCGGTCGCCACGGCGGCCGACGTGCCGCCGATCGCGATCCACCATCTCGAGACGCCGGCTCCGCAGCTGGCCGGCGGGTTCAAGGGCGTCGGCGAAGCCGCCACGACGGGCGCGCCCGCGGCGATCCTGAACGCGGTCAACGACGCGCTGGCTCGGTTCGGCGTCGTGATCACCGAGCAGCCCGTGACCGCACAGCTCGTGCGAGAAAAGATCGCGAAATCGAAAGCACCCGAGGTTCGACCATGATGAACATGACGAACACCACCGTCCTCTGGGACGTCGACCGGCGCGGTGTCGCGACGGTCACGCTCAATCGCCCGGACGTGAACAACGCGTACAACGGCGATCTGATCCAGGGTCTCCACCAGGCGATGGATGACCTCGGCAAGAGGTCGAATCCCCGCGTCGTGGTGCTCCGCGGCAACGGCAAGCACTTTCAGGCCGGCGCGGACCTCACCTGGCTCCGAGAGGTCGGGAGACGATCGGAGGAGGAAAACGTCCGGATCTCACGGGCGACCGCGGAGGCGACGCATCGTCTCAACACGTTGCCCGTCCCGACCGTCGCGCTCGTCCAGGGCGGGTGCTTCGGCGGCGGCACCGGCTTCGTCGCGGTGTGTGACGTCGCGATCGCGGCCGACGATGCGATCTTTTCCATCTCCGAGACGCGCTGGGGGCTGATGGCGGGCATCATCATCCCGCAGCTCGCCGACGCGATGGGTGTGCGACAGGTACGGCGCTACGCGCTGACGGGCGAGCGCTTCGACGCGCACGAGGCGCGACGGATCGGGCTCGTCCA
>QHRT01000071.1:0-5162 GCA_003220195.1 Candidatus Rokuibacteriota bacterium | reverse complement strand
CGCGCAGACCAAGGCGGTCACGCTCGAAAGCGCGTGGGGCCATCTCGCCGGGAGCGCGCTCACGCGGCTCATCGCCCAGCACGCGGCCAAGCGACGATCGGACGAGGCTGCGGAGGGACTGGCGTCGTTCGTCGAGAAGCGCCCCGCGCGGTGGTCCCCCGGCGCGCAGTCATGACTTCTGCGCGCCGCACGTCACGGCGCTGACCACGACGAGGACGTATCCGGCACCGGCACGATCGCCGGCAGCCGCGAGGCGACGGCCTCGAGGCCAGCCAGCGCGATGACCAGCGCCGCCACGATGACGAGAAAGAACACCCGCATGACCGGTGACACCTCCACGCCGTTCTGATGCCCGCTGTGCACGGAAGGATTCCGGTGAGAAGACCGAATCCTCCGGCCGCGAATCGACGTCGGAACGATGGAGGTGCCCAATGGCCAAGCGAATTCTCGCTCCGCTCGACACGCGCGAGAACAGTGACGCGATCGTCCCTGTCCTGGCTGGTCTGGCGCGCGGGTCGGGATCGACGGTTCGATTGCTGCGAGTGTTTCCGCTTCCGGAACGCGTCGTCGGCCCGCACGGCCGCACCATCGCGTATGCGGATCAGGAAATGGCCCGGCTCGAAACCGAGGGGCTCGGCGATCTTCACCGCATCGAGGCCGAGCTGCACGGCCTTCCGGTGGAGACCGTGGTGCGCTTCGGTGACCCGGTCGAGGAGATCCTGCACGAGTCGGACGCCTTCGACGCGGATCTGATCGCGCTCACGGCGTCCGATCGTGGTCTGCGACGCGCGCTCGGACGTGGCGTGGCCGAGCGTGTCGTGCGAAAGGCTCCGGTTCCGACGCTCGTCCTGAACGTCTGATCGGCGGTGGGGCCCGGCCCCATCGCCGATCGCCGCGCCTCGCCTATGCGGGCTTCGCAGCCCGGACGAGTGCGAGATACTCGTCGACCGTTTCCGCTCCGGTGATCGCGCGGAGCACGACCTCGTCGACGACGCCCCGCCACTTCTCGAGCGCGCGCGGTACGGCGTCCGCCGTCTGTGCGGCGATCGCCGTGTCGACCGGCTTCACGCCCATGCGCTCGAAGTGCGCCGCGTACGCCGGAACTCCCGCATAGCGTCCTCCTTCGTCTTGCAGCCGCTCGATTCCAGACGTTCCGACGGCGAGGCGGACGTACGCGCAGAGCCTCGGAGGCCGGCGGCCTGCCGCAGCAGCGCCGGCGCGCACCCACTCGCCGGACTGGCGCGCGTATTCCGGCGTCAACCAGTTGAAGAGGACGCCGTCGGCGATCTCTCCCGCGAGCCGGCACATCTTCGGGCCCAGCGCCGCGACCACGATGCTCGTCTGAAGCGTCGAGCGAATCTCGGCGACACCATCGCGCACGCGCTGGAGCGAGCCGGGATTCGGACTGCCCACGCCGAGCAGCAGACGATCGAGCGGCAACGCCTGGGTGCGGACGCCCTCGACGATGCTCGCCGGGCCCCGCGTGTGGAGCGGGATCACGCCGATCCCGAGCTCGATGCGTCGCGTTTCCTTCGCGGCGAGCGCCAGCGCGGCGAGCCCGTCGGTCGCACCGGGATGGTTCACCCAGAACGAGCTGTACCCGAGGCTCTCGGCTTCACGCGCCGACGCGCGAATGATGTCCGGACTGGCTCCGGCGAACAGTGCGAATCCCTGTCCCATCGCGGTCTCCTCCGCGCTCCGTTTTCGCGCACGGTATCACGAAGCGAGCCCGGACAAGATGACGTACTATCCCCTGGACACTCACACGAGAGGAGGACAACCCGTGAAAGGAGCCGCAGTCGTCGCGGAGATTCTGAAGCGCGAGGGCGTGGAGTTTCTGATCGGCTATCCCGTCAACCAGATCATCGAGGCCGCGGCCGCCGCGGACATCCGAACGATCATCGTGCGCCAGGAGCGCGTCGGGCTCCACATGACCGACGCGGTGAGCCGGCTCTCGTCGGGCGATCGCATCGGGGTGTTCGCGATGCAGCACGGCCCGGGGGCCGAGAACTCGTTCGGCGGCGTCGCGCAAGCATTCGGCGATTCCGTGCCGATCGTGGTGCTGCCGGGCGGCTATCCGCGCCGGCTGCTCAACATCACGCCGAACTTCAGCTCGTTCATCAACTATCACCACGTGACGAAGTGGGCCGAGCAGGTCATCCTGCCCGACGCGGTGCCCGATGCGATGCGACGGGCGTTCACGCAGGTGAAGAACGGCCGGCCGCGCCCGGTACTGGTCGAGTTTCCGACGGACATTCTCGCCGCCGACGTGCCGGACGGCTGGACGTACACGCCGGCCCCGAAGCTGCGCATGGCCCCGGATCCCCGCGCCGTGACGGAGATGGCCGCGGCACTCGTGGCTGCGGAGCGACCGGTAATCTATGCCGGCCAGGGCGTGCACTACGCGAAGGCGTGGAAGCAACTGCGCGAGCTGGCCGAGCTGCTCGAGGCGCCGGTGACGACGAGCCTCCAGGGCAAGAGCGCGTTCCCCGAAACACATCCGCTGTCGCTCGGCTCGGGCGGGCGATCCATCTCGAAGCAACTACACCACTTTTTGATGTCCGCGGATCTCATCTTCGGCATCGGCTGCAGCTTCGCGTCGACGAACTATGGTGTCGCGATGCCGAAGGGCAAGAAGATCGCGCACGCCACGCTCGATCCGACGGACATCAACAAGGACCTCCCCGCCGACTGGGCGGTCGCCGGCGACGCCGGGCTCACCCTCGAGGCGCTGATCGCCGAAGTGAAAGATCGCTTGCGCGGCAAGCCGCGCGGACGCGCCGCCGCGGTGACGCAGGAGATCGCGCGGCTCAAGAGCGAGTGGCTCGCGCAGTGGATGCCGCGGCTCACCGCGAAGTCGACGCCGCTCTCACCGTACCGTGTGCTCTGGGACCTGATGCACACGGTCGACGTCGCGAACACGATCATCACTCACGACGCGGGCAGCCCGCGCGATCAGATCTCGCCGTTCTGGGAGCCGGTCGAGCCGCTGACCTACATCGGCTGGGGCAAGACCACGCAGCTCGGCTACGGCCTCGGGCTCGCGATGGGCGCCAAGCTCGCCCACCCCGACAAGCTCTGCATCAACTTCTGGGGCGACGCCGCGATCGGGTTCACCGGCATGGATTTCGAAACCGCCGTGCGGGAGCGCATCCCGATCCTGTCGGTGCTCTCGAACAACTTCTCGATGGCGATCGAGCTGAAGGTCATGGCGGTCGCGACGGAGAAGTACCGGTCCACCGACATCAGCGGGAACTATGCCGACTTCGCGAAGGCGCTCGGCGGCTGGGGCGAGCGCGTGACCGAGCCGGACGAGATCGTCCCGGCGATCAAGCGCGGCATCGCGAAGACGCGAGAGGGCACGCCGACCTTGCTCGAATTCATCACCGAGAAGGCGATCGACTTCTCGATCCTGCCGACGACGTGAGCGCGCCCGCGGCACGACACATGAATAGCCGGCGATGGGAGCCCGTCCAACCAGCAAATCACCCGTTAGGGAGGGACCATGAGACGCTTCATCCTCATCGTGCCGCTCGCTCTGGGTTTGCTGACGACGGGCTCCGTCGCCGGCTGGGCCAACGACGCCCAGCGCCCGGCGCGCGCGGACGGACAGCAGCGCTTCCAGCAGTGGCTCGGACTCACCGATGACCAGGCCGCGCAGCTGAAGGAGCTCCGTGCGAAGAACGCCGACGCGTGGAGACAGGTCGGCACCGCGCTCAGGCAGGCGCAGCAGGATCTCCGTCAGGCCGCGCTGAACGGAGCGGACCCGGCCACCATCCAGGCGAAGGAAGCGGACGTCACAAAGTACCAGGCGCAGATGCTCGACCTTCGCGTGAAGGGTTTGCAAGACATGGCGACGGTCCTGACGCCAGAGCAGAAGCAGAAGCTGGCCCAGGCGCCGATGGGTCCGCGGTTTCACCGTCGCGGCCCGGCGCAGACCCCTTCGTCCTAGAACGAGCTGATCTGATCGGTGACACCGGGGAGCATCGCGCTCCCCGGTGTGTCTTCCCCTACAGCCGATAGAGGCGGGTGACGTTCTCGCAGGTGATCTTCCGACGGACCCGCTCCGGGAACCCGGCCAGATTCTTGTCGAGGTAGCGGCGCGAGTCCGGCCACACGCAGTCCGGGTGCGGATAGTCCGCGCCCCAGATGATGTTGTCCTCGCCGATCAGCGGGACGATCGGCTCCAGATACTGATCTTGCTGATAGGTCACGTAGCCCTGCCGCTTGAAATAGTCGCTCGGCTTCATCGAGAACCCGAGCGAGCGCGCGCGGTCGTTGTACTCGGTGTCGAGGCGGTCGAAGACGTACGGCAGCCACGTCACGCCTGATTCGCCCAGCACGAAATTCAGGTCCGGATACTTCTCGCAGGCGCCCGACGCCAAGAGCGACACGAGTACCTCCATCGTGTCGAGCTGAAAGAGCGCGGACCGGACGAGTCGCCACTGGGTCATGAACGCCTTCTCCATCTCCGGCGTGTCCGGCGCGCGCAGCCCCTTGAACCCCGTCGAGTGGAACGAGATCGGGAAGTGACACTCCGCCGCCGCTTCCCACAAGGGATACCAGCCGTGATGGTAGAGGGGCGGGCTCATACGCTTGAACGCGAGGTCCCCGCCGCGCAGGCCCATCGCGGCCTGACGGAGATCCTGCTGCGCCTGCCTGAGCGCGGTGCCGACCTGTCTCCACGCGTCGGCGTTCTTCGCACGGAGCTCCTTCAGCTGCGCGGCCTGGTCATCGGTGAGTCCGAGCCACTGCTGGAAGCGCTGCTGTCCGTCCGCGCGCGCCGGGCGCTGGGCGTCGTTGGCCCAGCCGGCGACGGAGCCCGTCGCGGTCGAGATCCGCCAGCCGGAGCTCCGGAGTCGTCGGTCGCGGCGTGGCTCCCGGCCGGTAGTCCCACTCAAAGCCGGCGTCCTTCATCTCGTCGATGTGGCCGAACATCCCCTTCGTGTACGGCAGGAATCCGGGCCCGACGCCGTTCCACATGCCCTTGTCCTGCGCCTCGACGAACCAGTGGAGACCGTCGTCCATCGGCTCCACGCGCGGCGCCAGGAGCCTCCACTTCAAAGGGGCCTGTGCCGACCAGAGCTCCTGGGGGCAGTACGTGAGGTCGATGTGGTTGTCGCCGGAGATGAGCGTTCGCGACATGGCGGGCTCCTTTGGGT
>QHRT01000070.1 GCA_003220195.1 Candidatus Rokuibacteriota bacterium | reverse complement strand
CGTGATCGCCGCCGTCAACGTCGTCTTGCCGTGGTCGATGTGCCCGATCGTCCCGATGTTCACGTGCGGCTTCTTGCGCTCGTATTTCGCCTTGGCCATCGTCTACGCTCCTCTGCGGGTCGGTCTCAACGTGATCCGGCGCGCGCCGCGGGCTTCCCCGCCACCTTGGCCATGATCTCCTCGGCGATCGACGGCGGGACTTCTTCGTAGCGCGCGAACTGCATCGTGTACGTGGCGCGGCCCTGGGTCATCGAACGCAGGTCCGTCGCGTAACCGAACATCTGGCCGAGCGGCACGTTGGCCCGGATGACCTGCGAGGTCCCGCGCGCCTCCATCGACACGATGCGGCCGCGGCGACTGTTCAGATCCCCGACGACGGCCCCCATGTACTCCTCGGGCGTCACGGCTTCCACGTCCATCACCGGCTCGAGCAGTACGGGATGGGCGCGGCGCGTCGCTTCCTTGAAGGCCATCGAGCCGGCGATCTTGAAGGCCATCTCCGAGGAGTCGACGTCGTGGTACGACCCGTCCGTCAGCCGCACCTGGATGTCGACCATGGGATAGCCGGCGAGCACACCGGTCTCCATCGCTTCCTTCACGCCCTTTTCCACGGCCGGGACGTATTCACGCGGCACGGCGCCACCGACGATCTTGTTCTCGAACGAGAAGCCCTCCCCGGGTGCCGCCGGTTCGACCTCGAGGTAGACGTCACCGTACTGACCGCGGCCGCCGGTCTGGCGCACGAACCGTCCCTGCGCTTCCGCCTTGCGGCGGATGGTCTCGCGGTACGCCACCTGAGGCTTCCCGACGTTCGCCTCGACACGGAACTCGCGGAGCAGCCGGTCGACGATGATCTCGAGGTGCAGCTCGCCCATTCCGTGAATCAGCGTCTGGGACGTCTCCGCATCGGTGGTGACACGGAAGGTCGGGTCCTCGAGCGCCAGGCGGGACAGCGACAGCCCGAGCCTCTCCTCGTCAGCCCGGGTCTTCGGCTCGATCGCGACGGCGATGACGGGCTCGGGGAACGTCATCGCCTCGAGTACGATCGGCCGGTCCGGGTCACACAGCGTATCCCCGGTCGTCGCGAACTTGAGCCCGATCGCGGCCGCGATGTCGCCCGCGGCGATCTCGTCGATCTCTTCGCGCTTGTTCGCGTGCATGCGCAGCAGGCGCCCGACCCGCTCCTTCTTGCTCTTCGTCGAGTTGAACACCGCCGAGCCGGAACTGAGCGTGCCGGAGTAGACGCGCAGGAACACGAGCTGTCCGACGTGCTGATCGTTCATGATCTTGAACGCGAGCGCGGCGAACGGCTCATCGTCGGCCGCCTTGCGCTCCTCGAGCTCGCGCGTCTCGGGGTTCACCCCGGTGACGGGCGGAATGTCGAGCGGCGACGGCAGATAGTCGATGACCGCGTCGAGGAGCGGCTGGACGCCCTTGTTCTTGAACGACGCCCCGCAGAAGATCGGAAAGAGCTTCAGCGCGCCGGTGGCCTTGCGCACCGCGGCCTTGAGCTCCTCCTCGGTCAGCGACCGGCCGTGGACGTACTTGTCCATCACCTCGTCGTCGACCTCGGCGAGCGCCTCCACCAGCTTGTCGCGGTACTCGCGCACCTGCTCGCGCATGTCCGCGGGCACCTCGATCGTCGTGTACTCCTTGCCCAAACTCTCGTCGTCGGCCCACACCATGCCGACCTGCGTGATGAGATCGACCATCCCCTCGAACCGGTCCTCGCGGCCGATCGGCAGCTGGAGCGGGACGGCATGCGCGCCGAGACGATCCTTCAGCATGTCGAGACACTGGAAGAAGTCGGCGCCGACGCGGTCCATCTTGTTGACGTAGACCACGCGCGGCACGCGGTACTTGTCGGCCTGGCGCCACACGGTTTCGGTCTGCGGCTCGACGCCGGCCACCGCGTCGAGGATCGCGACCGCGCCATCCAGGACGCGGAGGGAGCGCTCGACCTCGACGGTGAAGTCGACGTGCCCGGGCGTGTCGATGATGTTCACGCGGCAGTCGCGCCAGAAACACGTCGTCGCCGCCGACGTGATCGTGATCCCGCGCTCCTGCTCCTGCACCATCCAGTCCATGGTGGCCGTGCCTTCGTGGACTTCACCGATCTTGTACGACCGCCCGGTGTAATAGAGCACGCGCTCGGTCGTCGTCGTCTTGCCGGCATCGATGTGCGCCATGATGCCGATGTTCCGCGTTCTCTCCAGCGAGTACTGCCGCATTCGGTTGTTTGAATGAGGGGCCCCGAACTGGCCCCTCAAACTCCATCCTTTCCACGAGGGGCCTCGAACTGGCCCCTCAAACTCCCAACCTTCGGAGCGCGCCGGGGAACCCGTCGCGCTCCTCTACAACCCGTCGATACAGACGAAGAGGGGAGCCAGGCTTCGGCCCCCCTCTCGTCGGTCGATCTCGCTACCAGCGATAGTGCGCGAACGCCTTGTTGGCCTCCGCCATCTTGTGCGTGTCTTCGCGCTTCTTCACCGCGGTCCCGCGGTTGTTCGCCGCGTCCAGGAGCTCGGCGGCGAGCTTGTCCGCCATGCTGCGCTCCGGCCGCCGCCGCGCAGCGCCGATCAGCCAGCGCATCGACAAGGACGTGCGCCGGTCCGGCCGGACCTCGACCGGCACCTGATACGTGGAGCCGCCGACTCTTCGCGACTTCACCTCGACGGTCGGCTTCACGTTGTCGACCGCGGCCTTGAACAGCTTCAACGCTTCCTGCTTCGCGCGATCCTCCATCGAGGCCAGCGCGTCGTACATGATCCGCTCCGCCGTCGACTTCTTGCCGCGGATCATCATGATGTTGACGAACTTCGCGATCAGCCGGCTTCCGAACTTCGGGTCCGGCAACACTTCGCGTTTCGCTGCCGCTGTCCGCCGCATACTACGCTCCGCCCTTCGGCGCCTTGGCGCCGTACTTCGAGCGGCTCTGCCTGCGACCGGCCACGCCGGCCGTGTCGAGGCTGCCGCGGATGATGTGATACCGGATGCCCGGGAGGTCCTTCACGCGCCCGCCCCGGATCATCACGATCGAGTGCTCTTGTAAGTTGTGGCCGACCCCGGGAATGTACGACGTCACTTCCAGCCCGTTCGTCAGCCGCACGCGCGCCACCTTGCGAAGCGCCGAGTTCGGCTTCTTCGGTGTCGTCGTGTACACGCGGATGCAGACGCCGCGCTTCTGCGGACACGCCTGCATGGCCGGCGTCTTCGACGTCTTCCGGACCGTTTCGCGACCGTAGCGAATGAGCTGATTAATGGTCGGCATGGCTCTCCGTCGCCGTAACCGGCGACAAAACCCTCACTTTATACCCGTCGTGGCGGCACTTGTCAACGCAAGCCTCGTGCCGTGCTCATCCCGCCGCCGCCACGGAGCCGTCGGGCTCGCCCGATTCCGTCCGCGGCGGCTCCAGGGTGAGCACGCTGTCGAGCGGCTTCAGCGCTTCGCCGCCCGGTGTGAGGACTTCCACGCGGGTGTAGTTCGAGAGCCCGGTTCCCGCGGGGATGAGCCGCCCGACGATGACGTTTTCTTTGAGGCCGCGGAGGTCGTCGGTCTTCCCGGAGATCGCCGCCTCGGTCAGAACCCGGGTCGTCTCCTGGAACGACGCGGCCGAGATGAAGCTGTCGGTCGAGAGCGACGCCTTCGTGATCCCGAGGAGGATCGGCTTCGCCGTGGCGGGCCGCTTGCCCTGCCCGAGGACCCGCTCGTTCTCCTCCTGGAAGACGAACTTGTCGACCAGCTCACCGACCACGAAATCGGTGTCGCCGACCTCCTCGATGCGCACGCGGCGCAGCATCTGCCGCACGATGATCTCGATGTGCTTGTCGTTGATGGTCACGCCCTGGAGGCGATAGACCTCCTGGACCTCGTTCACCAGGTACTTCTGCAGCTCGCGATCGCCCAGCACGGCCAGGTAGTCGTGCGGATTCGGCGAGCCGTCCATGAGCGGCTCGCCCGCGCGCACGCGGTCGCCCTCGTGGACGATGATGTGCTTGCCGCGCGGGATCAGATACTCGCGGGTCTCGCCGTTGTCGGCGCGGACGATGATCTTCCGCATGCCCTTGACGAACCCGCCCATCTCGACACGGCCATCGATCTCGGTGATGACCGCCTGCTCCTTCGGCTTGCGCGCCTCGAAGAGCTCGGCCACGCGCGGCAAGCCGCCGGTGATGTCCTTCGTCCGGGTGGCGCCGCGGACGATCTTGGCGATGATGTCGCCGACGAAGACCTCGGCGCCGTCGGGCACGTTGAGGAACGCGTCCACCGGAAGCGGATACCGGTGGCGTTCGCCCGACGCCTCGGCCGGGTCGGCCGAGCGAATGACGATCCCCGGCTGGAGCCGGCCCTCGGCGTCCTCGATGATGACCTTCCGCGCGAGGCCCGTGACGTCGTCGAACTCTTCCCGCACCGTGATGTTGTCGGCGATGTCCTGGTATTCCACGCGCCCGCTGAACTCGGTCAGGATCGGGTTGGTGAAGGGGTCCCACTCGACCAGCGTCGTCTTGGCCTTCACCTTCTGCTCGGGCTTCACCTTCAGCTTGGCGCCGTAGGCGACGGGATACCGTTCCCGCTCGCGCCCGCGCTCGTCCACGACGCCGACTTCACCATTCCGATTCGTGGCGATCAGGTCTCCGTCGCGATTCACGACGGTGCGAATGTTGTGGAACCGGACGAGGCCGGGATCCTTCGATTCGTGCCGGCCTTCGGCCACGCGCTGCGCCGTGCCGCCGATGTGGAACGTCCGCATCGTGAGCTGCGTCCCCGGCTCGCCGATGGATTGCGCGGCGATGATGCCGACCGCTTCGCCGAGCTCCGCCAGCCGGCCGGTCCCGAGGTTCCGGCCGTAGCACATGACACAGATCCCGCGCTTGGTATCGCACGCGAGCGTCGAGCGGATGCGCACGCGCTCGATGCCCGCCTCCTCGATCTTCTGCGCGAGCTCCTCGGTCATCTCCTGGTTGACCTGCACGATCATGTCGCCCGACAGCGGATCACGCACGTCCTCCGCGGCGATCCGACCGACGACGCGGTCCTTGAGCGACTGGATGATGTCGCCGCCCTCGACGAGCGGCGTCGCTTCGATGTACTTCACCGTGCCGCAGTCGTACTCGCTGACGATGACGTCCTGCGACACGTCGACGAGCCGCCGCGTCAGGTAGCCGGAGTCGGCGGTCTTGAGCGCGGTGTCGGCGAGGCCCTTGCGAGCGCCGTGCGTCGACGTGAAGTACTCGAGCACGGTGAGGCCTTCACGGAAGTTCGACGTGATCGGCGTCTCGATGATCTCGCCCGACGGCTTCGCCATGAGCCCGCGCATGCCGGCGAGCTGGCGGATCTGCTGCTTCGAGCCTCGGGCGCCGGAGTCCGCCATCATGTAGATTGGGTTGAACTCGCCGCCGGCGGCGCCGGCCTCGAGCTCACGGAACATCTGGTCGGCGATGAGCTCGGTCACGTGCGCCCAGATGTCGACGACCTTGTTGTAGCGCTCGCCGTTGGTGATGACGCCGTCCTGGTACTGCTGCTCGACGTCGTTCACCTCTTCGCGGGCCCGGCCGATCAGCTGCTCCTTCGACGACGGGATGTGCATGTCGTTGATGCCGATCGAGAGCCCGCTGAGCGTCGCGTAGCGGAAGCCCAGGTCTTTCAATTCGTCGAGGAATTTCACGGTCTCCTCGTTGCCGAGCTGGTTGTAGCAGCGGGCCACGAGCGTCGTGACTTCCTTCTTCTTCAGCTCCTGGTTCACGAACTGGAGCGGCTCGGGCACGGTCTCGTTGAAGAGCACCCGGCCGACCGTCGTCTCCAGCAGCTCGCCCCTCCAGCGCACGCGGATCCGCGCCTGGAGGTCGATGTCCTCGTTGTCGTAGGCGATGCGGACCTCTTCAGCGTCGGCGAAGAGCCGGCCCTCGCCGCGCACGGGCTGATCCGGCGTGGAGAGGCGCTCCTTCGTCAGGTAGTAGAGCCCGAACACCATGTCCTGACTCGGCACCGCGAGCGGTGCGCCGTTGGCCGGCGACAGGATGTTGTTCGAGGACAGCATCAGCACCTGCGCTTCGAGCTGCGCCTCCATCGAGAGCGGCACGTGCACCGCCATCTGGTCGCCGTCGAAGTCGGCGTTGAACGCCGTGCAGACGAGCGGGTGGATCTCGATGGCCTTGCCCTCGACCAGGATCGGCTCGAACGCCTGGATGCCGAGCCGGTGGAGCGTCGGCGCGCGGTTCAGCAGCACCGGGTGCTCCTTGATCACGTCCTCCAGGATGTCCCAGACCTCGGGCCGCTCCTTCTCGACGTACTTCTTCGCGGCCTTGATGGACGAGGCGATGCCACGGTCCTCCAGCTTCCGGAGGATGAACGGCTTGAACAGCTCGAGCGCCATCTTCTTCGGCAGCCCGCACTGGTGGAGCTTCAGATACGGTCCCACCACGATGACCGAGCGGCCGGAATAGTCGACGCGCTTGCCGAGCAGGTTCTGCCGGAATCGGCCCTGCTTGCCCTTCAGCGTGTCCGAGAGCGACTTGAGCGGCCGGTTGTTCGGCCCGGTGATCACGCGCCCGCGGCGGCCGTTGTCGAACAGCGCGTCGACGGCCTCCTGCAGCATCCGTTTCTCGTTGCGGATGATGATCTCCGGCGCTTTGAGATCCATGAGCCGCTTCAGCCGGTTGTTCCGGTTGATGACGCGCCGGTACAGGTCGTTCAAGTCGGACGTGGCGAAGCGTCCGCCGTCGAGCGGCACCAGCGGCCGGAGCTCGGGCGGGATGACCGGGATGACCTCGAGGATCATCCAGTCCGGCTGGTTGCCGGACTTCAAGAAGGCTTCGATCACTTTCAGGCGCTTGACGATCTTCTTCCGTTTCTGGACCGACGTCTCGCCGAGCATCTGCGCGCGGAGATCGCGCGCCAGCGCGTCGAGATCGAGGTCGCGCAGGAGCTCGCGGATCGCTTCGGCGCCCATGCCGACCTTGAGCGCGTCCGGGCCGTGCTCGTCGTGGAGCTTCCGGAACTTGTCGACCGAGACCAGCTCCTTCTTCTTGATCGCCGGGATCCGCGACTCGAGCGCCACGTACTCCTCGAAGTAGAGGATCTTCTCCAGCTCCCGGAGCGACATGTCGAGGAGCTGGCCAATCCGGCTCGGCAACCCCTTGAAGAACCAGACGTGGCTCACCGGCGAGGCGAGCTCGATGTGCCCCATCCGCTCGCGGCGCACCCGCGCCCGCGTCACCTCGACGCCGCACTTGTCGCACACGACGCCGG
>QHRT01000069.1 GCA_003220195.1 Candidatus Rokuibacteriota bacterium | reverse complement strand
CGAAGGCGCCGATCCCCAACTACGACGGCCACCACATCGCGGTCTACGTCTCGAACTTCTCGCGCAATCACGACTGGCTCGCCGCGCATAGTCTGGTCACCGAGGAGTCGAACCCGTACCAGTACCGGTTCAACTGGATCTCGGATCCTGAGACCGGCGCGCGGCTCTTCGAGATCGAGCACGAGGTGCGTAGCCTGACGCAGCCGATGTACATGCGGCCGATGGTGAACCGCAACCCGAGCCAGACGCAGCGCGAGTTCGTGCCGTGGGGGGATCCGTTCCACCCGGGCGCGGAATAGCTCTTCGCGCGTTGTTCCACGTGCGGCCGCGTGTTCGTGCGCGGCCGCACGTATGTTCGACGCTTTGCGTTCGAGAAGGCGCTCGCGCTTTGCGCGAGGCGGCGGGCGGCACCGGGAGGGCATTGTCTGGTGAGGCTCCGTCACCCGCCGAGTCTGGATGGCGGCTCCTGAACCGAGCAACTGATCAGCAACATGACTCCGTGACTCTGTGAACGGACAACGATGATGAACCGATCTGCGTACACCTCCAATCCTCGCGTGGCGTTTCGGATGTCGACCGAACGAGCGCCGCTGCCGGCGCCCGGCGGCAAGCCGCTGATCGTCCACATCCTGGTCGCGCTCGAGCACTGGCGGTTCGACGATCACATGCCGCGTCAGATCATCCCGTCGCCCCACGGGCTCCGGCCGGTGCCCGACGTGCCGAACTGGAGCTGGGCGGAGTACGGCATGCGATGCGGGATGCCGCGGCTCGTGCGCGTGCTCGGCGAGCGCGGCATCAAGGCCGATGCGTGCATCAACGCGAGCGTCCTGGACGCCTATCCGTCCGTCGCCGAGGCCGTGCGCGGCGCCGGCTGGGAGTTTCAGGGGCACGGCATCGCGCAGCGCGCGATCGGTGACGATGTCGACGAGCGCGCGCTGATTCGCGCGACGCTCGATGCGCTCGAGAAGTTCTGCGGCTCTCGACCCCGCGGCTGGACCGGACCCGGGCTGCGCGAAACCCACGACACGCTCGATCACCTGCGCGAAGCGGGCGTCGTCTACACGTGCGACTGGGTCATCGACGATCTGCCGTGCTGGATCCGCACGAAGCACGGACCGATGGTGGCGGTGCCGTACACGCTCGATCTGAACGACAGCGTCATCTACGCCGTCGAGAAGCACGCGTCGGACGAGCAGTACCGCCGGTTGATGGCGACGCTGGACGCGATCCAGCCGGAGCTCGAACGCGGGCCCCGTGTCGTCTCGCTGTCGCTCCATCATCACTTGAGCGGCGTGCTCCACCGGATCGGCTACGTCGAGAAGATGCTCGACACGTTGCTGGCCCGGCGCGATACGGTCTTCATGACCGGCGGCCAGATCGCCGACTGGTTCATGGAAACGACGCAGGAGCCTCGTCCGACTGCTTGAGCAGACGGGACGCACCCGGTGAAAGCCCGGCACGGCGAACGTGGCCGGACGCGACATGGAGGCGGATCATGAGCATGCGACGACGAGTTCTGCTCCCCGCGGCGGTGGTGCTCGTGCTGGCCGCCGGCGTCTCGCTGGTGCCCGCGGACGAGCCGGCCGCCCAGACCGGGACCGGACACCATCCAGCGCCGGCGCACGCCGCGCCGCCCGCGACGCCGACCACGCAAACGCCGCCCGCCGGGACTCCTGCCGGTGACACTCCCGTCACGTTCAACAATCAGATCGTCAGACTCTTCCAGCAGCACTGCCAGGTCTGTCATCGCCCGGGAGAGGCCGCGCCGTTTTCGCTGCTGACTCACCGTGACGCCTCCCCATGGCGCCAGCAGATTCTCCTGGCGACGCGCGAGCGCCGGATGCCGCCGTGGAAACCCGTGGCCGGTCATGGCGATTTCGCGGGTGTTCGCCGGCTGTCAGATGCGGACATTGCGCTGATCGCGCGATGGGTCGAGAGCGGGGCGGCGGAGGGCGACGCGCGAGACCTGCCGCCCGCCCGCGAGTTCCCGAGCGGGTGGAGCCTCGGCGCTCCGGATCTCGTGCTCAAACCGGAGGCGTCGTTCGAGGTGTCGGCCAGCGCGCGCGACCTCTATCGGTGCTTCACGATTCCCACGTCGTTCAAGGAGGATCGCTGGGTCTCGGCGGCGGAACTGGTTCCCGGCAACCGCAAGATCGTCCACCACATCCTCACCTACATCGAGACGTCCGGCATCTCGGAGACGCTCGACAAAGCGGACCCAGGCCTCGGCTACACGTGCTTCGGCGGACCGGGATTCATTCCGACGGGCGGCCTGGGCGGCTGGGCGCCCGGCGCGCCACCGACGGTCATGCCTTCTGGCGTGGGCCTGTTGCTGCCGGCCGGGGCGCGCGTCGTGATCCAGGTGCACTACCACAACCACGGAGGTTCGACGGAGAGCGACCGCACGTCGATCGGCCTCCACTTCGCGCGGACGCCCGTCGACAAGCGCGCGCGATCGGTCGCCGTCCTGAACCGGACGTTCGTCATCCCCGCCGGGGCCGCGCGCCACGAGGTGCGCGCGTCGTGGACCGTGCCGCCGATGCGGGATCTGCACGCGATCGGCATCGCGCCGCACATGCACCTGCTCGGCCGTCAGATGAAAGTGACCGCGACGTCTCCGGATGGAACGACGCGGCCGCTCATCTCCATCGACGACTGGGACTTCAACTGGCAGGGCCTGTACAGCTTCGCGCAGCCGGTGCCGTTGCCGGCCGGCACCCGCATCGACCTGGACGCGATCTTCGACAACTCGCCCGGCAACCCGCGCAATCCGAACTCACCGCCGCAGGACGTGACGTGGGGCGAGGGCACGACCGACGAGATGGCGATCGTGTTCCTCCGCGTCACCGCCGACGGCGAACACCTCGGCTGGCGTCCGCAGTGAGGTCGCCGCTGGCAGAAAGGGTGGGCTCTTTGTCATTGCCGCCATTGCCCGCCTGACGCATTCTCTCGACATGTCCTCGAGCGCGCGGCGCGTCGCGATGGTCGTCTACCCCGAGGTCCAGATCCTGGACGTGACCGGGCCGCTCGAAGTGTTCGCGCGGACCTCTCGCTGGCTCATCGATCACGGACGTCGCCCTGACCCCGCGTACACCGTGGAGCTGGTCGCGGCGCGGCGGGGCCCCGTCGTCTGCTCGTCGGGGCTGGAGCTGCTCGTCCGTCGCTCGTTCGCCGACGTGCGCGGCGGGATCCATACGTTGCTCGTGGCGGGGGGAATCGGGTTCGTGCACGAGCTCGGCGAGCGCGCGGCGGTCGCGTGGATCCGTCGCATGGCGCCCCGCGTCCGGCGCCTGGGCTCGGTCTGTACCGGCGCGTTCCTGCTCGCCGAGGCGGGACTCCTGGACGGCCGCCGCGCGACGACGCACTGGAGACGCTGCGGAGAGCTCGCCGAGCGGTATCCCCGGGTCACGGTCGATCCGGACCCGATCTTCGTCCGCGACCGGCGGATCTATACCTCGGCCGGCGTCACCGCGGGCATGGACCTGGCGCTCGCCCTGGTCGAGGAGGATCAGGGCCACGAGGTCGCGCTGGCCGTGGCCCGAGAGCTCGTGATGTTCGTGAAGCGCCCCGGTGGCCAGTCGCAGTTCAGTGTGCCGCTGACGGCCCAGGCGACCGCTCACCAGCCGATCCGAGAGCTTCAGGTGTGGATCAGCGAGCATCCCGCGGCGGATCTCTCGGTCGGGGCGCTCGCGCGCCGAGCGGCGATGAGTCCGAGGAACTTCGCCCGCGTGTTCACACGCGAGGTGGGCGTGACGCCGGCCCGGTTCGTCGAGCGCACCCGCGTCGAAGCCGCGCGCCAACGACTGGAGGAATCGTCGCTCGGCGTCGACGCCATCGCCGACGAATGCGGCTTCGGCGGCGCCGAGATCATGCGGCGCACGTTCCTTCGAACCGTGCGCGTGAATCCCGCTGACTACCGTCACCGTTTCCGCACCGCCTGACGGGCTGGAGGAAGCCGTGAACCGCAAGACCGTGGGCATCGTCGTCTTTCCCGATGTCGAAGTGCTGGACTTCTGCGGTCCCTTCGAGGTCTTTTCCGTGACCCGGTTGAACGAAGAGCGGCGCCGGGAAGAGCCCTCGCCGTTCGAAGTGTTCCTGGTCGCCGAGCGATCTGGACCGATCGTGGCCACCGGAGGTCTGCGCGTCCTGCCCGACGTCACACTCGAGGCGTGCCCGCCGCTCGACATCCTGGTCGTTCCGGGTGGCTGGGGTACCCGCGCGGAAATCACGAATCAGCGTCTCCTCAGTTTCATCGCGGAGCGCGCCCGTCAGGTCGAGACGCTCACGTCGGTCTGCACCGGCGCCATGCTGCTCGGACAGGCGGCACTCCTCGACGGCCGCCGGGCGACGACGCACTGGCGCTCGCTCGACTGGATGAGCCAGTCCTTTCCACACGTGTCGGTGGACCACGAGTCCCATGTCGTGGAGGACGGCAACGTCCTGACGTCCGCGGGCATCTCGGCGGGCATCGACATGGCCCTTCGCGTCGTCACGCGCTATTTCGGCGAGCCGGTGGGGCGCGCGACCGCGCGGCACATGGAATACCCGTTCCCGGACGACAATCGCCGACGCGTGACGATCGAGCCGGTGACGTCAGCGGCGCAACGACCGTGAGGCCGGTGCCCCTCGCGCCCACCTTTTCGACCACGCGACCAGCGGCTCGAGGGCCTTTCGGAGGTCATGCCCGGATGCGGTGAGCCCGTAGCCCTCACGCTCGGAGAGCTCGACCACGCCGCTCTCGCGGAGCTCCCGGAGCCGCTGGTTGAGTACGGTCGGGCTCACGCCGCCACACGCACTCTGAAGGGCACGGAACGTGAGCCGATCTCCGCGAAGCTGCCAGATGATGCCGAGCGCCCAGCGGCGTCCCAGCAGATCCAGAACCGCCATGATCGGGCGGCCGGTTCTCGACCCTCGCACCGGCTGCCCTGGTCCGGGCGTCCTCGGCATCGGGCTCCGCGGCGTCCCGGTCTTCGGCGTGATTCGCCTCGGCATGGTTCTTCTCGGTCTTGTTCGCTCCGGCATCCTTTATGTCGCCTTGGGGCGTGGCATCCTTCTCCGGTGTTGCGCTATCAAAAGCGTAGCATCAGTATGCTACTGAAACAATAGCATCCATTCCGGGAGGACATGCGTGGTGAATGGCGTCCGTCTCGTCGCCCTGGACCCTTCGCCCTCCGGGCCCCTGGCCGCCACCTTCGACCGTGTGATCCGGAAGCCGGTCTCCGCGATGTCGGAGATCGAGCTGTGGCGGCTGGTGGAGGAGCTCCGCGCCTCGACCGCACGGCTTCAAGAGCTCCTGGAGGGCCGGACGGCCGAGCTCCGGGCCTCGGAGGAGCGCCAGCGCGTGCTCCTCGACGTCAACAACGCCATCGTGACCTGTCTCGACCGGGACTCCCTGTTCTCGGCGACGGCGGCGGCGCTGAGGCGGGTGATCCCGTTCGACCGGGCCGCGCTCATCCTCCACGATCCCGTCAAGAACGTGTTCAGGATGCTGGGCGTCGCGGGCCCCGTGCCGTCGCCTCCGCTCATCCCGCTCGGGACGGAGTGGCCGCGGCAGGGCAGCCGCGCCGGCTGGGTCTTCGATCACAAGAAACCCCTCGTGACGGCGGACCTTCGAGATTCGCTCTCCTTCATCGAGCACGCTCCGCTGCTCAGGGAGGGAATCCGCGCCGCCGTCTCCGCTCCAATGACGATCAAAGGGAAGATCCTCGGAACGCTGAACGTCGGCAGCCGGGTGCCGGGCCGGTACGGCGCGGACGACGCTTCGCTGCTGGCGGCGATCGCCGAGCAGGTGGCGCTCGCCATCGAGAACCTGCTCGCGTACGAGGAGATCGCCGCCCTGAAGGCTCGCCTCGAGGAAGAGAAAGTCTACCTTCAGGAGGAGGTCCGGACGGAGGCGGCGTTCGGCGACGTCGTCGGCGAGTCACCGGCCATCCTCGGCGCGCTCGCCAACGTGCGCAAGGTGGCGGCGACGGACTCGACGGTGCTGGTCACCGGTGAGACGGGCACGGGAAAGGAGCTGATCGTCCGCGCGATTCACGCCCTGAGCCGGCGGAAGGACAAGCTGCTGGTGAAGGTGAACTGCGCCGCCCTCCCGGCGAGCCTGATCGAGAGCGAGCTCTTCGGGCACGAGAAGGGGGCGTTCACCGGCGCGCTCGCGCGCAAGGTCGGCCGGTTCGAGCTCGCCAGCGGCGGCACGCTCCTCCTCGACGAGGTCGGTGAGCTTCCGCTGGAGCTGCAGGCGAAGCTCCTGCGCGTGCTCCAAGACGGCGAGTTCGAGCGCGTGGGCGGGACGCAGACGTTGAAGGTGGACGTGCGGCTGATTGCCGCCACGAACCGTGATCTCGAACGAGCCGTGAGCGAGGGGCTGTTTCGCGCGGACCTCTACTACCGTCTCAACGTGTTTCCGATCGTCATCCCCCCCTTGAGAAAGCGACGACAGGATATTCCGTGCCTCGCCCGGCATTTCGCCGCGCACTACGCGTCGAAGATGGGAAAGCGCGTGGGGTCGCCGAGTCCTGACGTGATGGACCGGCTGACCGCCTATTCGTGGCCCGGGAACGTGCGCGAGCTGCAGCACGTCATCGAGCGAGCGGTCATCCTCTCGCCGGACGGCCGCTTCGAGCTCGGGAACGTGTTGCCGCGAGCCGGCGGAAGTCCAACGGCACGACTCCGAGCCCTCGAGGACGTCGAGCGCCAGCACATCGTCGCGGTGCTCGAGGAAACCGGGTGGCGTGTCAGCGGCGAGCGCGGCGCCGCGAAGATCCTGGGCCTCAAGCGGACGACGCTGGAGGCCCGCATGAAGAAGCTCGGCATCGTCCGCCGGTCCTGATCCCGGACGAGCGCCGCCGTCCGTCGCGCGTCCACTCACCATCCTCAGCAATCCCGCCCGCTGCCATCCCTTCGGCAGCCTCCCAACATGTCGGCATTTCTCCCGGCGCGCGCTGCGCCGGATCCGCACGTCGTCGTGCTGCGCTTGGCGAATGCTTTCAGCCTCTTGCGTTCGTCGTGAGGAGCGTATCGAGAAGCGGCACGCGCCATGCCTATTGAGCGGCCGATGTCTGAGAGACGAGAAGGAGGTGAGACCTCGGTCGCTGGAATGAACTGGTCATTGTCCACCCTGTCACCCACTCGAAAACGGAGGAACATGCTGTGAAACGATCTGGATTGCTCGCTGTGCTCGTGATGTTCGCGTTGACGGTGTCTGGCGTGCCGGCCGTCGCGCACGCGCAGCCCACCAT
>QHRT01000079.1 GCA_003220195.1 Candidatus Rokuibacteriota bacterium | reverse complement strand
GCAAGCCGGACATCGCGCGGATCAAGAAGGAAGCGGACATCGCCGCGGCGGAAGCGCTCAGAGACACCGAGGTCCGGCGCGCCGCCGCGCTGCGGGACGCCGCGGTCGCGAAGGCGAACGCGGACCAGGAGCGCGTCGTCGCCGAGACCGCGTCGCTCGGGCGGCAGGCCGATGCCCAGCGCGATCTGGACGTCAAGCGCGCCGACTACACCGCAATCGTGAAGAAGCAGGCGGCCCTGGCGGACAAGGCGTACGAGATCGAGTCGAACGTCCAGCAGCAGCGCGTCGCGGCGGAAGCGGTCCGCATCCAGCGCGTCGAGAAGGAAGAGCAGATCAAGGTGCAGGAGGCGGAGATCCTGCGCCGCGAACGGGAGCTCGCGGCGACCGTGCTGAAGCAGGCGGAGGCCGAGCGGCAGCGCATCGAGACGCTCGCGACGGCCGAGAAGTCGCGCCTCGTCCGCGAGGCCGAGGGCCGCGCCGAGGCCGCGCGCGCCGAAGGCACGGCCGGCGCCGAGGTCATCCGCCTGAAAGGCACCGCCGAGGCGGCAGTCCGAGGCCCAGGCCATGACGGTCAAGGCGGCCGCGTTCCACGAGTACAACCAGGCGGCGGTGATCGACAAGCTCCTGACCGGCATGCCGGACGTGGTGCGGGCGATGGCCGAGCCGCTCTCCAAGGTCGACAGGATCACGATCGTGTCGACCGGCGACGGCCACGCCGCGGGCGCCAACAAGATCGTGGCCGACGTCGCGCAGATGATCGCGCAGGTGCCGGCGCTCTTCGAGACGCTGGCCGGCGTGAAGGTCGGCGACCTGTTCGCGAGAGTGCCCGCCATCCGCGCCGCGGCCGCGCAGGAGACGCCGCCGCCGGAGAAGCCACAGTCCTGAGCGTTCGTGAACGACAGCGCGCCCGGGTGCGGCGGATCCCCGCTGCACCCGGGCGCTGGAGGGAGAACGTCATGAAGCTGCTGGAGCGAGTGAGCCTCTTGATTCGGGCCAACCTGAACGATCTCGTGGACCGCGCCGAGGATCCGGAAAAGATGGTGAAGCAGATCCTCCTCGACCTCCACAACCAGTACATCCAGGTGAAGACCCAGCTCGCGGTCGCGCTCACGGAACAGCACCTGGTCGAGGAGAAGAGCATCGACGCGCGCGCGCGCGCGACGGACTGGATGCACAAGGCCGAGCTCGCGGTGGACCGCGGTCAGGACGGGCTCGCCAAGCGCGCGCTCGAAAGGCACAACACGCTCCACGAGACCGGCGAGCTCTTCGCCGAGCAGGCCGAGGAGCACCGAAAGGACGTGGAGCTCTTGCGGGAGACGCTGGACAAGCTCGAGCTGAAGCTGCGCGAGGCCGAGAGCAAGAAGGCCCTGCTCATGAGCCGGCATCGCACCGCGCGCGCCCGCGTCCGGGCCGGCCGCGCCGCGTTCGAGACGACGGACAGCGGTCCCGCGGCGGCGCTCGGCCGGATCGAGGACACGGTGCGTGAGGAGACCGCGCGGGGCACCGCGCTCTTCGAGCTCACCGAGGAAGACCTCGAGTCGAGCTTCGCGCGCATGGAGCGCGCCGAGCGGCTCGACCGTCAGCTCTCCGAGCTGAAGGCGCGCCGCGCCTTGCCGCAGTCGTCCAGCTGACGAGCGCCCCGGTGCTTCTCCTCGGTGTGCTCGCCGCCGTGGTCGCCGGCGCGGTCGCCAAGGCCGCGCTCTCGGCCGTCCTGAGTCCCGCCGCGCTCCACGTGGAGATCCACGCCGTGGCCGCGTACCTCGCGGTGCTCGGCAACGTGTACGGCATCATCGTCGCGTTCATGCTGTTCGTGGTGTGGCAGCAGTTCACCGAGGTCCAGACGGGACTGGAGCGCGAAGCGGCCGCGCTCGAAGACCTCTGCCGCGTCGCCACGTTCTTCTCCGAGCACGAGCCGGCGACCCGCGTGAGACTCGCCGCGCGGCGCTACATCCGGGATACGACCGGCGACGAGCCAGGGCGGCTGGCGGAGGGCCGCCCGAGTGCGGCAGCGCAGCAGAGCTTTGCGGCGCTGGCGCAGGCGGTGCGCGGCGTAGAGGTTGCGGCCGCCAAGGACGCGGTCGTGTACGAGGAATTGCTGCGCGCGCTCTCCCGCGTCATGCAGGCCAGAGACGCGCGGCTCAGCATCAGCACGGCGCGCATTCCCTCCACGCTGTGGAAACTCGTCTTCTTCGCCTCGCTGATGGTGGTCGGCGGCTTCCTCGCCCTCGGGATCCATGCGCTGTGGCTGTCGGTTCCGCTGGTCGCCGCCGTCGCCGGCACGCTCGCCTTCGTGCTCGGTGTGCTGCGGGACATGGACAATCCCTTCCGCGGCGTCTGGAACGGTTCGTACGCGCCGTTGACCACGGTCTCGGCGCGTCTGGCGTGAGCGTCGTCACCCGCTCTCCGGCTTCGACACGTCGAGAGATCGTGAACGATCAACCTTTCCGCGCTCGATGCTTTCCAGGAGCCGACCGGTCGATGCTCGCGCGACGCGACGCGCGGGCAGGCGGGTCGAGCGCCGCCAGGAGTTCGGCGGCGATCAGCCGAGCCCTGAGCTTCATCACCGTCCGGCCTGTCGCCGCGCGCGGAGTGGCGGGCCAGCCGAAGTAGCCGGCGCCGCCGGGCCCGAGCTCGCGGAAGTTGCGCGCGCCGGCACGCAGCCGCCCGTGGAAATCGACCCAGATCGGCGGGAGTCTCCGCGCGAGAGCGCGGCGGACGAGAGCCGGCCGCCGCCACAGCACCAGCGCCGTCTCCAGCTCGCCCGAGTGCCACTCGGCATCGGGACGCGGACTCTTCATCGCCCGCCGAACGCGTGGGTTGATCATCCGACTGATACCGCCGGGCCCCGGAGCGAAGCCCGCAAACAGCACCGTCAGCCCGGGCGGTCGCATCAGCGCGCGCCGGATCGCCGTCATCGCCTCGAGGTGATCCGGATCGGCCTGGTAGTTCGTCAGCACGAAGCGCCGGAACCCCGAGCGGGCGAGCGAGCGCACGACCTCGACGACCAGGCGGCGAAACGTCGCGGGTGAGAGCGACACGGTCCCGCTCCATCCGACGGCGAGCGTGCTGACGCCGTACGGCAGCGCCGGCGCGAGCACAAGCCGGTAGCCGGCTCGCTTCAGATACGGCGCGATCTCCGCCGCGAGCGTCTCCGCGCCCAGCAGATCGACGAAGAGTGGCAGGTGCGGGCCATGCTGCTCGATCGCGCCGAGGGGCAGGAGCACGACGGCGCGCGGGTCGGCGGCCACTCGAGCGGCCTCGCGAGTCGTCAGCTCGGCCAGGCAGATCATCGGGCGATCACGTCATCGACGGGAGAGGTGTGCGAACGACGCCGCGCGGGGCAGATCAGCGCCGTCGCGCGTCCTGCGCGACGAACGCGGCAATGGCGCGACCGATCGCCGCCGGCGAGTCTTCCTGGACGAAGTGCAGGCCCTTCACCGTGACCTCGCGCTGGTTCGGCCACCCGCGAGCGAAGTCACGCTGGGCCCCGACGAGAATCGAGCCGGGATCGGCGTTGACGAAGAGCTTCGGGACGTCGCTCCGCTCGAGCCACGTCGCATAGTCCTGGACGATGGCCACGACGTCCGGTGGCTCACCCTCGAGCGGAATCTCGCGCGGCCAGGTCAGCGTCGGCCGCCGCGACTCGCCGGGCTCACGGAAGGGGCGCCGGTAGCGCTCCATTTCGTCGTCGCCGAGCCGGCGCATCACGCTCGCGGGCAGGATCCGGTCGACGAACGCGTTCTTCTGGAGCACGAGCTCCTCGCCCGCGGGCGAGCGCATGCGCTGGAAGATCCCGCGCGCGTTCTCCGGCCAGTCGTTCCACGTGAGGGGCCGGACGATCGCCTCCATGTAGACGAGACCGGCGAGCCGTTCGGGATGGCGCCGCGCCCAGTGGAACCCGAGCGCCGACCCCCAGTCGTGTCCGACGACCGTCACGTTCCGGTCCAGGCGGAGCGCCGCGAACCACGCATCCAGGTAGCGGGCGTGGTCGACGAAGCGATAGGACGCGGCGGGCGACTGGCCCGAGTCGCCCATGCCGACGAGATCGGGCGCAAGACAGCGCGCGAGCGGCTCGACGTGCGGGATGACGTTGCGCCAGAGGTACGACGAGGTCGGATTGCCGTGGAGGAACACGACGGGATCGCCCTGCCCGACATCGACGTAGGCCATCTCGGTGTCCAGCGCGCGCACGCGTTTTCGCTCGTAGACGTCCGTCGGCGGAACGGGCTCGTCCGTCATGAAACCAGGCTACTCCCACGTGCGCTCGTCGGAGATCTTCTTCGCGTTCTCGGGGATCGTGCCCGGCGGGACCACCTTCACCGTTCCGCGCAGCTTCATCACGTCGCGGATCGCGGACTCCAGTGCCGCGACGACCGGCTTCTCTTCCGCGTCCGGGGCCAGCTCGACACGCAGCACCAGCGTGTCCTGATGGCCTTCGCGGCCCACGATCACCTGATGGCGCGCGACGCCGCGCGCGCGCGCGGCGACCTCGTCGGCCTGGCGCGGATGCACGAACATCCCGCGGACCTTGGTGACCTCGTCCGCGCGGCCGCGCCAGCCGAGCATGCGCGGTGAGGTCCGGCCGCAGGGACACGACTCGTCGGTGATGATCGTGAGATCCCCGGTCGCGAACCTGATCATCGGATAGGTCGCCTGGTTGACGGTGGCCACGATCTCGCCGATCTGCCCGTGCGGCAGCGGCTCCCCGGTCTGCGGGTCGCAGACCTGCGTGATCGCGTCGTCGACCAGGTGCATCCCATTCTTCTCGATGCACTCGAAGGCGATCATGCCGATGTCCGCCGTGCCGAAGCCCTGCCGCGTCAGGATGCCGTGCTCCTCCTCGAATTGACGGCGTAGCGATTCCGGCAACGCCTCGGCGCCAACCTGCGCGACGTGGAAGCCGAGGCGGCCGGCGCCGAGCTCCTCCGCGCGCTTGAGCAGCGTCATCAGGAAGCTGGGCGTGCCGAGATAGCCCGTGGCGCCGAGCTTCTGCGCCACCTGAACCTGGATCTCGGTGTTGCCGACGCCGGTCGGCACGACGGTGCAGCCGATGAGGGAGAGCGCCTCGTCGAGCTCGTGCGCCGCGGGCGTCAGGTGATACGCGAAGGTGTTCAGCACGATATCGCCCGCGCGGAAGCCGCCCGCGAAGAGGCCCGTTTCGGCGTGGAACCCGCTGACCTCCGGCCCCATCGGCTCGAAGATCGGTCCGGGCGAGACGAAGATGCGCCGGACCTTCGACATCGGCACCGTGCAGAAGCCGCCGAACGGCGGATCGGCCTTCTGCAGATCGGGCATCTCGCTCTTCTTGATGACGGGCAGCCGCGCCAGGTCGTCGACCGTGCGGAGCCCGGCCGGCGTGAGCCTGGCGTGCTCGAGACGTCGTCGCACGCCCGGCGCTCGGTCCCATGCGTGCCGGACCAGTTCGGCGAGCCAGTGACTCTGGTACGCCTCCCGCGCGCCCGCGGACATGGTCTCCTTCTCGCGGTTCCAGTAGCCGGTCCGCCGATCGATCTTCTTCACGCCGGGCTCCCCCGCGACGCTCACTGGCCCACGATGTCCTTCTTCATCGGGCTCAAGACCCCGAGCAGCTCGCTCTTTTCCTTCTCCGGGACCTTGTTCTTGTCGAGCGCCTTGACCAGGTCCTCGACGGTGGCATCCCATTCCGCGTCGGTGACCTTCATGCCCTGGTGGGCCGCCTTCATGTCCTTGCCGAGGTAGGAGCAGGGACCACCGGTCGCTTCACACACCTGATCCGCCGCATTGGTCTTCACCCGCTCGAGGTCCGCGGGCTTCAGATCCTTGAAGCGCGCGTTCACACGGGGATCACCGGCCAGGATCGACACGAAATCGTCCACGACGATCTTGATGCCTTCGCGGCCGCCGAGGCGCTTGTAGAGCGTTGGCTTCGGCTCGCCGCTCATCGTCGCGCACGCCCCGAGCGTCACGACACTGACGATCACCAGCATCGCCCACCCTGCAATGCGTCGGATCACGTGTCCCTCCCCTTCGACAGCCCGTGGGACCGATCGAGCGCAGCCGCGGTCGATCGGTCCACGAGCGGTCAGCTCAACCACCGTTTCCGTCGCTTGTAGTGCTTCACGTCGCGGTAGGACTTCCGGGCTCCGACCTCCGTGAGGCCGAGGTAGAACTCCTTGATGTCGGCGTTCTGCTGGAGCGCCGCTGCCGGTCCGTCCAGCACGATGCGGCCGTTCTCCATGACGTACCCGAACTCCGCGATGCCGAGGGCCAGGGTCGCGTTCTGCTCCACGAGCAGCACCGTGAGCTTCTCCTGCTCGTTGAGGCGCTTGATGATCTCGAAGATCTCTTCGACCAGCATCGGCGCGAGCCCGAGCGACGGCTCGTCGAGCAGCATCACGCGCGGGTTCGACATGAGCGCGCGACCGATGACGAGCATCTGCTGCTCGCCGCCCGACAGATAGCCGGACTGCACCGTCCGGCGCTCCTTGAGCCGCGGGAAGTACTCGTACACGCGCGCGATGCCGGCCTCGACCAGCTTCCGGTCCGGCTGGATGTGCGCCCCGGCCACGAGATTTTCCTCGGTCGTCAGGTGCTCGAAGACGCGGCGCCCCTCGAACACCTGCACGATGCCCCGCCTGACGATCGCGTGCGGGGGCAGCCGGTCGATCCGTTCGCCGTTGAACTCGATCGACCCCTTCGTGACGTCGCCGCGCTCGGACCGGAGCAAGCCGGAGATCGCCTTCAACGTCGTCGTCTTGCCGGCGCCGTTGGCACCGAGGAGCGTCGTGATGCCGCCCTCGCGCACGTTGAGGGAGACCCCCTTCAGCACGAGGATGACCCCGTCGTAGATGACCTCGATGTTGTTCAGCGCCAGCATGACGATCTCCCGTCTACTTCTTCGCCGCGGCCTCTTTGATGTGCTTGCCGACGACGTCCTGGTACGCGGAGAACCAGTCGGTCACCTTCTCGAACTTCCCGCCCTTCACCTGCCAGATCTGGACGAGCCCGCCGCCCTCGTGGTCGGTGGGCGTCACCTTCAGCGGCGGCACGAGGCCGCCCAGCGTGAAGTTGGAGATCTTCTCGAACCCCTTCTTGGCGTCCTCGCCGGTGATCTTGCCGTCGGGCTTCGCCTTCACCGCATTGCGGAGCGCCTCGACGTGGAGCGCGGCGATGAGCACGCCGCGGTTGTAGAACACGGTCGACGCCATCTCCTTCGGCGCGGGCTTGCCCTGCTTCTTGTACATGTCCCGGATGTCGTTCAGCACGGGGTAGTCCGTGCCGACGCCGGCGAACTGCATCGCGTAGTAGCCCTCGGCCACGGCGAAGCCGCCGGCCCCGTCGATGTTGGCCTCGGCCGCGCCCCACACGAACGACACGACCTTCTTCAGCGGATAGCCGACGCGCTTGAACTCCTTGATCGACACCGACGGCGCTCCGCCGAAGAGATGCGCGATCACGTAGTCCGCCCGGTAGCGCTGCGCGATGTCGAGGACCTGCGCGCCCATCTCGACGCCGGGCGGCGGAACCGCGAACGTCTTCAGCTGGAACCCTTCCTTCGTGGCCAGGTCTTCGATCACCTCGATAGGCTCACGGCCGGCCGGGTTGTCGTAGAAGATGTAGGCGATCTTCTTGCCCTTCAGGCTGCCGCCGAGCTGCTTCTTCACGAAGTCGACCGCGGCGGCGCCCTGCGACCAGTAGGTCGCGGCGATCGGAAAGATGTAGGGATAGCGTTGCCCGTCCGCCGCGGCGGCGCTGCCGAAGCCCGGCGAGGTCCCGGGGATCCGGTCCTCGGTCAGCTTCGCGGCGAGCGCGTAGATCTGCGGCGTGCCGTAGATCGCCATCGTCACCGCGCCTTCCTTCTTGAAGCGCTCGTACGACTCGACCGCCGGCGGCACCTTGTACTCGTGATCGATCTCCATCGCCTTGACCGGGTGCCCTTCGATGCCGCCCTTCGAGTTCACGAGCGTGATGTAGTCGTGGAACGCGGGACAGAGCACCGTGCCGACGATCTGGGTCGGTCCGGTGCGGTCGCACTGGAGGCCGATGATCAGCTCGCTCTTCGACTGTGCGAACGACGGCGCCGGTGCCCCGAGCGTACCGACCGCGAGCATCAGCACCGTGAGGATTGCCAGGGAACGCTTCATGGACTTCTCCTTTCTTCGCGTACGTTCAATACGCGAACGGC
>QHRT01000078.1 GCA_003220195.1 Candidatus Rokuibacteriota bacterium | reverse complement strand
CGACTCGCTTCCCCTCCTTCGAAGATCTCCTCGCCGGCGGCCGCTTCCTCTCGAAACTCCCTTCCTTCCTTCGACATCCCATGGGTCTGGAGGAAGCGCGAACGACCCTGCGCAGACGCCTCGAGCACCGTGAGACGGACTTCCTGGCCCTCGCCAGATTCGCGATCTACGACAATCCCCGGAGCCCGTACCGGGAGCTGCTGGCCCTCGCAGGGTGCGAGCCGGAGGACCTCGAACGGCTGGTCCGTCGAGATGGAGTGGAAAGCGCGCTCGTCGAGCTCTACAGGCGCGGCGTTTACCTCAGCGTAGACGAGTTCAAGGGACGGAGTCCCATCGTGCGGGGGAATGCGGTCATTCACGCGGACCCCGGGCGCTTCGGTCCTCCGGGTGCGAGGCACCACGTGCCGCTCCAAACTGGCGGCAGCCGGGGGGAAGGAACCCGGCTCTCCATCGACTTGGCGTATGTGCGCGACCGTGCCGTCGACGCCGGCCTGGTCTTTCACGCAATGGGTGGCGATCGCTGGATCCATGGCGTCTGGGGGGTACCGGGCGCTGCGCAAATCGTCATCCTCCTCGAACTCTCGGCGTTTGGCGCGACGGTCAGCCGCTGGTTTTCACAACTCGACCCTGGTTCGCCGGGGTTGCACGCTCGGTACCGCTGGAGCGCTCACGCGCTGCGCTTGTCCTCTTCAAGACCTGGGCTGGACCACCCATCTGCACATGATTCGGAGCCTCGAGAAACTCACTGCAGGTGGCATCACCTTCCTCGACACCGACGTCGTCCGGGTGCTCGAGGAAGTGCTGCCAGCACGTTTCGGCGGAGGCCCCACGGATCACCAGCTCGTCGAGCAGGAGACGAGGACGGGCGACCGCAGCTCCGCCTGCTGGTGCATCCGGCCCTCGGAACGCTGGATCCCGCCGCGGTTCCTCGCGGCAATCAGTCGGAGTCCGGGCGCAGAGGCGGTCATGGGTCTCGCGTGGCGAGATGCCGAGCTGCTCCGCGTCGAGCGCAGCGCCCCACTGGCCACGGCCGCGGGAAAGATCCTCCACCTGCACGTCGCGCGCGGGGGGTCGCGCGCGTGACGTCAGGGCGACTCGGGCGAACCATCGCCCGGGCACGCCGCCCCGGTGCTCCTTACAGAATCTGTCCCAGGAACGCCGCGGATCTTGGGTGATTCGGGGAGTCGAAGAACGCTCGGGCCGGGGCGACCTCCAGGATGCGGCCGTGCTCCATGAACGCGACGCGATGAGCGACCTCGCGGGCGAAGCTGGTCTCGTGAGTGACCACGATCATGGTCACGCCGCGGTGGGCAAGGTCGACCATGATGTCGAGGACCTCGCGGATCGTCTCCGGATCGAGGGCGGAGGTCGGCTCGTCGAAGAGCAGGACCTTGGGATTCATCGCCATGGCGCGCGCGATGGCCACGCGCTGCTGCTGACCCCCCGAGAGCTGGTTCGGGTAGCTCCCCGCCTTTTCGCGCAGTCCCACGCGCTCCAGGAGCTGGATGGCCGTCGCCTCGGCCTCGCCGCGCGTCTGCTTGAGCACGCGGCGCGGGGCGAGCGTGATGTTCTCGAGCGCGGTGAGGTGAGCGAAGAGATTGAAGCTCTGGAAGACCATCCCCGTCTCGCGCCGCTGAGCATCGATGCGGTGAGCGGGCAGCTTGCGCCGCCCCTCGTCGCGGAAGCCCAGCATCTCGCCCTCCAGGAAAATGCTGCCCGAATCGATCTCCACCAGCTGGGCGATCGCCCTGAGCAGGGTGCTCTTGCCCGATCCGCTCGGCCCGAGGATGACCAGGACCTCGCGCCTGGCGAGGTCCAGCGACACGTCGCAGAGGACCTGGTGCGATCCATACCATTTGGAGACCTTCTGGATGCGCAACAGCGGCGCGTCGTCGTCCACGATCGTCAGGACTCGGCGAATCCCCGCCGCTCGGCGCGGTTCTCGAGACGCTGCTGCACCAGGCCCCAGGCCGTGCTCATGGCGAAGTAGTAGAAGGCGGCCACGGCGAAGTAGGGAAGAGGGTGGGCCGGATCACGGTCCGCGAAGTTCAAGGTCTGACGGGTGAGCTCGACGACCGAGATGGCGGCGAGCAGCGAGGTAGCCTTGAACTGATAGTTCAGCTCGTTGCCCGTCGGAGGCAGCATCAGCCGGAGGGCCTGAGGCACGATGATCAGCCGGAAGATCTGCCAGCTCGACATGCCGAGGGTGCGGGCGGCCTCGAACTGGCGCGCGTCCACGCCGATGATCGCGGCCCGGATGATCTGCGACATCCGGGCGGCCTCGTTCAGCGCCAGGGCCACGATGCCGGCCACGATCAGCGGCAGGCGCAGCCCGAGGATGGGCAGGACGGCCCAGAAGAAGATCAGCTGCATCAGCAGTGGCGTTCCCTGGAACAGCCAGTTGTAGAACCAGGCCACGGCCTTCAGCGGTTTCAGCGACGAGAGCTCGGCGAGAGCCAGCGGGACGCCGCACAGCGCGGCGATCGCCTGGGCGGCGATCGCGGTCCAGATGGTCACCCACACCGCGGACAGCACGAGTGGGCTCACGAGGAGCGCCAGGGTGCCGGTGAGTCCGAGCGCGGGGGCGGGAGCGCCGGGCATCAGACCTCGGCGAGGCGAGGCATCGGCCGCCGCCGGGCCACCGGGGCCGAGCCGCCGACGCGGAAGTACCGCTCGAGCCGCGACTGCACGAGGCCCCAGGCGGTGGTCATCGCGAGGTAGTACACGGTGATCACGGCGAAGATCTCGAATGGACGGTAGACCGTGTCGAGCACGAGATTGGCGTGGCGCAGCAGCTCCTCGTACGAGATGAATCCGAGGAGCGAGGTCGTCTTCAGCATCGCGTTGAAGGCATTGCCCATGGGAGGGATCATCACCCGCGCCGCCTGCGGCAGCGTCACCCACAGGAGCACTTGCGCGCTCGACATGCCCAGGACCTGGGCCGCCTCGCGCTGTCCACGGTCCACGGACATGAGTCCGCTGCGCACCACCTCGGAGAGATACGCCGCCTCGTTCATGCCGAGGGCCAGCGCGCCGGCGACGAACACCGGCAATTGAATGCCGTACTCCGAGGGCACGATGTAGAACGCGAGAATCTGGAGCAGCAGGGGCGTGCCGCGGAAGACGCGAACATAGGCGTCGACGACACGGCGCGGCCAGCGCCGACGCGATGCGCCGACGGCGCCGAGCAGGATTCCCAGCGTGACGCCGATGAGCTGCCCGACGATCGCGGCCGAGATGGTCGCCTCCGCCGCGCGGATCGCGTCCCGCTCGAGCAGCTGCTTCCAGAACAGGCTCCAGTCCCACATCGGATCGCTCGTCGAGCGCCAGCGGTCAGGCCCGGTCTACTTCTGGTAGTCGAACGATTCGACCGGCGTCAGGTTCCACTTCTTAGCACCAGGGCGTCGGCAAGCGGGATGGCGTCGGGCTCGCGCCGCACGGCGAGCGAAACCGGCGAGAGCTTGTATCCCTGGAACAGGATCTTGAACCGGTTCGGAAACTGCCCCATGAAGAAGACGACCTGAGGGTCCTCGTGATACGAGATGGTGCCGACGCCGCGCGCGAGGGCCGCCGCCGCCTGCCCCTGGTTTTCGAACCCCTGGATCTTGATGGGCGGCTTGCCCTGCTTGACGAACTCGTCGCTCCACTGCTTCAGGTCCGTGTGCTCGATGCTGCCGGTGCCCGTCAGCACGGTCTTGCCCGCGAGCTGCTGGATGCACGCGTCGTAGTCCGTGGGCGCGCACGTCAGGGGGCTGGGCTCGTCGGCGCGCGACATCATCACTCGGCCCCACCGGATGTACGGGATCATGTACATGGCCCTGAGGCGATCGGGATTGACGATCGTGCTCCCACACATGGCGTCGAAGCGCTTGCCCTGGAGTCCCGCGATCTGGCTGCCGAGCGGCAGATTGGTCCACTTCAGCTGGACGTTCAGCTCCTTCGCGACCTGCGCCATGATGTCGGGGTTGACGCCTTGCTGCTTCCCCGCCGCGTCGATGAACTGATTGGGAGGGGCGCCGAAGTCGGCGGCGCAGTTGATCTCGCCTGCCGTGAGGACGGCGGGAGGGACCAGCCGGAGTGCCGGCGCCTGTGCCGCCGCCGATCGTCCGCCGACGAGCGAGATTCCCAGCAGCAGAGCCAGGAGCGCGCCGGCGCTCCGCCACTGTCCACCGCACTTCTCGTTGCCGGTCATGTTCTCTCCCCTCTTCGCAGGACCAGACAGTCCTGCTCGACACGCAGGTTCCAGCCTGGCCGCACGACGGTCGTCGATCCGGAGTCGAGCACGAGGACCGGACCGTTCAGCAGGGTATGGTCCTCGATCCGCCCGCGACCGATCAGCGGAATCGCTTCCAGCCCGCGATCGCGATCGATCACGGCCCGGGTCTCGCCGTGGATGGTGGGGTGCTGGGCGAGGGTCGAGCGCACCCTGGCCCGATGGGGCCGGTGACCGAGGGCCGTGATCCCGACGTTGACGGCCTCGATCGGGTCGTCGAAGTCGACGAAGCCAAACTCGCGCTGGTGCGACTCGCCGAGGCGCTGCCGAAGCCCGGACAGGTCTTCGGCCGCCAGCGCGGGACCAACGGAGATGTCCAGGATGCCGGATTGCCCGCGGTAGCGCGTCGCCAGTGTTCGGATGATCTCCACGTCCGACGCGGGGACGCCTTCCGTTTCCACGGCCGCTCTCCCTGTCGCCGCGAGGCGATCGAGATGCTGCTGCAGCTCCTCCAGTGATGCAGGGACGAGCGGGGCCAGATGAGTCTCGACGAGGTCGATGCGCACGTCAGCCAGCACCACGCCGAGCGCCGAGAAGACGCCCGGCACGGGCGGAATGACGACGCGCGTGACTCCTACCTCTTCCGCGACCGAGCAGGCGTAGAGGGGCGCCGCGCCCCCGAACGCCATCATGGTGAAATCGGCCGGGTCGTGGCCGCGATCGACGGTCACGGAGTAGATAGCCCGCGCCATCGAAGCTTCGGCAATCTCGACCACCCCGGCCGCGGCGGTGGTGAGCTCGAGCCCCAGCGGCCGTCCCATGTCCTCCATCAGCGCGCGCTCCGCCAGGTCCCGGCGCAGCACGATCTCGCCGCCCAGCGGCTCGGCGACGGGAATCAGACCGAGGACCAGGCTGGCATCGGTCACGGTCGGGTGCGTCCCGCCCCGCGCGTAGCAGGCCGGGCCCGGGACCGCGCCCGCGCTCAGCGGCCCGACGCGGAACCGTCCCCCTGCGTCGATCCACGCGATGCTGCCTCCTCCGGTGCCGACCTCGATGACGTCGATCACCGGGCTGTTGATCGGGTAGCCGCGCCCGCGCTCGGCCCGCGCCGCCCCCGACCCGCGGGCCCCCACCTCGTAGTCGTGGATCAGCAGCGGCTTGTGGTCCAGCACGACGGCGACCTTGGTGGTGGTGCCGCCCATGTCCAGCGTCAGGAGACTCGGCAGATCGAGGCGCTTGCCGAACTCCACCGCCGCCTGGATCCCGGCAGCCGGCCCGGATTCGATCATGTTCACGGGGCTGGCCGCCGTCGCTTCGAGGCTCATGGCCCCGCCTGAGGACTGCATGACCCAGATCGGGCAGTTCAGGCCCGCGGCGGAGAGACCGCCTCGGATGCGCTCTGCATAGTCGCCTACGATGGGCAGCAGGCCGGCGTTCAAGGCGGTCGTGCACGCGCGCGCGTACTCGCCCAGTCGCGGCGACACGAACGAGGATCGCGCGACGCGCAGCCCGGGCACCAGCGTCCGCGCAAGCTGTTCCAGGCGCAGCTCGTGCTCCGGGTTGGCGTAGGCGTGCAACAGGCAGATGACGATGGCCGAAACGCCACGGCCCGCGATCTCGCGGAGAACCTGCCGCGCCTGCTCCTCGTCGAGCGGCGTCTCGATCTGGCCGCCGGGACCCACGCGCTCGCGGACCTCGAAGACGAGGTCGCGTGGAACCAGCGGCTCCGGCTTGACGGCGAAGAAGTCATAGAGGTGAGGGCGGACCTGGCGGCCGATCTCCAGGATGTCGCGGAACCCCGCCGTGGTGATCATCGCCGTCGGACGCAGCGTGCCCTCGATGATCGCATTCGTGGCCACGGTCGTCGCGTGGCCGATGGCCCTCATGCCGGCGGCGGCCAACCCGGACTGCTGCATGAGAACCTCGAGGGCGTGAAAGAATCCGCCGCTGGGATCGTCGGGAGTGGACAGGACCTTGGCGGCCAGCACCCGGGCCTGATCGTCCACGAGGACGCCGTCGGTGAACGTGCCGCCGATGTCAACGGCGACCACGACCGGGGCCGCCCCGCCGCTTACCGGCATCAAGTCGACCGGGTCATCTTGCCGGTACGCAGGTCGCGCTCGATGAGCTCGGCGGGCCGCTTCGAGGGCGGGCCATAGCCGCCGCCCCCGGGCGTCTGGATACTCACCACGTCTCCGGGCCGAACGCGCGTCGTTCCCTTGGAGGGCAGAACGCGGGCATTCGCGCCCTCCGGATTGAGGATGTAGCGGGCGGGGATGGCGTCGCCGCCACCGAAGAGCCCGCGCGGGCCGGTGCGGGCGCGGTCGGACAGAATCGAGAAGGTGGCCTCGTGATCGAACAGGTAGTCGCGCCGGATGCCCAGGCCACCCCGATAGGTCCCGATGCCGGCCGAATCGGGAATCAGCTCGTACCGCACGATGCGAACGGGATACTGTGTCTCGACGACCTCGATCGGGGCATTCTGGGCGTTCGACATGTGGGTCTGCACGCCGTCCATGCCATCGTCGCTCGACCGAGCCCCGTACCCGCCCCCGATGGTCTCGTAGAAGGCGTAGAACTCCCGGGTTCGCGGGTCCACGCCGCCGAAGGCGATGTTTCCCAGGCAGCCCTTGCTCGACGCCGGCACGCGATCGGGCACGATCGTCGAGAAGGCGCGGATGATCGTGTCGACGAACGACATGCAGAGCTCGCCGCCGCCGGCGACGGCTCCCGGGTGGGTGACGTGCAGAACGGTCCCCGGCGGCGAGATCAGCTCGATGGCACGGTAGAAGCCGTCGTTGACGGGGGTCTCTGGCAGCAGCAGGCACTTCAACACGAATGCGCAGGCCGAGAAGGCCGACGCATAGGTGGCGCCCATGGGCGATCGACGCTGAGGGTCGGATCCCGTGGTGTCGAAGCAGATGCTCGAGCCCTCGATCCGGATACGAATCTGAAGCCGGATCGGAACGTCGGTGAACCCGTCGTCGTCCACCTGCCCGCTCGCCTCACACTCTCCGTCCGGCAGCGCGGCGATCGCCCGGCGCGTCTCGCGCTCGGTCGCCGCCATGATTTCCTCGATCGCGTCCGCGACGGTCTTGGCTCCCCACCGCTGCACGATGTCCGTCAGCCGTGCGGCCCCGATGCGGTTGGCGCCCATCTGCGCCCGCAGGTCGCCGAACATCTCACGGGGCGAGCGGACGTTGCTCGTGATCAGGGTGTGCAGGTCGCCGTCGATGCTGCTCTCGCGCTCGACCCTGACCGGAGGGATGATGAGCCCTTCCTGGAAGATCTCCTCGGCCAGGCCGATGCTCCCCGCCGTCATGCCCCCCACGTCGACATGGTGCGCGATGTTGCCGACGTAGCCCACCAGCTCGCCGTCCACGAACACGGGCGAGAGGACGACGAGGTCGTTGAGGTGGACGCCCCCCTTGGGGACGTAGTTGAAGACGAGACTGTCCCCGTCGCGCAGCACGCGTCCGGTATCGTGCACGGCCTGGGGCACGGCCATCGCCATCGAGCTCAGATGCATGGGCATGGCAAACGCCTGGGCGACCGTGCGCAGCCGAGTGTCGAACAGCGCGCAGGAGAAGTCGGCGCGGGTCTTGACGTTGGTGGAATGAGCGGTACGCCGGAGAACGGAGCCCATCACCTCGGTCGCGACGGTCAGCGCGTTGCGGATGACTTCGAGTCGGATCGGATCCAGGTGCCTTCCCTCGGGCGAGATCCGGGGCAGCCTAGCACGGGAACCAACCGGCGCGAAGTGCGGACGATGGATGCGACGGCCTTCTTGCCCGCGGCAGCCTCGAACGCGCCGCGCGCTTACCGCATCAACGTTTCGCAGAGTCTCCGCACCGCCAGCGCATGGAAATCACGCACGAGTTCGGCGGCGTACGGGTTTCGGCCCATCGCCGCTGCTGCGACGGCCGCCGAGCACAGTCCGCCGAACGGCTCCCAGACGACGTCGCCCTTCCTGGTGCACGCGGCCAGGATGCGACGCATGAACGCGAGCGGCTTCTGATTCAGGTGGATCGTCGCGTTCTTGCCCGGGTTGTGGATTCGAGGAGCTGATCTCTTGCCGTTGCCGCGATAGCGCTCCTCTCCGCCGAGAGGTGGTTCGGTCCACACGTTCGTCAGGGCGTGCTGGTGGCGCCAGACGTCACGGAGGCCGGCCCACTCTTCGGGCGTCACCGGCCGTCGACCGTCGAGAGAGAAGTAGGGTCGACCAGCGGGATCACCGTGCGTGTTGGCGTAGGCGACGAGGCGTCCCATGTGGTCGGGCGGCGGGAAGTACCACAGCCAATCCTGAGTCATGTACTTGCGAGTCGCCGCGTTCCGCACGCCGCACGCGTCGTTCGCGCGATTCAGCGGGAGGCCGGCACGCCGCCATTCGTGGCGCAGCCACTCCCTGGCTGGCTTGACGCCATCAGCGGTCGGGAACTCGAGCCGGCGTCGGTAGAAGACGCAGACCTCGCTCGTCACGGGGAACCGGCGGATGGTGTCGCCGTTGACGTTGCCGGCGATGTGCGCGATGCCCTTGTCCCAGACGATCGTTTCGACGTACTCCCACCCGAACTCGGCCAGAACGGGATGGACGGTCGCCCAGCCGATCTCGGTGTTCCAGAACCAGAGCGTCGTCGACGGTCGCGAGTACTTGGCCCAGGCGTCGATGTGCGGTCGGTACCAGTCGGCGAGGCTCTCGGGCGTGCGCGGGTCGCCGTGGAAGCCGCCCACGCCGTACGCGCCGTCGGAGATGATCGCGGCCGGCGCAGGCCAATAGGGGTACACGTCTCGAGCGTCGCCGTGATGCACGTGCTGTTTGATCCAGGCGACGATCTCGGATCGCATCCGGCCGCGTTTATAACCTTGCGCAGTCGTCCTGGTCAATCTCGTCGATGGCGGACTGGACGTCAACGTCGCGCGCCCGGGCGCTGCGCCGCCACACGCGTTGCGCCCGCCACGAGCGAACGATAGAGTGAAGCCGAGGGGGGAGTAGATCGCCCCGGCTCGGGGCTCGACGGGTCGTCAGCACGATCGCCGCCACCGGCGATCCGGTCCGTCCTCGAGATCGAGACCTCTCGCGAAATCCACGCGGGAGGTGTGTCGTGAGTCGTCGCGGAAGCGTCGTCCGAACCGTCGTGGCCCTGCCGCTCATCGCCGTCGGCCTGGTCGGTGTCGTGGTGCCGTTCGTGCCCGGTCTCCCCTTTCTGATCCTCGGCGTCACGCTGATCGGCGTCGACCATCCGCTCGTCCGGCCGGCGCGGCGGCTGATCGAGCGCTTTCGCCGGCGAGGCTAGCGTGACGCTCGCCGAGTTCGCCCTGCGCGCGCTCAGCATCGTCGCGATCGACCTCACGGTCGCCGGCGACAATGCGCTCGTCATCGCGCTCGCCGTGCGGACGCTGCCGCCGCACCAGCAGCGCCGCGCGCGGTTGTGGGGCACCGGCGCGGCGGTCGCGCTGCGGCTCGCCTGCATCTTCGTGGTCACGTATCTCCTGAAGATCCCGCTGCTCCAGCTGGCGGGCGGTCTCGTGCTCGTCTGGATCGCGGTCAACCTGGTTCGCCAGCCGGCACCCGCTGAGGGACAGCATCGCGCGATCGGGTCCTGGTGGCAGGCGATCTGGGTCATCGTCGTCGCCGACGCGGCCATGAGCCTGGACAACGTTCTCGCGGTGGCGGCGGCGGCGCGCGGCGACTTCCTGCTCGCGCTCTTCGGCGTGGCCCTGTCGATCCCGATCGTGGTGTGGGGGAGCGGACTCGTGGCGCGGTTGATGGGACGCTACGCCTGGGTCATCTGGCTCGGGGGGGCGATCCTCGGTTACGTCGCCGGTGAGATGATTCTGGACGACGACATCGTGGAGCGGTGGTTCCGTCCGGGCGGCGTGTGGCGCCTCGCGCTTCCGATCGCGCTGGCGGTTGTCGTGGGCGCGGTCGGCTGGCGGGCCAACACACCGCGGCGAGGCGCTGCGGTGTCCGATACGGCATGATGCGGCCGGGCGAGCGCGGATCTTGCGATACCCTGCGGGACGGAATGCCGTTCGAGGACGACGCCCCGGCAAGGAGACGACGATGAAACGAAGCACCGACCGCATCCTGACCACCCACGTCGGCAGCCTCGCCCGGCCCGACGCGCTCATTCCGCTCCTTCGCGCCAAGGACCGCGGCCAGCCATACGACCGCGGCACCTACGCGAAGCTCGTGCGTGACGCGGTCGCGGACGTCGTCCAGAAGCAGACCGAAGCGGGGATCGACGTCGTCACGGACGGGGAGCAGGGCAAAGAGAGCTTCTACGGCTACGTCGTCGAGCGCTTCAACGGCTTCGAACGCAAGCCGGCGCCTCCGGGACAGCAGGGCCATCCACGCGCTACCGGCCGAGAATACCGCGCGTTTCCGGATTACTACGCGTGGTCGGAGAAGATCGCGGAATGGGCGGGCGGCCGCGGCGGCGACCGTCGATTCGGCGTCGACGTCTGCACGGGGCCGATCAGCTACAAGGGGCACGCGTTCGTTCAGCGGGACATCGAGAACCTCAAGACGGCGCTCGGAGGCCTGCGCCACGAAGAAGTCTTCATGCCGGCGATTGCGTCGTCCTACGTTTTTGCGACACTCGCGAACGAGTTCTATCGGACGCCCGAGGAGTACGAGCAGGCGCTCGGCGACGCGCTCCGCGAGGAATACCGGGCCATCGTCGACGCGGGCTTCGTGCTGCAGATCGACGACCCGCGACTCGTGACCTACTACATGATGAACCCCGACGCGAGCATCGCGGAATGCCGGAAGTGGGTCGCCCAGCGGGTGGAGAGCATCGACGTCGGGCCGCGGATCTACGACATGGAGCTGAAGGACATCGTCGACATCCTCTTGCGGGTCGACGCTGGCGCGTACTCGTTCGAGGCCGCGAATCCACGGCACGAGCACGAGTACCACGTCTTCGAGCGCGTGCGGCCGCCCGAGGGCAAGGTCCTGATCCCGGGCGTCATCAGCCATACGACGAACCTGGTGGAGCATCCGGAGCTGATCGCCGAGCGGATCGGCAGGTTCGCGAAGATCGTTGGACGCGAGAACGTCATTGCCGGCGCCGACTGTGGATTTGCCGCGTCGGCCGCGCGGTTCAACGACACGCATCCGAGCGTCGCGTATCTGAAGTTCGCCGCGCTGGCGGAGGGCGCGCGGCTCGCGACGCGAGCATTGTGGGGACGCGCGTAGCGCGCGCCACTCACCACGACACGAACGGCGTCTCCTTCCAGCCCCGCTTCGCCCGGAGCTCGGCGCGGAGCGCGGCCGTCGCCTCCACGTCGACCTTCCAGTGCTCGGTGTCCACGACGACGCCGTAGTCGTCGCGGGCCGACCCGAGCGACACGAACTCGTTCCGCACGTCGCGCACGACGCGCTCGGGATCCCGCTCGAGCGGATCGCCCCAGCCGCCCGGCCCCGGCTGCTCGTGGCGATAGACGTCGCCGCGCTTGATCGTCATCGTCACCTTGGCGGGGACGATGCGGTCCTCGCGGCCGGGATTGATGATGTTCCACGACGGCTTGCCCGGCGACCCACCGTAGAGCCCGTACGGCCGGAACGTTCGTCGATCGGAGCGGATCTGGAGAACGCCTTCCTCCTCGAGGAACCGGTAGTCGCGGCGGACGCTGACCCCGCCGCGAAACTTTCCGGGACCGGCGACGTCTTGTAGGAACTCGAACGAGAGGATCTCGAGCGGATGCTCGATCTCGCATACCTCGCAAGGCTGTGACGAGAGATTGCCCATCATGTTCGCGTTGCCGTCGAGGCCGTCGGCCCACGGCCGTCCGCCCCACGCCGAGCAGAGGAAGTCGACGTAGATGAACGGACGCCGGTCGGCGTAGTAGCCACCGATCGAGATCCCCGTGTTGCCGCCCTCCGACGCCGCGAACACGCGATGGGGCTGCATCTTCGCGAGCGCGCCGTAGCAGCAATCGACCATGCGGAAGCCGGTGAGGCCGCGCGCGGCGGTGGCGGCCGGCAAGACGCAGTTCGCGATCGTGCCGGGCGGCGCGATGACCTGGATCGGACGGTAGAAGCCCTCGTTGTTCGGGATCTCCAGCGGCAGGAGCGACTTGATGCAGGTGTAAGTCGCCGCCTTCGTGAACGACATCGTGTTGTTGATCGCGCCCTTCACCTGCCCGGAGGAGCCGGTCCAGTCGGCGACGATGGCGTCGCCGCGCTTCCGGATCGTCACTTTCAGCGGCACCGGCTTTCCATAGTCGATGCCGTCGTCGTCGATCCAGTCCTCGAAGCTCCATTCGCCGTCGGGGAGCTCGCGGATCGCCGCCCGGGTCAGGCGCTCGGTGTAGTCGATCAGCTCCTGCATCGAGCGCCGGACGACGTCGGGACCGTGGGTCTCGACCAGGCGCAGAAACGCCGCCTCGGCGATGTGACACGCGGCCAGCTGCGACCGCATGTCGCCGAAGACGCGCACCGGCACGCGCACGTTCTTCTCGATCAGCCGGAAGAGCGTCTCGTTCGGCTCCCCGGCGTCGTACATCTTCACCGGCGGGATGCGGAGACCCTCCTGGTACGTCTCGGTCGAATCCGACGCGTTCGAGCCGGCCACGCGGCCGCCCATGTCGGTCTGGTGGCAGACCGTGGCCGCGAAGGCGAGCCGCTCGCCCTTGTAGAAGAGCGGGCGAACGATGAAGACGTCGGGCAGGTGCATGCCGCCCTCGAACGGATCGTTCAGGCAGTAGACGTCACCGGGACGCATGCGGTCGCCGTAGCGGCGGATGATCGCGGCCATCGCGTCGGGCACCGAGCAGAGATGGGCCGGCAGCGTGAGGCCCTGCGCGACGGTCTTGCCGTCCTCGTCGCAGAACGCGGTCGAGTAATCCATCACGTCCTTCAGCACGCCCGAATACGCCGTCCGGAAGATCGTCAACGCCATCTCGTCGGCGATGCCGAAGAGCGTGTTCTTGAAGAGCTCGAAGAGGATCGGGTCAGGGCCGGTGCGGGTCGTCATCGTGTTCACCTCGTCTGCCGCATCGTACCGCGAAGCGGCTATCGCGTGCCGTAGACAACGTTCGGGAGCCAGGTGACGAGCTCCGGGAAGATCGTCAAGAGCGCGATCGCGACGATCATCACGCCGAGGAACGGAATGCACCCGGCGATCACGTCCTCGATCTTCCCCCGGCGCCGGATCCCCTGGATGACATAGAAGTTCATCCCGACCGGCGGGCTGATCAGCGCGGCCTCGATCAGGATCACCAGCAGCACGCCGAACCACACCCGATCGAACCCGAGCGCGTTGACGACCGGGAAGATGATCGGGATCGTCGTGATCATCATGGACAGCGTCTCGAGGAAGCATCCGAGGATCAGGTACAGGATGATGATCGCGATCATCGTCGCCGTCTTCGAGACGCCGAGGCCGAGCACCCATTTGACGACGAACCGGGGCAGGCCGAGGCTGGTGATGACGAAGTTGAGGAAGTAGGCGGCCATGACGATCAGCATCACCATGGACGTCGTCCGCAACGTCGACTCGGACGCCTCGCGGATCATCCGGAAGTTGACGCGGCCGTAGAAGAGCGACAGTCCGAGCGTCACGACGACGCCGAGCGCGGCCGACTCGGTCGGCGTCGCCAGACCGAATTCGATGCTGAGAATGACGACGAGCAGGATGATCGTCACCGGCAGCAGGTGCGGCAGTCCGCGCAGGCGGGTGCCCCAGCTGACGGCGGGTTCGAGCTCGGCCAGCTCCGGGCGAAGCTTGCACCGGATCCAGATCAGCGCCATGAACATGAGCGTCAGGATGATCCCGGGGATCCATCCGCCCATGTAGAGCCGCCCGATCGACGTGTCGGTCAGCACGCCGTACACGATCATGTTGATGCTGGGCGGCAGGAGAATGCCGAGCGTCCCGCCGGCGGCGAGCGACCCGAAGACCATGCGCTCGTCGTAGCGCCGCGTGCGGAACGCCGGGATCGCCACGGTCCCGATCGTCGCGGCCGTGGCGACACTCGATCCGCACGGCGCGCCGAAGATCGCGCAGGCCACGATGTTGGTGTGCAGGAGTCCGCCGGGCAGCCGGTTGAGCCAGTGCGCGATCGCCGTGTACATGTACTGCGTCTGGCCCGATCGCAAGAAGATGTCGCCCAGCAGGATGAACAGCGGCACGGCGACGAGGACGAAGTCCGTGCTCGGGTTCCACGCGATCTGCGCGATGACGTTCCACACCGGCCGGTCGGAATAGATGACGCCGAGGAGCAGCCCGAGGATGCCCATGGACGCGGCGACGTGCGTCCCGAGGCCCATGAGGAGCAGCAAGAGGCCGAGGGCGACCCAGAGCAGGGTTCCCATGCGCTAGACGGCCCGTCGGGAGTCCGCCGGGACACCGGCAACCGCGGCCATCTCCCGCTCCAGCTCCTCCGAGAGCGGCACCGGGCCGAATTCCTCCGCCGCGCGTCGGATCTCGCCGGCGGCCAGCAAGACGATGGCCTGCAACATGACGAGCACGCCGACCAGGAGGAACCAGGTGAGGCCGAGCGCCCAGAGGCCTTGCGGATACACGAGGCGCACGGACAGCGGCGTGGCGGCCTGCGCGTCGATGCGAACCGATTCCACGACCATGGTCCACGCCTTCCACACCAGGAGCCCGACGAAGAAGTTCAGGAGAAAGAGCGCCAGGACGTTCAGGTACGCCTTCACCCGCGCGGAGCAGCGGCTCCACACCATGTCGATGCGGACATGTCCCTTCTCGAGCAGGACGTGCGCGAGGCCCCACGTACTGCCCATGGCGAGCGCGTAGCTGCTGAGCTCGTCCGCGCCCTTCGTCGTGAAGCCGAAGAACTTCCGCACGATGACGTCGAACGAGACGTAGAACGCGACGAGAATGAAGAGCCACCCGCCGACGTGGGCCATGCGCGTCGAGATGCGATCGAGCGGCGGGCGGAGCGACGCGAGAAACCCGTCCACCCTGCGGAGCATCTACGGCGCCTTCATCCGAATCCCGACCACCTTGCCTGCGGTCTCGTTCCACGGCTCGGCGCAGTCTTTCCCGCACCTCTTGAGCCAGCGGGGAATGACGGTGTCGCGCAGGATCTGGTCTCGGAGCGCGACGTCCGCCGCGCTCGGCGTGACGAGCGTCATCTTGCCCTTGTAGCCGTACTTGCACTCGCCGACGCCGGTGTTGCAGTTGATCCCGTCCTGCGTCGACTCCCGGCCGAAATCCCAGAGCTTCTTCTCCAGCTCCGCGAACTGCACCCGGAGAAACTCTTTCGTCTTCGCATCGAGCCGGTTCCACAGAGCGAGGTTCATCGTATGCATCGTCGTGGACCAGCCGAGCGGCAGCACGAAGAGGTGCGTCGTCACCTCGTACCAGCGCTCGGCGTTGCCCGAGAGCGTCCCGGTCACGCCGCAGTCGGCCGCGCCCCGCTCGAGCGCTTCGTACACCTCACCGAACGTGATCGTGACGGACGCGCCGCCGACGTGCTCCACGACGTCGCCGAGCGTCCGGCCGAAGACGCGCACCTTCTTGCCCTTGAGGTCGCTCAGCGTCTTGATGGGCGGCCGGCAATAGATGACCTGTGCCGGGTAGGGCCAGAGCGTCATCAGCTTCAACCCGAACTTCTTCTGGAGCCGTTCGTCGAGCGCGTTCTTGTAGGCCATGTGGCCCTTGAAGGCGGTGTCGATGTCTCCGAACAGGCCGGCGAGGTCCACGCCTTCGGCGAACGGCTCGTCGCCGCCGACGTACAGCGTCTGGGACGTCCCGATGTCGAGCGTCCCCTGCCGGAGCACGCGCATGTCGTCGAACCCCTTGAGCCCGAGCTCCTCGCGCGAGACGAAGTCGGTCGTGATCTTGCCGCCGCTCCGCTCGGGGAGCGTCTTGGTGAAGAACGGCTTCTCGAAGAGCTCGAACTGCCGCGGAATGCCCGACGATCCGACAACCTTGAGGTGAAGCTTGGGCAGGTCCGGAGTCTGTCCGATCGCCGCGCCGGGCACCCCCACCAGCATCATGACGCCCAGCAGTTTCGCGAGGCCCGTCATCCGTAGCGCCTTGGTCATGGCTCGCCTCCTCGGATGCGCCCGGCCGGAGCTGCCGGGCGGTCGATCTCTCTCGCGGCCCCGAGCTGCCTCGGCGTCGTTTATATCAGAACCATCCCGGGTGCGCGCTTCCTCGACTTCGACGACGGTCAGGCTCTTCAGCCGCGGGACCGACGCCACACGAACGTGCTGAGGCTCAGGACATGCTCCGCCGTGTTGTCCTTGTACTCCTCGGCGCCGTCTCGCTCGACGCAGAGCTTGCCGCCCGAGACGCGGATTTCGCTCCCCCCGTCGTATCTCGCCCGGTGATCCACCCGGGTAACTCGCCGGTCGTCGGCACGGGCTCGATGGCGAGCGAGTCGACGTCGAGGCGATACACCGGCGTGGCGCCGTAGCGTCGTTCGCCCCGGTACCCGAGGCCGCCGATGATATAGATCTGGCCGCCGACAAGCGTGGCCGTATGGAAGTCCGTTGGCGGGAAGACGTCTCTCGGATAGCCGAAGATGTCGACGTGCCGTCGCCGTGGTGCACGCCCACGTCGTTGTAGATGCAAAAATCCGGATCGTAGTGATCCTCGTGCTCGCCGCCGATCTCGATGATGCGGCCGTCGGGCAGCTCGTTGATCGACTTTCCGAATCGTTGGAAGCACCAGACCGGCTCGTCGAGCCGTTTCGTGTCGCCGAAGTGCTGCTTGGCGGCCCAGGCGTTCGCCCCGCTCGCCACCATCGCCTTCCAGAACGCGAGATTCATCGGATCGGGATTCCTCTCGCCGAAGCGCCGATGGTTCGCCGCCAGATAGTCCTCACGCGAGACGCGCAGGCGGCCGTCGGCGGGAAGCCGGGTCAGCGCGGCGCGCATCTCGTCGCTGATGTCGTTGAGGTCGGCGCCACGCTGGACGAGGAGGCGAACCACCGCGAGATCGCCGGCAAGAGTGATGGCCTGGTGTCCGACATGGTTGGTCAGGTGGATGTTGGCGCCGGCATCGATCAAGAGCTTCGCGCATTCCGGATGTCGCTGCTCGGCGGCCTCCATCAACGGCGTCGTCTTGAAGTCGTCCGCCTGATCCGGATCGAAGCCTTCCGACAGCAACCAGCGGAGCATCTCGACGTCGCGGTGGCCGATCGGATACGTGAGCGGCACTTTCCCACATCGTCCCCGGTCGGCGCGATCGGCGCCGGCCGCGAGAAGCCGCCTGGCCTTCGCGACGTCACCAGCCTGAAGACCGAGCAGCCACGGGGTCCGACTCCAGAAATCCCGGACGGTCAGGTCGGCGCCTCCCGCGAGCTGCGCCTCCACCTCCGCCACCGACCCCAGCGCGATCGCGCGCATCAACGGTGTCCACTCGAGCGGAGCAGGATCCGCGCCGGCCTCGAGCAGCACGCGAACGGCGTCGAACCGGCCGTTGTTCGACGCGACGCTGAGCGCGGATTCTTCGTACGTGGTCACTGAGTCCAGCCTGGCGCCACGGTCGATCAGGAGTCGGACGAGGGGCACCAGGTGTGGATCCGTGGCGATCGGCCGCCCGTACATCGCGTCGATCAGGACGTCGTAACGCTCGGGCTTCCGGTATCGGATGTCGGCGCCGGCGTCCAGCAGCACGGTCACTTGCTCGACGTTCCCGGCTGACACCGCGAAGCTCAATTCGGGTTGCGGCGCGTAGAGCCCGCCGACCGCATTCACGTCAGCGCAGCGTTCGATCAGGACGCGGACGACGTCCGGACCGGCGCGCGGACTTTCGACGGCCTGCATCAGCGGCGTCTTCTTCGACGTCCCGTCGCGGGCGTCGACATCGACGCCCCGGGCGAGTTCGGTGACGACGCCGGCGACGTCGCCGTCGCTCGCGTGCTCGTGAATCAGCACGCCTCGCGCCGCCGAGCGCTCAGCCGATCAAGAGCGACCGCATCGAGATCCCGCCCATCGTGAGCCGGTCGTTGAAGTACGTCACGCGGTCGGCGTCGTCCTTCAGCGCCAGCGCGTAGAGCAGCGGCAGGTAGTGCTCGTT
>QHRT01000077.1 GCA_003220195.1 Candidatus Rokuibacteriota bacterium | reverse complement strand
GGCCGAGGTGTCAAGGCCGCGCGTCCGATGGTAACGTTGGGGCGCCGATCACCACCATCAGGAGACCCTGAATGCCACGCTTGAATTTCGGCGCGTTCCTCGCTCCGCACCATCCCATCGGGGAGCATCCGATGCTCCAGTTCCGCCGCGATCTCGACCTGGTCGAGCAGCTGGACAAGCTCGGGTACGACGAGTTCTGGTGCGGTGAACACCATTCCACCGGCTGGGAGATGATCGCGTCGCCCGAGATGTTCCTGGCCGCGGCGGGTGAGCGAACGAAGCGCATCAAGCTCGCCACGGGCGTCGTCTCGCTGCCGTATCACCATCCGTTCAACGTGGCGCAGAGGATCGTGCAGCTCGACTACATGACGGGCGGACGCGTGATCTTCGGCTCCGGCCCTGGTGCGCTGGCGTCGGACGCCCACACGCTCGCGATCGATCCGATGCTGCTGCGAGATCGCCAGGACGAGGCGATCGGGATCATCCGCCGGCTGTTCCGCGGCGAGCGCCTCACGGTCAAGTCCGACTGGTTCACGCTCCAGGACGCCGCCCTGCAATTACTGCCGCTGCAGGAAGACATGCCGTTCGCGGCCGCCTCGCAGATCAGTCCCTCGGGCATGACGCTGGCCGGCAAGCACGGCATCGGCGTGATCTCGGTCGGCTCGCTCTCGGAAGAAGGTCTGAACGCGTTGCCGACGCAATGGGGCTTCGCGGAGGCCGCGGCCGCCAAGCACGGCCAGGTCGTCGATCGCAAGAACTGGCGTGTGCTGATGAGCTGGCACATCGCCGAGACCCGTGAACGGGCTCGCGCCGAGGCCCGCGACGGTCTCTTGAAGCATCACAACGAGTACATCACCGAGACACTGCAGCGGCCCGGCGCGCGTCACTTCAAGAACGCCGACGAAGCCGTGGAGAAGACCGCGTTCGCTCCTGGCGCCGTCGCCACGATCGGCACGCCGGACGATCTCGTGGCGCGGATCAAATCTCTTCTCGAGATCTCCGGAGGGTTCGGCACGGTCGTCGGATTCGTCCACGACTGGGCCAACCCCGAGAACACGAGGCGAAGCTGGGACATGGTGGCGCGGTACGTGGTGCCGGAGATCAACGGCTATCTCACGCGGTTGCGCGAGTCTCGCGAGTTCGTCGTTCACCACCGTGAGTATTTCAACCGCGCTCGCCAGGCCGTGATGGCGAAGATCACCGAGAACGAGGCGGCGGCCGCCGCGCTCGCGGTGACGAAGTCGCCGCTGCTTGCCGCCGCGGCCGGCAGCGTACCTGATCTGGAGCAGCGTCCCGACGGGGACGCGAACGGGAGAGGCAGATGACGGACAAGATTCGCGTCGGAATCGTCGGAGCGACCCTGACCCAGGGAGGCAGCGGCTGGGGAGCCAATGCCCACGTCCCCGCGCTCAAGGCCCTGCCCAACTACGAGCTGAAGGCCGTCTGCACCGCGCACGAGGACACCGCCAAGGCCTCGGCCGCGGCGTTCGGCGCCGAGCGGGGATTCCACCGGTTCAGCGACATGACATCGGATCCGGAGGTCGACCTGGTCGTCGTCTGCGTGCGCGTGCCCGGTCATCGCGATCTCGTCATGGCCGGGCTCGAGGCCGGGAAGCCGGTGCTCTGCGAGTGGCCGCTCGGAAAGAATCTTGCCGAAGCGGAGGAGATGGCCGGGCTCGCCAGACAGCGCTCGCTGAAGACCATCGTCGGTCTCCAGGCGCGCAGCGCTCCGGCGATCCTGTACGCGCGTGACCTGATCCGCGAGGGCTACATCGGTGAAGTGCTCACGGCGCACCTGAGCTGTGTCGTGCAGGCCCAGCTTCAGCGCGGCGCCGGCCGCATCTGGCAGGGGGTGCGTGCGAACGGCGCCAACGTGCTGACCATCACGCACGGCCACGCCATCGACGCTCTCTGCGCTGTGCTCGGTGAGTTCGCCGAGCTCTCGGCTCGGGTGTCGACGCGCATCCCGGAATGGCGCACGCCCGAAGGCAAGGCAGTCCCGGTCGACGCACCGGACAGCATCAACGTCGTCGGTCGCATGGTGAGCGGCGCCGAGGTGTCGGTCAACGTGGCCGCGGTTCCCTCGAATCCTGGCGGCAACCGGATCGAGATCTACGGTCGCGAGGGCGCGCTGGTCCTCCGCGCGGATGGCTCGTTCAACACGGGAGGGAGCGAGATCCACGCAGGCAAGGGGAAGGAATCCATGGCGCCGATGCCGGTGCCGGCGAAGTACAAGGTCGTTCCGGAAAGCACGCCCGGCGGCCAGCCCTACAACGTTGCGCAGGCCTACGCGCGCGCCGCGGATGCTTTGCGCGGCCGTGGATCGTTCGACGTCGACTTCAACCTCGCAGTCCAGCGCCACAAGCTCATCGATGCGATCGAGCGTTCGTCGGCAACGGGCCGGTCGGTGAAGATGAGCTGACGCGGCCATTGCATGGAGGACATTTACTGCTTTGGCGGCAACCCGCTCGATCGCGCCAGCGAGCGCCGGGACAACCGCGAGTGGATCGCGTCGCTGCTCGCCGACCCGGAGACGCGCATCCTCGCGCTGCGTGACCTGAAGCCGTTCAGTCGCGGCAAAGCAACACCGGCGCGGCGCGCGGACGCGCCGGTGCAGCGCGCGGACGCGCCGGTGCTCGATTGGCAGCCCGTCGCGCAGTGGCGCGACCACATCGACACGGGCGCGCAGCTCATCTTTCTCGGCCTCGGAGATGGGCGCGCGCATTTCGCGATCGATGCGACGGGGGCGAAGGTCGCCCCTGATGTCGACACCGAGCTGATCGACGTGCGCGGCCTCGCGCCGGCCATCGCCACCGGCGAGGCCGCCATCCTCGCCGAGGCCCGCTCACTGCTCGACTGGCATGCCCGACATCGCTTTTGCGCCCAGTGCGGATCGCCCACCAACGTGGCCTCAGCGGGGTGGGTGCGGCGCTGCCCGGACTGCAAGGCATCGCATTTCCCGCGCACCGACCCCGTGGTGATCATGCTCGCGATCCACGGTGATCGGGGGCTCCTCGGCCGCAACCGCCGGCGCGCGGGCGCCCGGTTCTCCTGCCTCGCCGGCTTCGTCGAGCCCGGTGAAACTCTGGAAGAAGCGGTGCGCCGCGAGGTGCGCGAGGAGTCGGGCGTCCGGTGCGGACGTGTCCGCTACCTGGCCGCGCAGCCGTGGCCGTTTCCGTCGAGCCTGATGATCGGGTTTCTCGCGGAGGCTTTGACCGAAGAGATCACCGTCGATCCCGAGGAGCTCGCCGAGGCGCGCTGGTTTTCGCGCGATGAAATCCGGGAGATGGTCGCGCGTGCCGCCGCGGGCTCCGACGATCCGGCGCTGCCGTCGCTGCCGGCGCCGATCGCGATCGCCCATCACATCTGTCGGCGATGGTCGAGCGGCCTCGATAGCGTGTGACGTCATGACGAGCCGTCGCGTCGACGGCTCCGCGCGAAGCCGCGGCCCCCTCGGAGATCGGCGTCACGCCAGCGCTTGCTTCAAGCGCTCCGGCGTCAACGGCAGGTCACGTAGCCGCTTGCCGGTGGCGTTCGCGACCGCGTTGGCAATCGCAGCGGCCGCCGGGCCTTGCGCGCCCTCGCCCACGCCGAGGAAGCGCTCGCCGGGACGATCGACGAGGACGACGTCGACCTCCGGCACCTCGTCGAAGCGGAGGATCGGATAGTCGGCCCACGATCGCGTCGTGACCCGTGTCCGGTCGAAGCGCACCGATTCTTTCAACGTCCAGCTCGCTGACTGGATGATGCCGCCCTCGATCTGGTTCACCACGCCGTCCGGGTTGACGATCTGTCCCGCGTCGACCGCCGCGATCGCCCGCGTCACGCGGACGCGTCCCGTCGCCCGCTCGACCTCGACGTCGGCCGCCATCGCGACGTAGCACGCGAGGTTCTTGTACCGCGCAAACGCGAAGCCGCGCCCGCGCGCGCCGTCGCCGCGCGTCCCGGGCTGCCAGCCGGCTTTCCGGGCGGCAGCCTCGATCACCGCACGAGCGCGTGGGTCGGTCGTGTGGCGCAGGCGGAACTCCACCGGATCGACGCCCGCCGCGAGAGCCACCTCGTCGACGAACGATTCCAGCGCGAACACGTTGGCATAGCCGCCGAGCGTGCGCAGCGCGGAGGTGCGGAGCGGCGACTCGGGGATGTAGTGCTTCACCACCTTGACGTTTCCGAAGTCATAGAGCGGAATCGCGTTGCGATCCGAGCCGCCCGACGGCTGCGGCACGTCGGGTGGCAATCCCGGATCGAGCGGGTTCGCGAGATGCCGCGCGGCGAGCAGGTTCACGCCGGGCGTCGAGCCCGGGCGAGTGCTGTGAGGATGGCTCCACAGCTCGTGTGACCAGCTGACGACCTGACCCTGAGCGTCGATGCCCCCGGCCAGCTTCATCACCATGGCGGAGCCGTACGGCTCCCACGCGAATTCGTCGTCGCGCATCCACTGGAGCTTCACCGGCTTGCCGCCGGCGGCACGCGCGAGGAGCGCCGCGTCCAGCGCGACGTCGTCGGCGCCGTTGTGGCCGTAGCATCCCGCGCCCTCCGCATGGATGCACCGGATCTGCTTTGGGTCGACGCCGAGCGCCTTCGCCAGATCCGCCCGCAACGGGAAGACGCCCTGGCTGTGCGTCCACACGGTCAGGGCGCCGTCCTTCCAGTGCGCCAGCGCGCACGATGGGCCGATCGAGGCGTGACATTGATACGGGCGCGTATAGACGGCGTCCAGCGTCTTCACGGCAGCACCGGCAGTCGCCGATGCCTTGTCCGCGACCGTTTGTGCTGGCGCTTGCGCGCTCATCAAGTGCCGATAGAGCGCGTCACCGGATGGGGGCAGCGACTCCGTTTCTTTCCACCGGGCGCTCCTTTTCAACGCGTCGCGCGCACGAATCGCTTGCTCCTCGCGCTTCGCGGCGACCGCGAGAAAACTTCCGTCACGGACGACGGCGACGACGCCGGGCATGCGGCGGACGCGAGCGTCGTCGACGGACACGAGCCGCGCGCCCGGCGACGGCGGACGAACCACGCGTCCGAACACCATGCCGGGCAGCCGGACGTCTTGGACGTACGCGGCGCCGCCCGTGAACTTCTTTGGAATGTCGCGGCGGGCGACGCTCTTGCCGACCCACCGGTACCCACTCGCCGGCTTGGGCGTCGCCTTCGCGCTCGCCTCGCGCTTCAGGTCGGCGGCGCCCGCCAGGTCCCAGTACGTCACGCTGGCGCCGCCGGGTGCGGTCACGGTTCCGTCGCTCACGTTCAGATCCGCGGCCGGAACGCCCAGCTTCGCGGCGGCAGCCGAGACGAGGATGTCGCGCGCTTCCGCGCACGCGAAGCGGAGCGCGGTTCCGCTCTGCTCGACGGAAAGGCTCCCGGCCGTCTGGCCTTCGTTCGGCGTGCGCGCGGTGTCGCCGTGGACGATATCGAGGCGCGCGAGATCCACGTCGAGCTCGTCGGCGGCGATCTGCGACAGCGCGGTGCCGATGCCCTGACCCAGCTCGATCTTTCCCGTGAAGATCGTCACCCGGCCGTTCGGTTCGATGGCGAGCCAGGCGTCGAGCCGGCGGTTGTTCTGGAGGCTTCCCGGCAGCCGCGCCGGCTCCTGCGCGATTCCGAGCGACGGGACGAGCGCGAAGCCGACGACGAGCGCGCCGCTCTGCTTCAGGAAATCGCGGCGCGAGGCGTTCATGATCGCATCTCCCGCGCGGCGCGTTGCACGGCCCGGACGATCCGGTTATGCGAGGCGCAGCGACACAGATGACCGCTCAAAGCCTGCCGGATCTCCTGGCCGGTCGGGCTCGCGTTCCGGTCGAGCAGCGCCTTCGCCGCGATCACCATGCCGTTGCCGCAGAAGCCGCACTGGCACGCCTGCTCGTCGATGAACGCGCGCTGCAGTGGATGGAGCTTCTCGAGCGTGCCGAGGCCCTCGATCGTGGTGATGGGAGCATTGACGGCGGCGGACACCGGTGTCACGCACGAGCGCGCCTCCTTGCCGCCGATCAGCACGGAGCAGGCGCCGCACTGCGCCATCCCGCATCCGAACTTGGGCCCGTTCAGCAAGAGGTCGTTGCGAAGGACGTAGAGGAGCGGCGTCTCCGGCTCCACCTGCACCGTCTTCCGCGCTCCGTTGACGCGCAACGTGAATGTCGCCATGGATATCTCCTCCGTGCCTCGACCACGAAAGTCTAACAGGCGCACCGTACGCGCAGGCGCCCGGGCCGGTCATGATGCGATTGTCCTTCCGCCGCGGATACAATGCTCCCGCGCAGTCGTTCGAGCCCCGCGGAATGGAGGGCGCCATGCCGTTCCCAAGACTGAGTGATGTCCCCGTCGACGAGCAGACCCTGGCGACGATCGAAAGCGAGCAGCGGATCTCCGCCGATTCGCACATGACGGAGCCGCCGGACCTCTGGGAGAAGAGGTTGCCGGTCGCTTTCCGGGACCGCGCTCCGCGCCTTCCGAAGAACGACACCAGCCACGGGAACGTGCGGCCGGGCGGCTGGGATCCGTACGAGCGGCTGAAGGACATGGCGTACGACCGCATCAGCGCGGAAGTGCTCTATCCCACTCGAGGCGCTCTCGCGTGGGTGACGGGCGACCCGGAGCTCGAGGAAGCCTGTTGCCGCGCGTACAACGACTGGCTCATCGAATTCTGCAGCGCGGCTCCTCATCGGCTCTGGGGCCTCGCGATGATTTCCCTCTGGGACATCGGGCATGCGGTTCGAGAGCTCGAACGGTCCCGCAAGGGAGGGATGCGCGGCGCGACCATCGGTCTCTGCCCGGCCGAGGACTTGCTCTACGGGTCCGAGCACTACGAGAAGTTCTGGGCCGCCTGCCAGGACCTCGGGATGTCGGTCAACCTGCACATCAATTCGGGGCCCGGCCGCATGAAGTTCTCCCCGCAGCAGCGCAGCGGACTCATGCCCGATGGCGCCGCCGGCCACAAGTGGGATTGCATGAAGGCCGCCGGCAACATGATTTGCGCCGGGGTCTTCGAGCGGTACCCGCGGCTGAACCTGGTGCTCGCCGAAGCGGGCGTCGGATGGATCCCGTTCTTCGCACAGGAGTTCGACTACTACCAGATGAGCTTCGGTCCGTCGCCCATCGGTCTCGGACGACAGCGCGACATCCCCCGGCCGCCGAGTGACTACATCTACCGGCAGGTCTACGGCGCGTTCATCCAGGACACGGTCGGGTGCAAGCTCTTGCCCGAGTACGGCTCCGACACCTTCATGTGGTCGAACGACTATCCGCACAGCGCCTGCATCTGGCCGGGGGCCACCCGGTTCATTGCGCAGGACCTGGGACATCTGACGCCCGGGGCCCGGGCGAAGGTGTTGTGCACGAATGCAGCCCGGCTCTACAACGGTGGCGAGCTTCCACCGCCCGCGGACCCGCCCGGCGCCGTGAAAGACCTTTTCGGCCGAGCCATACATGCCATCGCCGTCCGATCCAGAGTTACCGCAGCGCTCGGATCGTTCCGGCGATTCGGTCGCCGACCAGCTGTGGTGGTACCGCGACCACCGTCTCTCGCAGCCGCTCGTGCTTCCCGAGCGCCGATGGATGATCCGGCGCGAACACGTGCTCGACGCTCTCGCCTGTCTCACGGTCTCGACGCTCTGCTTCAGCCAGGCGCGCAGCGAGATCTTGCTTCGCGCCGACCACGACTTCTACAACCGGATACGGCTCGGAGCGCCGACGCTGCTGGCGCTCATGGTGAGCCTGCTCGCTGTTGCCGCCGTCGGCTTCGTGAGCGTACAGGTGACCCGGCGGGTCCCGAGGCTCGGCTGGCTTCGTCTCGGGGCCGTCGCGGCGGCGGCGTCGCTGCTCATCTCGCTGAACTTCGTGCGCATCACCCACGAGACGCTCGGCGAATGGATCGACGCCGTCGGCCGACCTGGACTTCTCACCTTCGTCGTTCTCGTGCTCGCCGCGTCGGTCGCGTGGCCGCGCCCGAGCCTGCGAGTGATGCGCCGCTTCCTGCTGATCGTGTCGCCGCTGGCCGTGCTGACCCTCCTGCACATCACGTGGATGTTTCTCGAGATCACGGCGGGCCCGGCGTGGCGCGACCTCAGCGGCGAACCGCTCAAGCAGGGCGCGCCGAGTCTTCGCCGCGTGGTCTGGCTCGTGTTCGACGAGCTCGATCATCGCATCGCCTTCGAGAAGCGACCTTCCGATCTCGAGCTGCCGGAGCTCGATCGCCTGAAGCGTGAATCGCTCTATGCCGACGCCGCGCGCCCGCCGGCGGGATCGACCGAGCTCTCGATGCCGGCGCTCATCACCGGCCGCCCGGTCGTCGCCGTCGCGCCGGGGAGCCCGAACGATCTCGATCTCACGTTCGCGGACGGCAAGCCCGCGTCGTGGAGCTCGTTTCCCAACGTGTTCTCGCGCGCGCGAGCGCTCGGCTACGACACGGCGGTGATCGGGTGGCAATTGCCCTACCCGCGCGTCCTCGGCGATGCGCTCGGCGCCGCCGCCTTCCGACCGTCGGTCGTCTACGAACAGGCGCGCGGCGCGTCGTTCACCGAAGCGATCTGGAACCAGTGGGACGGCCTCGTGCCGCCGATGCACGTTCGCCGGCTGCTCGCGCAGCGGGTCGCGGAGCTTCGCGATCTCGCGATCCGCACCGCGAGCGACGGCCGCTTCGGGCTGGTGCTGTTACACCTGCCGATTCCGAGGACGCCCGGCATCTACGAGCGCGCCACCGGGCGGCTCACGACGCGGAACTTCGCGGCGGCGGATCAGGCCTATCTCGACAACCTCGCGCTCGCCGATCGAGTGATCGGCGATCTGCGACGCCGCCTCGACCGGACGCGCCTCGACGATCGCACGTGGATCGTGGTGAGCTCCGTTCGTGGAACGCCCGTGCCGTTCCTCGTGAGGCCGCCGGAGGGCGGCCGGACCGTGCACGTCGACGCTCCATTCAACACGCTGGCCACGCACGATCTCGTGCTCGGGATCCTGCGCGGCTCCATCAACGACGCGAGCGAGGCGGCGAACTGGCTCGCGCGCTGGCCGGTCGCGCCGCCGAAGAGCTACACGAGAGAGGGGCGCCCGATCTATTGAAGAGGGTCATCTTTCTCGACATCGACGGGGTGCTGGCGCCGATCCGACGCTGGGATCGCTATGGTGATCTGGACCCCGTCTGCATCGAGGTCCTGAACGAGATCGTGGCGTCCGGCGGAGCCGATGTCGTGGTGTCGTCGACGTGGCGGCACGGCAAGACCGTCGCCGAATTACAGCAGATGCTGGACGCGCAGGGATTCGCCGGCCGTGTGCTCGACAAGACTCCGGGTGACATTCCGGGAGCGAGCCGGGGAACGGAGATCGCCGCGTGGCTCGCGGAACACCCCGTGAGCGGCTACGTGATCATCGACGACCACGCCGACATGGACGGGCTCCGTACGCAGCTGGTTCAGACGCATCCGGCCCGCGGACTCCAGCCCGCTCACGTGTCGCAAACCCTCGCGCTGCTCATGCTCCCGCGCGAAGACTAGCGAAGTCCCGCTACGCCTTTCGCACCCAGCCGTACCGCGTGTGACTCGGGGTGGCTCCCATCGCGACATATTCCTCGCGCTTCCGCGAGATGTTGTCCGCGGCGAAGCCGGGAAACTCCATCACCTTCTTGAACGAGTCCGGGATGAGCGACTCGAAGTTCTTCGGCACCGGACGGTACGCGCCGCG
>QHRT01000579.1 GCA_003220195.1 Candidatus Rokuibacteriota bacterium | reverse complement strand
CCGAAGTACGCGTCCATGACGAGGGGATTGGCGTGGATCTCCGCCGGCGCGCCCTCCGCGATCTTCTCGCCCTGACTCAGGACCACGATCCGGCGGCAGAGTGACATCACCACCTCCATGTTGTGCTCGATCACCACGAAGGTGTAGCCGCGACGATTGAGCTCCTGGATGTGCTCGACGATGCTCTTGATGATCGTCGGATTGAGACCCGCCATCGGCTCGTCGAGAAGGACGAGCTCGGGCTCCGGCATCAGCGCCATCCCGAAGTCGAGGAGCTTCTGCTGGCCGTACGACAGGTCCGACGCGAGGTGGTCGCTGACGTGCGTGAGCTTCAGGAAGTCGAGGAGCTGGAGCGCGCGGGAGCGCTCTTCGGATTCCTCGCGCCGGAAGAGGCGCCCGATCAGCGTGCCCCGGCGCTCCTGCGCGGCCATCAACAAGTTCTCGAGCACCGTCATCTCGGGGAAGAGCTGGATGAGCTGAAACGTCCGCGAGATCCCGCGCCGGCAGACGCGGTCGGCCGTCAGATGCGTGATGTCTTCGCCCTTGAATGCCACGCGGCCGGCCGAGGACCGGAGCACGCCCGTGACACAGTTGAAGAGCGTCGTCTTCCCCGACCCGTTGGGCCCGATGAGCCCGAGCAGCTCCCCGGGCTCCACGGCGAAGCTCACGCCGCTCAGCGCGGCGAGGTGATAGAAGTTCTTCGTCAGGTCGTGGATTTCGAGGACTGCCACGCAGCCTCCCGCACGCGGTTGGCCGCGTCCCAGATGCCGACGAGCCCTTTCGGCATGAACAGCATCATGAGGATGATCGCGAGCGAGTAGATGATGAGGTAGAGGCCCTCCGAGCCCCGGAGGACTTCCGGAAGGATCGTCACCACCGCCGCCCCGATGAACGGTCCCTCGAAGCGTCCGAGTCCACCCATCACGACCATCATCAGGAACTGGATCGACCGATCGAGCGTGAAGGCCCCGGGATCGATGTACGCGAGCAGCGGGGCGAAGAGCGCGCCGCCGATCCCGGCATAGGCGCCGCCGATCGCGAAGGCCATCAGCTTGTAGTTCCTCAAGCTCACGCCCACGACCTCGGCGCGCATCTCGTTCTCGCGAATCGCGCGGAAGGCGCGACCCCATCGCGAATTCAGGATCCAGTACGCGGAGGCGACGACGATCGCCGTCCAGCCGAGGATGTAGAAGTAGTAGGCGCGGTCGGATCGGAAGCTGATCGGTCCCCACGCCGGCCGCGCGATGCTCGAGATCCCGAACGACCCGCCGGTCAGCGTCTCCCAGTTCCGGATCACGAGGAAGACGATGATGTTGAAGCCGAGCGTCACCATCGCGAGGTAGTGATGCTTCACCTTCAGCGCGGGAAAGCCGAGCACGAGGCCCCAGCCGAACGCGAGCGCCACCCCGGCGCAGAGACCGATCTCGAAGGGCACGCGGTACTGCGCGAGGACCGCGACCGCGTACGACCCGAACGACATGAACGCCGCGTGGCCGAGCGAGATCTGTCCGGCGTACCCGAGGGTGAGGTTCAGCCCGATGGCCAGGATCAGGTACACGAGCGTCAGGCTCAGCACGTAGAGCTTGTACTGCTCGAGCACGAGAGGCGCGAGCGCGGCGAGCCCCAGCGCGGCCGCGAGCGCGAGCCACCGTCTCATGCCCACTCCTCCCGTTCGCCCCAGAGGCCCTCGGGCTTCAGCAGGAGGACGGCGATCAGGATCACGAGCGCGAACGCGTCGCGAAAGTGGCTCGACAGGCCGCCGAGCAGCGCACCGCGAATCTGGTTGAAGCCGCCGATGATCGCCGCATAGAACGCCTTCAGGCCGATGGCGACGCCGATGTCGTACTTCACGAGATAGATCGGCGCGATCAGCACCGCGGCCACCGCGGTGAGCGCCGCGTTCAACATGAACGTCAAGGTGACGAGTCGCGACACGCGGATGCCCAGGACCGAGGCGAGATTCCGGTTCTGCGCGACGGCCTGCATCGCCCACCCGATCTTCGTGCGCGTGATGAAGAGGTGCAGGAGGCCGATCACGACGCCCGCGAAGAGCACGTTCATCAGCTCTTCCCGCGACAGCACGATGGTGCCGAGCCGGATCGGCTCACGCGAGAAGATGGCGGGAAAGGGCAACGCCAGCGGCGTCCAGAACTGCTGCAGCGAGTACCGGATGAACAGGCTGAGTCCGATCGTGGCGATGACGAGCGGCAGCACGCCCATCTTGAGCAGCCGGTTCACCAGCACCTCCTTGACGAGGAGGCCCAGCAACAGGGTGGAGACGAGCACGGTGGCGATGAAGGCCGCCGCGAAGGGCAGCTTCCATACGACGGAGAACAGCACCATCGCGAACGCCGGCACCACCACGAACTCACCCTGGGCGAAGTTGATGGTGTTCGACGTCTGCCACAGCAGCACGAACCCGATGGCCGCCATCGCGTAGATGGCGCCGATCGAGACGCCAGCCACGAACAGCTGGACGACGTCGGTCATGCGCGACCGGCCGGCGCTACTTGCAGGAGCGCTCCTTGTACCCGCGCCCCAGCATGGGGACAGTCTTCAGCACCGTCGGCTTCTGGTCCTTGACCTCGACGATGAAGCTCTCGCGATCGACGCTGCCCTTCTCGTTCACCCAGAGGTCCATGAGCAGGCCCGGCTCCTCGACGGTGGTGAACAGGTTGTTGTGCAGGCACGCCCGCACCTTGGCCTGATCCCACGCGCCGACCCGCTGCACGGCCGCCTTCATCATGTGCACGCCGATCCAGCCCTTGTACGCGTTGTGATCGGGCACGCGCCCGTACTTCTCCTGGAAGCGCCGGCCGAAGTCGACCATGGCCGGCTGCGGCGCCGAGGCCACCAGCCCCACGTGACACCGGGCCCCGTTGACCGCGGCCCCGCCGGGCGTGATCGTCGTCTGCGTGCACATCGTGGTCTCGCCGACTGGCTCGACCTGGAGCCCCATCTTCCGGAGCTGGATCATGAAGCGCGCGCTCTCCTCCTCGTGGCTGTACATGAAGACGTGCGTGGCCCCGGAGGCGCGCACCTTCGTGAGCTCCGGAGTGAAGTCCGCCTGCTGTACCTCGGTGGAGATGTCGACGGCCGGCGTCTTTCCGCGCTCCTTCAGGAACTGCACGAACATGTCGTGCCCGCCCTTGCCGAAGGCGTTGTTCACCCAGATCAGCGCGATCTTCTCGGCCTTCATGTCCTCCGTGAGCCAGCGGACGAACTTGGCCATCCCCGTGTCCTGCGTGAACGAA
>QHRT01000580.1 GCA_003220195.1 Candidatus Rokuibacteriota bacterium | reverse complement strand
CTGCGTGCCGGCGTGCGCGGCGTTGTACAGCCGGTCGCCTTCCAGCCGCTCGATCACGGCATCGCTCGCCGCACAGAGGCGCACCGCGCTCGCCGCGATGGCGTCCAGCACGGGCTGAAGCTCGGTGGGCGACTGCGCGATGATCCGGAGGACGTCCGCGGTCGCCGTCTGCCGATCGAGCGACGTCCAGAGGTCGCGGTTGCGCGTCTCGAGCTCCTGGAACAGGCGGACGTTTTCGATCGCGATCACCGCCTGGTCGGCGAAGGTTTTCAGGAGCTCGATCTGACGCTCGGGAAACGGCCCCGACGTGCTGCGTGAGACGGAGATCGCGCCGATCGGCTCGCCGTCGCGGAGCATCGGAACGGTCAGCACCGCGCCGAGGCCGGCTGCCCGGACCAGGTCTTGGTCGTAATCGGGATCGTTGGGGACATCGGGCACGTGCACGAGCGTCCGCTCGAGAATGGCGCGCCCCATCGACGTGCTTCGGCCCGGCGGTCTCGGAAAGATCTGCGCCGTCGGCTCGGCCGCGCCCGGGCGCGCGTTGTGCTGTGCGATCAGGTGGAGGAGCTGACCGTCGAATCGGGTGACGATCGCGTACTCGCCGCCGCAGAGGCGACTGGCGCTCTTGACGATCGCGTCGAACACGGGTTTCGCGTCGCTTCGCGAGCTGGCGATCACGCGCAGGATGTCGCTGGCCGCGGTCCATTGATCGAGGCCTTCGGCGACTTCGCGAGCGTGGGTCTGCGACTCGGCATCGAGGCGCGCGCGGGCCCGCGCCGCTTCGCGCTCGAGCACGCGCACGCGCTTCGCGAGCTCCCGCTCGCGCGCGGTCGGCGTGCGCTTCGTCGGCGACTTGCGGGACTTCGCCGGGCGTCGCCGCGGCGACGCGTCTCCGGCAGGGCGCTTTCTGGCGCTCATATCGGCGTCACCGGGTCCCTCCCGAGCGAGCGATTCGCGACGGAGCCTCCGCCCCGACCGCGGGGACGGTGATCGCCGACGCGCTCGACGCCACGACCACGGCCGGAGCGGCCGTGACACTGTGCTCTCGATCCACGACCGTCGCCGGGAGTCGCATCGTGAACGTGCTGCCGCGCCCGCGTTCGCTCACGACCGTGATGTCCCCGCCCATCATCCGGCAGAGCCGGCGCGACAGCGCCAGGCCCAGGCCGGTCCCGCCGTACGTTCGCGCGGTGGATGCTTCGATGCCCGTGTCGGCGACGCTGAACGCGATCCACTCGCCGCCGGTTTTCAGGGGTGAGGGTGAGGCTCACGGTGCCGCGCTCCGTGAACTTGCAGGCGTTGCTGAGCAAGTTGAAGACGCTCTGGCGGACTTTCGTCAGATCCGCGCGCATGGCGCCGATGCCGGCGTCGCAGAGGACCTCCAGCCGGTTCCCATTCTTCTCCGCCAGGGGTTGAATCACCGCCACCACGTCGCGCACGAGCGCCGCGACGTCGATCTCTTCGAGATAGAGTTCCATCTTGCCCGCTTCGATCTTCGACAGATCGAGCACGGCGTTGATCAGCTCGAGGAGATGCCGGCCCGCAGCGTGGACCTTCCGCAGGTCGTCGACCAGGCGCTCGCCGCCGGCGAGCTCGCTCGCGTCCTCCTGCAGCATCTCGCTGTAGCCGATGATCGCGTTCAGGGGCGTGCGTAGCTCGTGCGACATGTTGGCGAGGAACGTCGACTTGTGCTTGCTCGCCATCTCGAGCTCGGCGCTCTTCTCGGCGAGCTCGCGGAAGAGACGCGCGTTCTGGATCGCGAGCGCCGACTGGGTGGCGAAGGTCCGGAGAAGGTCGACGGTCTCCGGCGCGAATGCGCCCTGCGCCGTACGGATCACGGTCAGACCGCCGATCAGGCGGTCATCGAGCAAGAGCGGCACGGCGAGCAGCGCGCGGTAGCCGGCGCGCGACAGCGCGTCGCGGACGTGGCTCTGTGTCGTGATCGCGCGGATGTCCGGCAGCTGCATCGGCTCCCGTGTCTCCGCCAGCCGTCCGGTCGCGCCCTCGCCGCGTTTGACCGGCGACGCCGCCATGGCCTGGACGACCTCGTCCGGGAGCTGGTGCGTGGCGCGGGGCTCGAAGATCTCGCGACACTCGTCGTACTCGTAGATCACGCCGGCGTCCACGTCCGCGAGCGAGGTCGCCCGGGCGACGATCGTGCCGAGCACGGTCGGAAGGTCGAGCGTAGAGCTGACCGCGCGGCCGACCTCGCCGAGCGCCGTGAGCTGCTCGACGGACCGGGTCAGCTCGTGGGTTCGCGCTTCCAGCTCCTTGAAGAGCCGCACGTTCTCGATCGCGATGACGGCCTGGTCGGCGAAGGTCTCGAGCAGCGCGATCTCCGCGTCGGTGAACGGTCTCAGCTCGGACCGGAGGACGGCGAGGCTGCCGAGCGGCTTCCCCTCGCTCAGCAGCGGGATCTCGGCAACGCTGCGGATGGTGTTGAGCTTCAGCAATTCGAGCGTGTCGGGAAATTCGGTTTCGGCGACCGCCTGGATGTCGTCGATCACGACGCGCCGGCGATCCAGCACCGCGCGGCCGCCGGGAAAGCGACGCGTGAGCGGCAGCGGCATTCCAACGAGCCCCTGCAACTGGGTTCCCGCGTGTGCGGCGTTGTAGAAGCGGTCGCCTTCGAGCCGCTCGATCACCGCATCGCTCGCGGCGCAGAGCCGCACCGCGCTTCGCGCGATCGCATCCAGCACCGGCCCCAGCTCGGTGGGTGACTGCGCGATGATCCGCAGCACGTCCGCGGTCGCCGTCTGGCGGTCGAGCTCCGTCGTCAGCTCGCGATTGCGCGCCTCGACGTCCCGCTCGAGCGCCGTCACCCGCTCGCACAGGCGCTCGACCTCGGCCAGGAGCTGGGCCGTGGTGGGTGAAGCCATGGCGGGTTCAGGCCGGTCGCTTCAAGAGCGCCTCGATCTTGCCGAGAAGCCGCGGCAGCTCGATCGGCTTCGTGTCGAAGTCGTCACAGCCGGCGGCCAGCGCCTTCTCCCGGTCCCCCGACATCGCGTGCGCGGTGAGCGCGATGATCGGAATCTTCTGCGTGGTCGGCGCCGCCTTGAGCTGGCGCGAGGCCTCCCAGCCGTCCACCACCGGCAGGCTCATGTCCATGAGGATCAGCGCCGGCGTCTCCGTTTCGGCCTTCGTGAGCCCCT
>QHRT01000040.1 GCA_003220195.1 Candidatus Rokuibacteriota bacterium | reverse complement strand
CTCGAGCCGCGCGGAGAGACCGACCTTCAACCCGGCGACGTCGACCTGAAGCGGCGCCGCACGGCTCTGGTCCGTGTACGACACTGCGAGGTCGTCGACGCTGACCTTCTCCACGCCGACGCGCCACGGGCGCACGTCTCGAGTCGCCGGAGCCGGCGCGGGGCCGGGAGCCGCCGCGGCCGGCGTCGTCGCAGGCGTCGTCCCGACGGGTGGCGTGACGACCAGGTGCTGCCAGTTCACGGTGCCGTCGCGCGCCATGGTGGCCGCCAGTCGTCCCCGGCTCACCGAGATCTCGGGGATCGTCAATTCGCGTGAGATCAGATCACCGCGCGCACCGGCCAGGCGGACCTGCTCGAGCGCCAAGAGCGGCGACGGCTCTCCGCGCTGCGCGAGGACCAGCCCCCCGATCGTCGCGTCGATGCCGTCGACCTTGATCGACGCGGCGCCATCCCGGTACGCGACCTCGTAGCGCACGTTCGCGTCGACCCGACCTTTCGGCTCGGCCAGCAGAACGTTGTCCTGCGCGAAGCGCCACGCGGTGGCGAGCGGAAACCCGCGCAGGCCGAACTGGCCGGTGGACCCGATCGGATCGAGCGACACCTCGCCTTCCCAGTCCACGTTGCCGCCACCGACCATCGCGGCGGTGATCGCATACGGACCGCGGAGCCCCGGCAGCGTCGTGATGTTTCGAAGCTCGACGTCGATCGGCTCGACCCTCGCGGTCTGCGGCGTGCGGGTCGACAGATCCGTGAACGACAGCACACCGCGTCGCACGACCGCATGCTGCAGCAGCACGCGACGCGGAGCGGACGGTTGCGGACTGGGCTCGCTCCGCGGCAACGAGTCCAGCAGCTCGGCCAGGTTCAACCGGCCGTCCCGCGTCAGCACCGCATCGATGCGTGGCGCGTCGAGCTCGATCGCGGCGAGCGTCCACGCTCTCCGGAACATGCTCGTGAACTCGAAATCGACGAACAGACGATCGAAGCCGAGCAATGGCTGCCCGTCCGCCTCTTGCAGGCGAAAGTTCTTGACCTCCACCTTGAACAGGAGCGGGTTCACCCGGACTTCGCCGATCTCGGCTCGCCGTTTGAGCTGCTCCTGCACGTACCGCGGCACGTAGCGGGCGACCAGCCGAGGGACCAGGAAGAATCCGGCAAGCGTGTACGCGGCGAACAGGAACACCAGGACGGCGAGGACGATCAGGAACAGCCGGCTGGTGTAGAGCCGCCTGAACGATCGCGCGCGCTGGCGAGGAGCGTCAGGTGCCAACTATTCGGACTTCGGCGCCACCTTCACCCAGCCCTCGGCGCACATCTGGACGCTCGGGTAGTAAGCCTGGGCACTCATGCAGTAGTGCCAGTACCCCTGCTCCGGCGTCTGCGGCGCCTGGACGTAGACGGGCGGCTCCACGAACGAGGGCTCGTAACCGTAGTAGTACGGGGGGGAGTACCAGTAGGGATAGAACGGATCCCACCAGAACGCGGGTCCGACACCGACGAACACACGTCCGCGAAAGCCATGATGAAATCCGCCGTGGTGCCCGCCACCTCGACCGCCACCGTGCCCACCCCCCCGCGCGTCGCTCGGCACGACGGTGACGACGAAGATCAGCGCGATCGCGAGAAAAGAAATCGCGGCAAGCTTTCTGATCGTACTGACCTCCCTGCGCCACCCGCGGGCGCTCACCCACCGACCCCACGAGCTTACACCGATCACGGCCTGGCGGATGCGCCACCGCCGTCGCCGATCAGCGCGAACGGCGCCCAGTAGAACGGGTGCGCGGTGTCCTTGTCGCTCGCGAGCGTGAGCTGCGCGCGCCGCAAAGCTTCCGCCCGCCCGAGCGTCGCGTCCTTCGCCTGCGCGTCGAAGGTCGCGGTGGTGAGGAGCACCGTCGCGCGCGACGCCACGGCCCAGTGAGAGACGAGGAGCGCGCGAGCTCCCGCGTAGAAGAACGCGCGAGCCAGTCCCGAGAGGCTCTCGCCGCCGAGCTTGCCATCGGACCCCGCGGTGTTGCACTCCGAGAGCAGCACCCAGTCGGCATCGAGCCGGAGCTGCGCGATCTCGCTCGCGTCGAGCAGCCCATCGTCGTTGCCGTTCGCTGTGTCAGGCGGGGTGAGCGCAAGCGCCGGCTCGGACTTGCATCTGAGCTCGCCCGGCAGGAGCCCGTGCGTGGCGAACGCCACCACGCGGTACCGCGAGAGATCGGTCGCGCGCACCCGGGTCTCGCTCGCGTCGGCGCCGAGAATCACGCTGCCTGCCTCCGCCTGGAGGGAAGTCGCGATCGACGTGAGCTCACGCGCCGTCTCGCGCAACCTCGGCAGGCCACGCACCAGATCGGTGTCGAGTGGATCACCCTGCCGGCAGAGGGCCGCGAGTGCCCTGGCGCTGCGGGTATCGCCCGGCGCCCCGGCGAACGCCGGGTCCCCGAAGCCGATGAACGGCTGCGGCGCGCCCGAACGCCCGGCCGCCTGCCGAAGCTCTCTGATGGACGCCACCGCCGGCACCACGCTGATCGCCGTCTCGCGAGCGAGCCACGGGATCGCAGTCAGCTCGGTCTCGGGCGGCGTCGGCCGGGTAATGAGCAGCCCGAGCGGAAGACTCAGGAGCGGTCCGGCCGGAACCGCGATCACGTGCTGGACGCCGAGCAGCTGATCCGCCGCCGGGCCGAGCAGGAGCGCATACAGGCGATGGGCGCTCGCGACGTCGAAGGCCTTCAGCTGGTTGTCGGCGGGCTCGAGCGTGGCCCTCACCGCGCGCACCAGACGGTTGAGCTCGGCGGCATCGAGCGACGCCCGGTGGACGAGGACGCTGCCGCCGTGCCGCACCACGAAGACGTAGGTAGCGCGACGCGTCGGCAGGAACGCGATCACCGCCTCGTCGGCGCGAAGCAAGGACGCGAGATCGGCGGCCCGGACCGGACGCGACGAGGTGAGCTGCGCGTACCGCGGCAGCTCGGCCTGCAGCCGTTCCTCGAGCGTGGCGACCTTTTCTTCGGCCTCGCGAAGGTCGCTCTTGAGTCGCTCCTCGCGTGCGGGCTCGCGCTTGTCCGGTTCCTTCATGGCCTCGACGGCGAGCTGCTGCCGCACACGCTCGCGCTGGCGCGTGGCTTCCTGGACTTCGCGGGCCGCGGCGCGGACGGCCGGATCGGCCGCATCCAGACGGGCGGCCATGTTGTTGATCGCGCGCGCCGTCTCGCTGCCGCGCGGCAACTGCGCCGCCAGGAACGCTTCGGCCATGAGCGCATCGCGCGCGCCGGGCGAGGCCGCCGCCTCCTCGAGCAGCGTCTCGAGGTAGCCGACCGTGCCGTCCGGACGGCCCCGGTCGCGCGTCGGCCGATCTTTCCGCTGGATGTCGGCGGCCTGGCGGTAGGCGTCGAGCGCGTGCGCGCGATCGCCCTCGATCCGCGAAAGCCGACCCAGTTCCTGGAGCGAGTCCCACGCCCGAACCGAGTCACCGAGCAACATCCGGCGGCGCGCGAGCCCCTTCTCGAACGCCTTGCGCGCCTCGGCATAAAGCTTCTGGTCCTCGTGGATCAGCCCCAGGAGATTCTGGAGCTCGCCGGCCCACCACAGTCGGAACTCGACGTCTCCACCCGGCTTGTCGAGCAGCGCCAGCGCCCGGTTCGTGGTCCGCTCGGCTTCGTCGAGACGCTTCAGGCGCCACTGGACCATGGCGACGGCGGAGATCGGGAACGCGAGACCGGAGCTCTCCGGCCCGCGCACTTCACGGTGTCGCACGGCCTCCTCGGCGAATCTCAGCGCCTGGTCCAGGTTCCCGCGACGCCGCTCGAGGATGGAGCGAAAGGTGAGCACGCGGGGATAGTCGTCGATGTTGAACGACGCTTTCAGAATGGGCTCGGCGCGAAGAAAGAGCTGCTCGGCTTCGGCGTAGCGGTCCTGGTCGGCGACATTCAACGCGACCCAGCCGAGCGACACGCCGGCGGGCACGCTGTCCCGGCCGACCAGTCTCTCTTGAAGCTCGAGCAAGCGCCGAAACGTGGCTTCCGACTCGGCGTGGTGGGCGCTCCAGTTCTGCAGCGTGCCGAGCCGGTGGAGCGCGGCCGCGGCGCCGACGTCCTGAATGCCGACGAGCTTGCCGGACGCGCCGGCCATCGTCTCGGCGCGACGGATCGCCGCCGACAGGGGCGGCGTCCCGAGCTGTTCGATCTTGCGGCGGCCCTCGAGTATCTCCACGGCGAGCTCGAGGAGCGGCAGGTTCGTCGGGAACGTCTCGAGGTTGTATCCGCGGGTGCCGTCGATGACGGCCGACAGCACCAGGACGCGCCAGCCTCCGTTGAGCCTCTTGCACTCGCGCAGCACCGCGGCGGCGCCGCTCGCCAGCGTCGTCGGCTCGACGGCGCCACACTCGGCGACGCGCGTCTCGAACGACTTCTGGAAGCTGCTGTCGGTCAGCATGCGATCGACCCGGGCGTCGCGCGCGACGCGGAAGCGATGGACGTCGCCGCTCGACTGGGTCCAGCCGTCACAGAAGAGCGCGAAGCGCTGGTAGAAGCGCTCGGGACGGTGGTCGACGAGGCGAAGCCGGCATTCCTCGCCGGTCCGGTTCTTGCCGACGGGCCGCTCGTCGCCGACGGCCTTGAGCCCGCTCTGCGCGGCGACGTCTGGCGCCGCCGCGCAGAGCATCGCGCCCAGCGCGAGACCCACCGCGGACACCACGCGAAGCGAAGGCAGGAATCCGATCATCGAGGCTTCTCCATCGTGAGGAACTCCGCCTCGGCATAGGCCTCGGCGGCCTGGGCACGGAGACCGGTGCGGTCGTAGATGTTGGCGAGGAGCAGGTAGAGCGCGGCCTGGTCGGGATCGTTTCGGAGCGCGCCGACCACGATCTCGCGCGCGTCGTGGAACAGTCCGCGCTCCGCGAGATAGCCGGCGCGCACGATCGCGGTCGAGCTCGTCGCGCCCGGGCCGAGCATCGCGTCCAGCTCGGCGAGGTCGCGGTCGATGTCCCGCGCGCGCTCGGCGGCGAGCACCTGGAACGTGGCGGTCTGTGGGGCTCGCCCCTCGGTGCGCACCTCGATCGTGTACTGCGCGTCCGGCTGCAGCGCCGGGGCGCCGTCGGGATACGCGAGGCGACCGCCCACGACGTCGCGCTCGAAGACAATGCCGGCGGGACCCGTGAGCCGGACCGTATAGCGTGCACGCGCTCCGCCGACCCACTCGAACGTGAGCGGTGCCGGTCGCACGAACGCCTGGCGTGGACTCAAGACGATGGGCGGAGGAGCCCCGCCGCGCGTCGCGAGCACGCCCTTCGGCGCTTCCTTCGTGGTGAGCGACAGGAAGCGGAGGCTCTGCGCGACGAGCGTGCGCGCCTTCTGACTGCCGCTGTCGCCGGCACCCGCCGTGTCGAGCACGACCGGAGAGGCGGCCGCGTCGATCCTGCGCGTGCCCCGACCGCCCGCGAGGAGCACGACGGCGACCGCGTCGTCGGTCGCGCGGATCGCATCACCGGCCCGCAGCGCGGAGAGCGGTCCCGCGGGGCGCCAGTCCGCCGCGCCGGAGGATTTCACTTCGACACGGCCGCGGCCGGGCTTGATCTCCGTCACCACGCCGACCGTGTCGGGGGGCTGCGCGAATCCCGGCGACGTGAGCCCGAGCACGAAAGCCAGGACGATGAGCACCGTCATGCTTCCACCTCCGCGGGACGCCGCGCCGAGTCTCTCGCCGGATTTTCGGCGAGCGCCAGGACCTCGAACACCTCGACGGGCTCGGCCTTCCCCTTCACCGCCACGGCCTCGGTCCGGCCCACGACCACGTGCTCGCGTACGGCGTCCAGCGTCGCGCGCCCGATCAGGATCCGGGTCCCGAGCTGCCGGTTGAGAGTCTCGATGCGCGCCGCGGTGTTCACGGTGTCGCCGAGCACCGCGTACTTCTTCTTACGCGGCGCACCGATCGTGCCGGCGAACGCCGGGCCGGTGTTCACCGCGACGCCCATCGCGAGCGGATCCTTTCCCTCCAGCCTCCATCGCGTGTTCAGCCGGCCGAGCGCCGCCTGCATCTCGACCGCGCTCTGCACGGCGTGCCACGCGTGCTCCGGCTCGTCGAGCGGCGCGCCGAAGAACGCGAGGATCCCGTCGCCGATGAAGTCGCTCACCATGCCGCGATGGGCGAGGACCGCGTCCACCATCGCGGTCAGGTACTCGTTCATGACGGCCGTCACCTGCTCCGGGCTCTGACGTTCGCAGAGCGACGTGAATCCGCGAAGGTCGGAGACCAGGACCGAGACCTCGCGCATCTCGCCTTCGTGCGCGGAGCCCATCCGCACCACGCGAGCCATGACCTCGGGGCTGACGTACTGCCCGAAGGCCGCGCGCAGGCGACGGCGGCGGAGCGCGCGCGTCGTGTGCTGGTAGAGGAGCATCGCGGCGACCGGCGTCACGAAGTCGAGCCAGTACCCGCCGCGCGTATACGCCTCGTAGCTGCCGGCGACGATCGCGGCGACGAGCGCCACGCTCGCGAGCGTGGCCCAGGCCGGCGGCAGCCAGACGGACAGGAGCGCGACGATCACGCACGTCAGGAGCAGCACGCCGAGATTGAGCCACGACGGCGGCGGCGCGAGCGCGCGACGCTCGAGCAGCGTGTGGACGGTATTGGCGTGGATCTCGACGCCGGCCATGAGGCCCGTCGGCGTCGGATAGAAGTCCCGGCTCGCGGCGAAGCTGCCGCCGATCAGCACGATGCGATCGCGAAACGGATTGTCCGCTGCGGCCGGAGCGCCGGATCGAGCCGCGGCGAGAATCGGACCTGCCGGAAACGACACGAGCGTCCCGGGCGGTCCGGCAAAGCTGATGCGCCAGCGGTCCCGGGCGAGAGCGCCGAGACGGACCGGCTCGACGCGAGCGACGCGGCCGGCCCGGTCCGTGACTGGCAGACGCAGCGCGCCTTGCACGCCCGCGTGAAGGTCGCGAGCCAGATCCGCCGCGCCGATGCCGCCGCTGGCCGCGGCCGCCGCGAGCGCAAACGACGGCACGAACGTCCCGCCGTGGCCGGGCAGCACGGGACGGAAGCGTCGCACCACGCCGTCCGCGTCGATCGGCGCGTTGATGAACCCGGACAGGTTACCGAGCGCTGGCGAGAAGTGGGGGCGCAGAGCGTATCCCCCCGACTGCTCGACGGCCTCTTGCGCGAACACGAGTCGGCCGCTCGGCGCCCACCGTTCCGCCACGGCGACAAGCGCCTGATCGTCCTCCGGCACGGTGGACGCTTGCAGCAACACGTCGAGGGCGACGACGCGAGCACCACTGCGAAGGAGAAAATCCGCCAGCTCCGCCAGGAAGACACGGGAGAGCGGCTGCCGCTCTCCGAGGGCGCGGAAGGCCTCGTCGTCGATCAGCACGATCGCGATCCCCGGCGCCGGAACGGGATCGCGGAGGAACATGAAGACGTCCACGGCTCGCGTCTCCCAGCCCGCGAACGCGCCGATCCAGGAGAGCGCGACGACGCCAGCGCTCAACACCATTCCCAGCACGAGCGCCGGCACCACGCGAGCCGCGGCACGGGACCACGTCGCCTTCATCGCCGGGATCGATTCTAGGTCAGTTCGCGCGCCCGTGACGCGCGGACGCGCATCGTCCTGCTCGTCCTGCGACCGCGATTGACTGACAGGAGGCGTTCCATCAGAATCGCGCGCCAGGGTCGCGAGGAGGAGGCAACGATGCAGAGACGGACGTGGCATCCGGGCGTAGTGGTGCTTCGCGCACTTCTTCCGGCACTGGTCGTGCACCTGCTCGCGCTCGGAATGGCGGCGGCCGCGCCGAAGCCGCAGGCGTTCACGGTGACGAACCTCTCCGACAGCAGTCCCAGGTCGCTGCGGGCGGCGATCGACGCCGCGAACGCCACCGCCGGCGCCGCGACGATCAAGTTCGCGCCCGGATTGAAGGGAACGATCGTCCTCAACAGCGCGCTGAACATCACGGACGACCTGACGATCAACGGTCCGGGGTCCAAAAAAATCACCGTCAGCGGCGCTGGCGTTTCTCGGGTCTTCTCCGTCTCGGGCGCCGGCATCAGCGTGGCGATCAACGGCCTCACGATCATGAACGGTCGGGTATCCGTGCCGGCCGGCGCCGCGCTCGGCGGCGGCCTGCTCAACGACGGCGCGAACGTGAGCCTGTCGCACGTCGTCCTTTCGAGCAATCAGGCCGCGGGACTGCAGGCCGGCGGCGGCGCAGTCGCCAGCCTCGGCGGCAAATTCACGGCCGCCCACACCGATTTTCTCGACAACACCGCCCTCAGCGCCGACGGCCAGTTCGTGTTCGGCGGAGCGCTCTACGGCGACCAGGGCGCGGTCGTCACCCTCGATCACACAGCGTTCTCCAACAACAGCATCCACGGCGGCAACGCCAACGGCGGTGCGGTCGGCGTGATGGGTGGAAGCCAGGCCACGGTCGATCAGAGCTCCTTCGTCGCGAACACCGCCGATGGCGATGCCGAGAACGGAGCGAACGGGGGCGCGATCGCGGCGCAGCGGATCGGGTTGATCGCTTCCGAACCCTCCACGATGAGCATTACCCATAGTTCTTTTACGCAAAATCGCACCCTGGTCCGCGCTGCTGCCGCCGGGACGGACGCGGTCGGCCAGGGCAGTGGCGGGGCGCTCCAGCTCGAGGACAGGGCCACGGTCACCGTGAGCTCCAGCACGTTCGACGGAAATCTGGCACGTGGCGGTGACGGCGGTGCCGGAGGCGCGGGGAGCGCCGGGGGAGCCGGCAGCGGATCCTTCGGCGGCGCCATCACCAATTCCAGTGCATTCCTGACTCTCAGTCACTGCCATTTCACGAACAATGAAGTCCGCGGCGGTAACGGTGGCCCGGGCGGCGCGGCCGGCGACGGCGGCCTCGGCAACTTCGGTCTCGGCGGCGCCGTCGCGGCGACGGCCTTGCTCGCGACGGGCGCGCCGCCAACGACAGGGATCGACCACTCGTCGTTCGTCGACAACCACGCCTTCGGCGGCGCTGGAGGCGCAGGTGGATCCGGCGCGAACGGTGGCGCCGGGGAACGGGGAGATGGCGGCGGAGTCGTCAACCTGTTCGGCACGATCACCGTCACCGAGTCGTCCGTCCGTCAGAACGCCGCGAACGGCGGTCCCGGCGGTGCGCCCGGGAGCGGCGGTGGGACCGTCGCCGGCGACGGCGGCCTCGCCCGTAGCGGAGGGTTCGGCAACGAGCGAGGCGGGACCGCAACGGTCTCTCGCACGTTGATCGCCGACAACGAGGCGACTGGTGGTCTCGGCGCCCCGGGCGGCAATGGAGGCGATGCGCTCGGCGGCGGCGCCTTCAACGGCCGGCCGTCAGGACTCCCCCCTTCG
>QHRT01000039.1 GCA_003220195.1 Candidatus Rokuibacteriota bacterium | reverse complement strand
CTCTCCTCGATGAACGAGCGGACGCTGTATGTCGCGAACATCTGGGCACCAGTCGTGCTTCCGGATGGATGGAGGTCTCCGCCGACGTTCAGGGGGTGATCGGTCTCGCGTTCGGGGAATAGCCGGCATGGGATGCCGCGCTGTTCGAGTTCGCCGGCGACGTACTCCGCCGTCGTGCTCTTCCCCGCCCCCGGCAAGCCGTCAACGAAGACGATTCTGGTTCCGAGCATGCTCCCACCTTCGTGATCTCGGCGAAGGCCGGCTGCGCGATAAAAAGGTTCGCGCCGGCGGATCGAATCGCTAGCCTGGATTATTCGCGAAAGATGAGACAAAACAGCCACCGAGCCGTTGGCAGGTGCTATAGAAGCGGTGTCGAGACGCTTCGCGGCACTCAACCAAGGAGGCTCGATGGCTACAGCCTGTATAACCCAAGTCACCTTCCAGGACGAGGGATTCGCGAAGCCGATGGTCGCGCGCTTCGATCAAGCGCACGCCAGTACGGACGGCGGCGCGATCCTGCTGAAGAGCGTCGACACCCATCTGGGCCTCACGAAGCGGTTGACCGAGTGTCTGGTGGACGAGCGCCAGCCGGGCAAGATCCAGCATCACGCCATCGAGTTGCTCCGCCAGCGCGTGTTCGGGCTGGTCTGCGGCTACGCGGACTGCAACGACGCCGCGCGGCTGGCCGACGATCCGATCCACAAGCTGCTGCTCGAACGCGATCCGCTCTACGGCTTGGCATTGGCCTCGCAGCCGACCCTCTCGCGGTTCGAGAACAGCGTGAGCTGGACGGAATTGCGCGACATGGCGCACGTGCTGGCCGACACCGTCATCGAGCAACAGCGGCGCCGGCGCAAGGGCCGCGCCACGCGGATCACGATCGATGTGGATCCCACCGACGATCCCACGCACGGAGAGCAACAGCTCACGTTCTTCAACGGCCACTACGACACGTGGTGCTACCTGCCGATCGTCGCGACCGTGACCTTCGACGACGAGCGCGAGCAGTGGGCGGTGGCGGCCGTGTTGCGCCCGGGCAATGCTCCGGCGACGCGCGGGGCGCGCGGGATCCTGCGCCGCTTGCTCAGCAAACTGCGGCAGGCCTTTCCGGCGGCGGTGTTCCGAGTGCGCCTGGACGGCGGCTTCGCCAATCCCAAGCTGTTCAAGTTCCTCGAGCACGAGCAGCTCGAGTACGTCGTGGCGATGCCAAGCAATCCGCGGCTGGAGAAGCGCGCGCGGCGGCTCATGGGCAAGGCGCGGATGCGCTCGAAGCTCACGGGCCGTACGGAGCATCTGTATGGGGAAACGCGCTACGCCGCCAAGTCGTGGCACCGCAAGCGCCGGGTGATCATCAAGGCCGAAGTCGTGCGGCATCCCGGGCGCGATCCCAAAAACAATCCGCGCTTCGTGGTGACCAACCTGCCCGACCCGCCGCAGGCCGTCTACGAGCTCTACTGCGGGCGCGGCGACGTCGAGAACCGGCTCAAGGAACTGCATCATGGCCTGAGATGGACCGCACGAGTTGCTCGAGCTTTCTGGCCAACCAGTTTCGGGTGCTCCTCACCCTGGCCGCCTACATCCTGTTCCAGGACCTGCGCCGACGGGCGGCGAAGACGGTTTGCGCCGACGCCCAGGTCACCACCCTGCGCGAGCGGCTCATCAAAGTCGCGGTGTGGGTCGAGCGCTCGGCGCGACGGATTGTCTTGCATCTGCCCGTGGCGTTCCCGTGGCAGCCGACCTGGCTACAGCTCGCGCGCGCGGTCGGCGCGACATCGTAGCTCGCGTCGCCGATTCGCCCTCCCAGCGGGATTTGAGGGGGAGGTCTCATCATTTCGGGGCGACCATGTCACGAACGCCGCGTCGTCGCGCTTCCGAGCGTGCGTGGCGACGGATTCACGACACAGTGACAATGTTTTCACGATCCAGAACGTCCACGCGGAGCGTTTTCGGCGCACAATGCTCATGTCTCGGCCCGTTCACGAATAATCCAGGCTAGCCTTGTCTCATCAGAAGCATCCGCGAGCGGCCAACGCACGAGTTCGCCGCCTGGCGCTGGCGCCAAGCGTATCTACGTGTCTGGGGCGGCCTTCGCAATGCCTCTCGCCGAGTCCAGATCGCGGCCGATGGCGCCTGCGAAGGAACGGCCGGGCACCAGGAGGGCCACTTCCCCGCACTCGCGGCATGCGAGGCGTCAGGATCAACCCGTCGCACGCGTCCGATCGAGTCTGACGGGGGTCGCGGCATGCCGGTGTCCCCCGCCGAGTATCTGCGCCTGGACCTTCGTGCCCACGACCTCCTGCGAGACGTGCCCCTGTACGACGTCTCGGTTGTGGATCTTCCGGGTGGCGGGGCCGGACGAACCATCGCCGACGTCCGCGCGCTCGAGTCAGCCGCTGCGCCGAGCCGCGTCGCCAGTGCCATGGTCGGTCTGCGATACTTCCTCGGGCGCGTGTTCGGCTGGGACCGCGTCCGGATACGGCCCGAGGACTCGCTGCTGTCGCGGTTGTCGGAACGCGACCGCCGCGCCTCGGAAATTCCCCCCGGCACTCCCGTTGGTTCGTTCCTCTCGCTGTATCAGTTTCCCGGCGAGGCGCTGAGCGAGATCCGCAATGCCACGGTACACGGGTTCGTCTGCGCGGCACTGGCGCCCGCCGCGAGCGGGTACCGTCTGTACTGGGGAATATACGTGATCCCTGTCTCCTGGCTCACGTGCCCGTATCTGATCGCGATCGAGCCGTTTCGACGCATCGTGTACCCGGCCATGCTTCGGAGAATCCGGCGCGCATGGCTCGCCAAGTACGGAGCCACATCCTAGGTCGTCTCGCCGAACCGTCGCCGTCGAGGTACGGGCGTATGACCATCGTCGCATCCCGGGACCGAAGCCGCCGATCCGGCGCGCTCTTCAACGGCAATGTAAAACGTCGTCTCTTCACGAAGGCTGGAACCTTACTGGCGCGCCGTGGGCGAACGAGATGCGCTGAAGATTGTCACGCGAGGAGCGCTCGAGCGGCAAGACACGGCGATTTCCCGCTTGCCGCGAAGCCGGCGCGCAAGGAACATACTCACCTCGACGCCATCGTGCGCGACGCCGGAGCGATGGTGACCCGCTCACTTGGAAGGTGACCTGATGAACGCGACGCCGACGTGGAAGACTCTCAGCGAGCACCACGCGAAGGTGCGACACCTTCACCTGCGCCAGCTCTTCGCGGAGGATCCAAAACGCGGCGCGCGCCTGACGGCGGAAGCCGTCGGCCTCTATCTCGATTACTCGAAGAATCGCGTCACCGACGAGACGCTCGCGCTGCTCCTCGGGCTCGCCGAGGAAGCGGGCCTGCGGCAGCGGATCGACGCGATGTTCCGCGGCGACAAGATCAACGTCACGGAAAACCGACCGGTCTTGCACGTCGCGCTGCGCGCGCCGCGCGCGACGACGATCGTCGTCGACGGCGAGAACGTGGTGGACCAGGTCCACGCCGTGCTCGACCGGATGACCGACTTCACCAATCGCGTCCGGAGCGGCGCGTGGCGGGGGCACACTGGCCGACCGATCCGCAACGTCGTCAACATCGGCATCGGCGGCTCCGACCTCGGTCCCGTGATGGCGTACGAGGCGCTGAAGCACTACAGCGATCGCTCCATGGTCTTCCGCTTCGTGTCCAACGTCGACGGCACGGACCTCGCCGAAGCCGTCCACGATCTCGACCCGGCGGAGACGCTCGTGATCGTCTCGTCGAAGACCTTCACCACGCTGGAGACGATGACGAACGCGCAGAGTGCTCGTCAGTGGCTGCTCGATGGCCTGGCCGGCAACGTCAAGGCGGTGGCGAAGCATTTCGTCGCCGTCTCCACGAATGCGAAGGAGGTCGCGAAGTTCGGCATCGATCCCGCCAACATGTTCGAGTTCTGGGATTGGGTCGGCGGACGCTACTCGATGGACTCGGCCATCGGGCTCACGACGATGCTCGCCATCGGCGCCGAGAACTTCCGGGCCATGCTCGACGGCTTCCACCAGATGGACGAGCACTTCCGCACCGCGCCGTTCGAGCGGAACCTCCCGGTGCTCATGGGGCTCCTGGGCCTCTGGTACAACGACTTCTTCGGCGCGGAGACGGTGGCGGTCCTGCCGTACGACCAGTACCTGAAGCGCTTCCCGGCCTATCTGCAGCAACTGACCATGGAGAGCAACGGCAAGCAGGTGAAGCTCGACGGCAAGAAGGTCGAGTACGACACGGGCGCGATCTACTGGGGCGAGCCCGGGACCAACGGCCAGCACTCGTTCTACCAGCTGATCCATCAGGGCACGCGGCTCGTCCCCTGTGACTTCATCGCGTTCGCGAATCCGCTCAACCCGCTCGGCGGGCATCACGACATCCTGCTGGCGAACGTCGTCGCGCAGAGCGAGGCCCTGGCGTTCGGCAAGACGCCCGACGAAGTGAAGGCGGAGGGCACACCCAACTGGCTCGTGCCTCACCGCGTCTTCGAGGGCAACCGGCCGTCCAACACGATCCTGGCCGCGCGGCTCGACCCGGAGACGCTCGGCAAGCTCGTCGCCCTCTACGAGCACTCCGTGTTCACGCAGGGCGCCATCTGGCAGATCGATTCGTTCGACCAGTGGGGCGTCGAGCTCGGCAAGGTGCTGGCCCAGCGCATCATCCCGGAGCTCCAGAGCGCATCGGAGCCGAAGCTCGGCCACGACGGCTCGACGAACACCCTGCTCCGTCGCATCCGGAAGATGAGGGCGAGCCCATGACGACGACAGCCCATCCCGTCGTCTTCCTCGTCGACGTCGACAACACGCTCGTCGACAACGATCACATCGCGGCCGATCTCAAGCGCCACCTCGAGCGCGAGGTCGGACGCGAGCGCCAGGAGCGCTACTGGGCGATTTTCGAGGAGCTGCGGACCGAGCTGGGCTACGCGGACTATCTCGGCGCGCTCCAGCGGTATCGCGTGGAGTATCCGCGCGATCCCCACGTGCTGACCGTGTCGTCGTTCATGGTGAACTACCCGTTCGCGAACCGTCTCTACCCGAACTCGCTCGACGTGGTGGAGCGTTTCGGCACCTGGGGCCCGACGGTGATCCTCTCCGACGGCGACGCGGTGTTCCAGCCGCGCAAAATCGAGCGCTCCGGGTTGCACGAGGCGGTCGATGGAAACGTCCTGATCTACATCCACAAGGAGCGCGAGCTGGACGACGTCGAGCTGCGGTATCCAGCGCAGCATTACGTCCTGGTCGACGACAAGCTGCGCATCCTGACCGCCGTGAAACGCGTGTGGGACCGGCGGGTCACGACGGTGTTCCCGCGGCAGGGGCACTACGCGCACGATCCCGAGGCGCTCGCCACGAACCCGCCGGCGGACCTGACGGTCGAGCGCATCGGCGACCTGCTCGCGTACGAGCTCGAGTCCCTGCTGGCCGCGGCGTCGCCGGCGCCAAAACCGACCGCGACGAGCCGACCGTGAGACAAGCTCATGCGCAAGCCGTGACGGGGCGGTGATCGCGGCCGGAGCCAGTACGCCAACGACACCGGCACCGGGAACACGCTCAACGCGCACCAGCCGATGCTCAGGCGGATCATCGTCGACGGTCTCCGGTACTGGGTCGAGACGATGTACGTCGACGGCTTCCGGTTCGATCTCGCCTCGGTCCTTTCGCGCGACGTGTCCGGGCAGCCGACGCCGAACCCGCCGGTGCTCTGGGACATCGAGTCCGATCCCGTGCTCGCAGGCACGAAGCTCATCGCGGAAGCGTGGGATGCCGCCGGCCTGTACCAGGTCGGCACGTTCGTCGGCGACAGCTGGCAGGAGCGGTGGTGCTGGTGGCGAACGCCTCATCCGGCGCCCCACCTTTCGAGCCCCGTGCTCACTCGACGGGCGAGAGCTCCGCGCCGGCCCACTCGGAGTAGATGATGAACTTGAACGGACTCAGTTGCTGGTGGCGCAGTCTCATGCTGTCGAGCGCGCGGCGCCGCAACGCCGCCAGCGGCTCGCTCCCGGGATAGCGCACGAGCCCCAGCTGCGCGAGCTTCAGCGCCAGCACGTCGTCGCCACGCTCTGCCAGTCCGCGCACGCTCCGGACGAACGCGTCCTCGCGATGTCCTCCGAGCATGTCGAGCGCCGCGGCCCACTCCGCAGGCCCGAGCACCTCCATGCCTTCGCCGTCCGGCTTCCAGTAGCCGGTTCCCTGGTGGTGGACGCGCTTGACGAAGTTGTCGCGCATGACGAGATAGGGGACGATGGCTGTCGGGTGCTCGCGCAGCGAAGTGGGCAGGATGTTGTCGTGAAGGATTTCCACGAGTGTCCGCCCCTCGCCAACGGCCGTCCGCACGCGCTGGTGGAGCTCGCGCAGCGCCGCCTCGATGGCCGGCAGCGCGGCGACGGTGAAGACGTCGGTCAGCGGCGGGTGGCCGTGCACGAGCACGCGCGGCTCGAGCGTGCGGATCAGCGCCATGGTCTCGAACAGCCCCTCGGCCGAGCCTTCGGCGACGAATGGCGCACCGAGATAGGGCATGAACGCGTCGCCGACGAAGAGCACGCCCCGGTCCGGCACCTGGATCAGCAGAGCGTCCGCCGTCTCGCCCCCGCGCGCCGGGTAGAGGACGAACCGCGTGCCTCCCACCGTCAGCGTTTCCGGCGCGCGCACGAGATGGCTCGGCCGCACGTCGTACCGGCGCCCGCTGCCTGCGGCCCCGAAGAAATATTTGAAGGGAACCCCGGCGCCGTTCACGATCCGGAGCTCGTCGGCGAAGGCCGCCTGCGCGATCACCTGGGGATTCGACTCGAGCAGCGCGGGGAGGCCGCCGACGTGATCCCAGTGCGCGTGGGTCAGGATGACGTGGGTGATCGGCCGTGACGTCACGCGGCGCAGCGCCCCGAGCGCCGCGCGCGCGGTTTCTTCCGTCGTGCCGGCGTCGATGGCGACGATCCCTTCGTCCGTCGAGACGAAGCCGATGTCGGCGAAATCGAAGCCCTGCGCGACGTGGACGCCGGGCGCCAGCTCGACGAGCCGCGGCGGACGGAAGCGGAATCCGTCCCGCTTCGAGAGCGAGTAGTCGACGATGAAGACGGGCTCCATCGTGTCCAGCCGTGATGCTCCCGACCGCTTCAGTGCCTCCCTCGCTTCCGCCTCGTGGCCGAGGGTCATGTACGCCCGGGCCAGTCCGTAATAGGCGCCGCGTCGCAAGCCGACGGGGAATCGCTCCTTGTTGTCGAGCATCCACGTGAGATCCTCGACGGCGGCTCGGGACTTGCCGAATCTTTCGGGAAGCCCGGCGAGCACGATCCCGCGCAGGTAACGCGGCAGCCCCGGGTCGAGCTTCACCGCCCGATCGAGCTTGGCCACGGCGTCGTTCACCCACGCCACGCGCCGGAACAGCGAGACGGTGTCGGCCTGCCGCCACGAGACCCTCCCCATCGCGTCTTCCTGCCATCAGGCGGCCGGCGAGCGTCATGACCGCCGCCACGTCGGCCTTCGGCCACCGGACCGCCTCCTTCAGCGCTTCCACCTCGAGGTCGAGCACGATCGGCCGATCGACGGCCACCGCGCGCGAGCCGGCGACGAGACCGACGCCGACGGCGATCATGAACACGCTGGCGACCCAGTACACGGAACGCAT
>QHRT01000038.1 GCA_003220195.1 Candidatus Rokuibacteriota bacterium | reverse complement strand
CGGCGAGGCGCCGTCGCGGTGCCGTCGGCGAGCACGCGCAAGATCTCGATCATGATGGCCGCGCTCGCCGCCGTGCATTCCGGCAAGCTCTCGCTGGACGAGAAGGTGACGATCGAGAAAAAGTATCAGGACAATGACTCCGGCACGTTCCAGCACCTGACGCCGGGGTTCTGGATCACGTTCCGCGACGCGCTGGTGATGATGATCATCGTCAGCGACAACACGTGCACCGGAACGGTCGCCGATCTCGTCGGCGTCCCCGAGATCCAGCGCTGGTGCGAGTCGATCGGCATGATCGGCACGGTGCATCGCTACGGCATCCCGCCGCGCGCGCATCCCGATCACGCGCTCGGGGAAGTCACCACGACGACGCCGAACGACCAGCGTTTGCTGCTCGGCCTGATCCTTCGCGCAACGACGGACGCCGCGGTCGCGTCCCGTCTCGGGACGACGCCCGAGCTCGCCCGGCTGGGCCTCGACATCCTGAGCTGGCAAAAGCTCAAGACACGCCTGCCGTCGCAGCTGCCGCTCGGCACGAAGGTCGCGCACAAGACCGGCACCGGCGCGCGTGGCTACATGGACGCCGGGATCATCTTCAAGGACGGACGCCCGCTCTGCATCCTGACCGCGTTCACCGATCACGTTCCGGCGGCGTTGCCCGACGGCACGCCGGGGTTCGCCGCGGCCTACCACGTCATCGGTCGGATGGCGCGGCTTGCGTACGACTCGCTCGGCGCGGTGGCATGAGAAGCTCGGTGTCTGTCAACGCGACCACTGACGAGATCTCCTGAGCAAGACGGTTCGATGGACACCAGACCGCTCGCCGTCCAGCTCGGAGAGTTCGTGGCCGGGCTCCGCTTCGACGATCTCCCGCCCGCCGTCGTCGACAAGGCGAAGGCGTGTGTGAACCACGCGCTCACGGTCGGCCTGGTGGGCCACGACATGGCGCGGTCCCGAGCCGCCCGCCGCGTCGTGCTGCAGCACGAGACGCTCGGCACGCGCCGCGTCGGCAGCGGACAGGGCGCGACGGTGTGGGTCGACGGCGCGCGCGTCACGCGCCCCGGCGCGGCGTTCGCCAACGGCGTGGCGGTCGCGGTGAACAACCAGTGCGACTCGTATCACATGCTGACGCATCCCGGCGTGCTCATCGTCCCGGCCGGGCTCGCGACGGCCGAGGGCGAGGCCAAGTCCGGCCGCGAGCTCCTGACCGCGCTTGTCGCCGGGTACGAGGTGCAGTGCCGGTGCGCGCGCGATTTCATTCCGTCGACACCCGCCCACGGATTCCGCGCGAGCCCGGTCTACGGCATCCTGGGCGCCGCCGCGACGACCGCGAAGCTGCTCGGGCTCGGCGCGCCGGAGACCGTGAATGCGATCGCGCTGGCGGCAAGCTTCGCCGGAAGCCTGATCGAGGGACAGCGTACGGGCGCGCGCGACGCCGACTTCGCCGAAGCGCAGGCGGCGCGGAGCGGCATGTGGGCGGCGAGCCTCGCCGCCGAGAGATTCACAGGCGCGGCGACCGCGCTCGAGGGCGATGGGGGCTTCTATCACGCGTTCACCGGCAGCCACCGGGGCGACCTGACGTACAGCTTCACCGGTCCGCTTCGGGCACGGCTCGACGATGTCGTCGCGGACCTGGGACACCGCTGGGAAGTGCTGGACGTCAAGTTCAAGATCTATCCGACTCCGGGCTTCAACCAGCCCGTCGTGTGGCTCGCGAGCGAGATGGTCAAACGCCATCGCGTGAACTCCGACGAGATCGAACACGTCCGGCTCGAGATGAACTATCTCGAGACGCTGTATCCGTCGCCCCGGTTTCCGCGTCTGGCCGCGCCCGACGGGAGCGGTTTCGGACGGACCGCCTACATGCTCGCGTACACGCTGGTGGCCGGCGACTACCCGGTGCTCGAGGAGAACGTCGAGGATCCGCGCGACGCGGGCGCGACGACGGACGCCGAGCGCGCGCGACGGGTCACTAGCTTGCAGCAACGCGTCGAGGTGCTCGGCGTCGTCGGCCGCGAATGCTTCGCGCCACGATTGACGCTGACGATGCGCGATGGCCGGCGCGTCGCCGGCGAGTATCACGGCCGCGAGCTCATGTGGGACTTCGCGCGTGACGCTCGCGAACTGCGGCGATTCGTCCCCGGACTTCCGGTCACACCGGAGCGCTACGACCAGCTCGTGACAGCGATTACCCGTCTCGATACGGCGTCGTCGGTCGACGAGGTCGTGCGCTCCACGCTGCCATGAGCCGCGACTACGAGCTTCGCGTGATCGAGGACGTCATCGCGTCGCCGGCGGTCTGCGCCATGGACGCCGCCCATCGCGTGATCTACCTCGTGGAGCCACGCATCCGCATGCTGCTGCGGGGTACGTTCCGCGTCGAGACCGCCGGCCACACGCTCCATCGCGAACCCGGCCAGCCCTGGTTCGAGACCGGGCCGGATCCCGTCTACGCGGTGGCGTCTCCGACGCACGACACGGCGTTCATCCGCGTCATGATCCTGCCCGAAAAGCTCCAGGGAAAAAGCTCGATCCGGTATGTGAACCCGGAGGACCAGGCGAAGCCGAAGAGCCAGCGCTACACGATCTTCGTCGACGCGCCGATCGCTCTCTAGCCCGGATCTGAACGCGCTCCCAGCTCCGCCTCGGCCGGCTCCAGCCAGAAAGTCATGCCCATCTCGCGGTACATCGTTGTCGCCGTGGTGAGGTATTCCAGGGACTGCTCGCTCTTGCCAATGCGGCCGTAGAGCCGGCCGAGGCCGAGGTGGCAATGAGCGACGAGGGGCCGCATGCCGCGCGGCTCGGCGAGCTTCATCGCTTCGCGATCGTGTGCTTCGGCGGCGTCTGCATCGAGTGGCGCTAAGGCCGCGGCGACGTTCCCGAGCACATGGAGAGTCTCCGCCTCGGATCCGCGGCTTGAGCCGGTGAGAGAGTTCAAGGCCTCGCTGCGCGGAGGCGTGAGCCTCGTCGCGGCGCCCGGCGCGGAGATACACGTCGCTCTGGAGCGTCATGATCGCCGTGAGCTCCATCGAGCCTTTGAGGTCGGCAAAGAGCACGGTCACCTGCTTGCGCTCGCCCTCGAGGGAAGCCCCGGACGTGCGGATCTTTTCGGCGAGGTGGCGCGGCGTGTAGGAGTCCGGCGAGGGGGGGACCTGATCGCCGAGAGGCCTCGCGACAGCGATGGTCCGCAGTCCCCGCAGAACTTCTGGGTCGGGGCTTCGACGCGCCGCAGGCGCTGCACACGGCCGCGAGGCGGGCGCCACACTCGCCACAAACTTCTGGCTTGTGGTGTTCTCGTGCCCCCGCACCGCAAGCATTTCATGGTGTGGCGCCCTGATCCGCGCCGGGCGGGTTATGGCTTCTTCAGACGGATATCTTCGTACGGCGCCGCGAAGTAGAGCTGCGGCGTGAGACCGACCGCCGGCTCTTCCACGCGCGGGCCGACGCCGTGCAGCGTGGCCGGCTCGAAGATCGGACCGAACATCACGCGCTCGTGCACCAGGCGCTGGATCTGGTGAAGGACCGCTTCGCGCTTTTTCCGGTCCCGCTCGTGCGCCTGCTGCTTGTACAGGTCGTCGATGTCCGGATAGCCACCTGTGGCGTACGGCGCGGTGCTGAGCACGAAGTTCTCGATCCGGGACGGCGCGTTCCCGGGCGCGGCGGTGACGGTCAGGATGAGCCCCGACAGCTTCTTGGCGCGCCAGGCTTCCATGAACGTCGCCCGTTCCATCGAGCGCACGCGAGTGCGAATCGAGACCGCGGCGAGGTCGTTCGCCACGGCTTCGCCGAACGTCGTGAACGGCGGCAGCGGCGTGAGCTCGCCGGCGTCGAAGCCGTTCGGATAGCCGGCCTCGGTCAGGAGACGCTTGGCCTGAGCGAGGTCGTAGGGATAGGGCTCGATGCGCAAGGCGAAGTCCATCACGCTCGGGATGATCGATCCCGTCAGTCGCGAATAGCCGAGGCGCTCGGCTTCGTTCAACGCCTTCTTGTCCATCGCGAGGTTCGCCGCGAGCCGCACGCGGCGATCGTGCCAGGGCGACTTCGGATTCCACTGCTCGGGAAAGTCGAGCCACCACGCCGCCGGCGGAATGACGTGCGCCAGCTTCAGCTTGGGATCGTTCTTGATGGTCGCGGCTTCGACGCCGACCATCAGATAGCCGAGGTCGGCCTCGCCGGTCTTCAGCATCGCGAGCCGCGTCGTGCGGTCGGGGACGCCCTTGATGACGACCCGCTTGATCGTCGGCTTCTTGCGCCAGTACTGCTCGTTGGCCTCGAGCACCATCTCGACGCCCGGGGTCATCCGGACGAAGCGGTAGGGCCCGAGCCCGACTGGCTGGCGCTTGAAGCCCTCCTCGCCGACCTTCTCGAGATACTTCTTCGGAACGACCCAGGCGGCGCCGGTGGCCGGCGTGGCGTAGAAGGCGAGGAAATCGGGCCACGGCGCGTGCAGGACGAAGCGAATGCGATGGGGATCGACGATCTGCACCGTCTTGACGCGGTCGTGCAACAGCTTGGTGGAGACGCCGCGGTAGCGCTCGAAGCTGAACTTCACGTCCTCCGCGGTGAACGGGTCGCCGTTGTGGAACTTGAGGCCCTCGCGCAGCTTGAACTCGTACGTCAGGCCGTCCGGGCTGTCCTTCCACGACTCGGCGAGGCACGGGGCCATGGTGTTGCCGGGCAGCGGCTTGGCGAGCGCGTCGTGCAGCGCGTACAGGAACACAAACGGCGTGCCGATACCGGGCGTCTCGGCGGGATCGATGAACGTCGGCGCGAGCGAGGCGTCGAACGCGATCGTGAGCTGATCGGCCGGACCCTGCGCGGCGACCAGCGTCGGGCATCCGGCCAGAACGAGGATGGCGACGAGCGTGAAGACGGGCCCGAGCTTCTCCATGAAAGACCTCCGGAAGCGGCGCGTCGGCGTCAGCGCACGGAGGGGATGTCCGGCGAGGATCCTCCGTCGTAGAGGTGGCACGCGATCGTGCGGCCGCCGACCGTCAAGAGCTTCGGAGGCTCTGACGAGCAACGCGGCATCGCGAAAGGGCAGCGCGGATGGAAGTGGCATCCCGGCGGCGGCGCGATCGGGCTCGGCACCTCGCCGGCGACGACGATCTCGTCGCGGGCCTCGTCGGGATGCGCGGGCAACGCGGCGGCGAACAGCGCCTGGGTGTACGGGTGCTTCGGGTCCATCGAGATCTCGGCCGCGTCGCCGAGCTCGACGATCTTGCCGAGGTACATCACCGCGACCTGCTGGCTCATGTGCGCGACGGCGGCCAGGTCGTGCGCGATGAACAGATACGAGAGCCCGAGCTGGGTCTGGAGATCCGTGAGGAGGTTCAGGATCTGCGCGCGGATCGACACGTCGAGCGCCGACACCGGTTCGTCGAGCACGATCAGCTTCGGCTCGAGCGACAACGCTCGCGCGATCGCGATGCGCTGCCGCTGCCCGCCGGAGAACTCGTGCGGGAAGAGCGTGGCCGATCGTCGCGCCAGCCCGACCACGTCGAGGAGCTTCTCGACGCGTTTGCGGACCTCGGCGGAGGGCAGCTTTTCGTGCGTGACGAGCGGCTCGGCGATGATCGCGTCCACCCGCATGCGGGGATTCAACGACGCGAAGGGATCCTGGAACACGGCCTGGACCCCGCGGCGGTACCCGCGCACCCCCGCGGCGTCGAGCCCGTTCAGCTCGCGACCCTCGAAGCGGATCACCCCGGACGTCGGCTCTTCCAGTTTCAAGATGAGCTTGGCGGTCGTCGTCTTGCCGCAGCCCGATTCACCGACGAGACCGAGGCTGCGTCCGCGCTCGACCGAGAACGACACGCCGTCAACGGCGCGGACCGTCGCCGCCGACCCGCCGAAGAAGCCGCCGCGGATGGGGAAGTGTTTGGTGAGCCCCTCGACCTCGAGGACCGGTTGCCTCATCACGCCTTGGCCTTGAACGGGACGGACTGTGCCACGCCGTTGTCGGCGTGCAACCAGCAGCGCGCGCGGTGGCCGGCCGCGATGGCGACGTCAGCGGGCTCCTCGTCCCGACAGCGGTCCATCACCTTCGTACACCGCGGATGGAACGAGCATCCCGGCGGCAGCGCGGCGGGGTCCGGCGGCTGGCCGTCGATGGCCGTGAGCCGATCGCGGGACTTCGTCAGTCGCGGGATCGAGTCGAGCAACGCCATCGTGTAGGGGTGCTGCGGATTGCTGAAGATCGTTCGCACGGGACCCGTCTCGACGATGCGGCCGCCGTACATCACGGCGACCTGCTTGCACATCTTGGCGACGATCCCCAGGTTGTGCGTGATGAAGATCAGGGCGAGTCCGTGCGCGCGCTGGAGGTCGCCGAGCAGCTGGAGATACTGCGCCTGGATCGTGAGGTCGAGACTGGTCGTCGGCTCGTCGGCGATCAGTAGCCGCGGCTCGCAGGAGATCGCGATCGCGCCAACGATGCGTTGCCGCATGCCGCCCGACATCTGGTGCGGGTACTCACGGACGCGCGCCTCGGGCGCCGGAATCCGCACCGCGCGCAGGAGGGCGCGCGCCTTGTCCCAGGCGGTGCGGCGCGACGTTCCCTCGTGCACGCGCATCGGCTCCGACACCTGATCCCCGACGGTGAAGAGCGGGTTCAGCGAGGCGAGAGGATCTTGAAGGATCATCGCGATCTTCTTGCCGCGGATGCGCCGCATCTCGTGGGCCGGTTTCGTGACCAGGTTCTCGCCCTCGAAGCGGATCCGGCCGCTGACGATCCGCGCGGCCGGCGGAAGGATCTTCAAGATCGAGAGCGCCAGGGTCGTCTTGCCGGAGCCCGACTCGCCGACGATCCCGAGCGTGTCGCCCGCGTTCAGCGTGAACGACACGTCCTGCACGGCGCGCGTGACGCGCGTGCCCCGCGAGCTGACGTAGTGCGTCGAGAGGTCGGTGATCTCGAGGAGCGGCGGGGAGTCGGTCATAGCTGCCGGAGCTGCGGATCGAACTTCACCCGCAGCCAGTCACCGAGCAGATTCGCCGAGAGCACCATCAGCATGATGCAGAATCCCGGCATGACGGTGAGCCACCAGTACCCGGCCATCATCCCTTTCTTGCCGTCGGCCAGCATGAGGCCCCACGCCGGCTGCGGCGGGGGCACGCCGACGCCGAGGAAGGACAGCCCGGCCTCGGCGATGATGACGACGCCGAGCTGCAGCGTCGCGAGCACGATCGCCGAGTTGATCACGTTCGGCAGGATGTGGCGCCGCATGATCGTCCACTTGGAGCAGCCGGCCACGATGGCCAGCCGGACGTATTCGCGCTCGCGCAGCGAGAGCACCTCGCCACGGATCACGCGGGCGTAGCGCGTCCAGTACACGGTGCCCAGGATGATGACGATGTTCCACATACTGGGTCCGAGAATCGCCGCCAGGAAGATCGCGAACGTCAACGCCGGCAAGGCGAGCCACGCGTCGGTGACGCGCATGATCACCTGATCCACCCAGCCGCCCAGGTACCCCGAGAGAATCCCGAGGAACGTGCCGATCAGCCCGGCGACGATCACCGCGGTGAACCCGACGATCATCGAGACGCGCGCGCCGAAGATCAGTCGCGAGAGCACATCGCGGCCCAGGTGGTCGGTACCGAGGAGATGGCCCTCCTTGGCGCCGGACTGCCAGATGGGTGGCTTGAAGCGATCGCCGAG
>QHRT01000582.1 GCA_003220195.1 Candidatus Rokuibacteriota bacterium | reverse complement strand
TTCGACAGCAACGGCCTCATCTCCTCCTGGATGCCGAGCATCTGCCGATGCATGCAAGCATCTTCATCTGGATGCTTGCTGGGCATCTGGATCAGGATGCTCCCTGGTCGGCGCCGAGCATCTACCGGTAGAGGCCGGATCGTTGGCGATGCGATCGGTCAGACCCAGCGCGACGACGTGACCATAGGGCAGTTGCCACAGCCGCCGGTCTGGATCCCAGGTTCCACCAGCCTGTTTCACCTGGTGGCGGACTTCGACTTCGGTGAACGCCACGCGGAGCCCGACGATCTGATCGGCGCTGGGCCGCCTCGGTCGCGGTCGCCATTCGCGCTCGGCGACGAGCAGCTCCACGGTCTTGAATCGCTTGTTGCGCTCCGCATCGTAGCGGTAGCGAACGCACACGAGTCGGTCGCCGTATTCGGCGAGCAGACGCTTGGTTCCCCTCTGCCCGGGCTTGAGGTGGAGGCCGACTGGTGCCGTGATGGGGCCCGGAAACGTCCGAGAGGGGGCGGTTCTGGCGGAGCGATAAGCCGATCTTCTCTCGTTGACCACGGATGCAGGTCCCCGCCACCGGGCATGTGCCGGCACCGGGTACGAGAGCGGAAGCCATGCAAGGGCGCGCCTCATTCCGCCGGTACCTTTGTGGGCTAAAAGGATAGGCGACGAGCGCAGGTCTATGCAATGTCGCCGTCCTGATACGCCGCTCAATCGGCCGTCGGGGTCTGGTGGGCGAGGACGATCTCCCGGCGCTCACGCGCCGAGGTCAGGACCGCGAGACAGACCTCCAGATTCGCTTGGCCCCAGCGGCCGCCGTGCGCCGGAGTCTTCTCGTTGACGACTGCCTCGTACAGCTCTCGAACCACGGCGTCGCGGCCGTTCTCCTCGGTGGAGAGCGGGATCTCTTGCTTGTCGTCCTCGGCGTAGACGTAGAGGCCCTGTGCGGACTGGCGGATGTCGCCTTTCTCGCAACTGACGAGCGTCAGTCCGTAGAAGGGTGGATGCGCCGAGGGTCCCGCTGGACGCGTTCGACCGCTGCCGTACCGTGCGGCTCGTTTGAGACGGAGCTCCGCTTCCCTTTCCATGCTCCGTAGCGTCTGTCGCGCCTGGCCGTATGACGCCATGTCGACGCGCTGACCCTGCTCTCCGATTCCGAAGGTCAGCTCCGTCGTGTGGAAGTAGTCGGAGCCGCTGTAGACAGCCGTGGCCGGGGTGCCATCCTCGAACTCGAGATAGACGACGTGACTGTCCTCGGTGGGACGGCGTGGATCCCGCGAGCCCGCCATCGCTCTCACGCTCTGAACGAGGCCGCCGCCGATCCATCTCAGGATGTCGAACTGGTGCGAGCCTTGGCGGAACGTCACGCCACCGCCGAGCCGCGTGTCGAGCTCCTCGGCGTTCCGCGGCCGGTAGAGCCAGTCGGAGAAATACCAGTTGTGCACCATGTGGAGCTTGCCGAGCGTTCCGCTCTTGACGATCGCCCGGATCTTCCGGATGGGCGGTTCGAAGCTGTGCGAATGTCCCACGACGAGCTGCACGCCGTTCTTCTCGGCCGCCCGGATCATGAGATCCGCATCGGCGAGCGTGAGCGCCATCGGCTTCTCGACGACGACGTGCTTCTTGCACTCGAGCGCCACCATGACGTGCTCGACGTGGTGCTGCGTCGGGGTCGCGATGTAGACCGCGTCGACGTGAGGGCTCTTGCAGAGCGCTTCGAGATTCGAATACGTCTCGGCCTGAAAATCGCGCGCGAATCGGTCGAGCGTCTCCGCGTCGACGTCCGCCGCCGCCGTGACCCGCGCGTGCGGGTGCCTGACGAGCGACGGCAGCATCATCCGCGCAGCGGTCCCGAGACCCGCGACAGCCCATCGGAGGACGGGCGCGGTCATCGTGTACGCACGGTGCTCGGCCGTCTCCCGGCGCTGGCTCAGCCAGCGCTCACGGGCTCCACGGCGCTTGCCCGGTGGCGAGGCTTCGCGCGCGGGCGGCCTCGATCAACCCGTATTCCACCGGAATCTCGATGAAGGTATTCGTCGCGGGATCGCGGAAGACGTTCATCGGGTCGCCGCCGGCCTCGGCGATCGCGAGCTGCTCCCGGAGCAGGCGACGGAAGAGGATCACGCCCTGGTCGGAGTCACCGAGCTTCTCGAGGTCGCGATCGGCGATCGGTCCCTGGGTCACCCACGCCATCATGTCCTGGCCCAGGACGAAGTCCGTGATGTGTTGCCCGAGCTGGTCCGTGAGGGGAATCTCGTAGACGGGGATCCGGTCCTGTGTCGGTTTCGCCTCCGGTGGCGGGGGAAGAACCTGATACATCAGGTGCCAGGTGTGCGTGTCGTCCATCGGGACGCGGAACTGGAGCGTCCAGCCCACGCGCAGGATGTTCGGAAAGAGGATGGGGTGACCGAACCGCCACGAGGCGTCGTTCTCGGAGCCGCCGGCTCGGACTCGCCGCTTGATGATCCCGTGGGGAAACACGTCGAACCCGATCTTCAGGTGATGGCCGATCACCCGCCGGACCATCCGCTCGCCGCTCTCGTTCTTCATCCCCCGGCGACTCATGACGTACTCGTAATAGCGTCCGTGGAGCCATTCCGTGTGGACCGGATCGAGCGAGTTCTCCATGCACTGCATCCAGTTGCACGGGATCGTCGTCACGCCGATGTCCCGCCAGACGTTCTCCATCACTAGCAGGTCCCATCGCGGTAGCAGCGGCACCGGCGGGGGCCCGAGATACGCGAAGACGAGTCCGCCCAGCTCCTCGACCGGATAGGCCTTCGTCCGCACCCGGTCCTTGAAGGTGCTGTCCTCCGGCTCGGCGGGCATCTCGATGCAGCGTCCGGTCGTGTCGAACATCCAGCCGTGGTAGCAGCACCGGAGTCCTTCGACCTCGGGGATCCCGTAGCGCAGCGAAACTCGACGGTGGGGACATCGCTCGTCGATCAGCCCCAGCCGGCCCTGTCCGTCGCGAAACACCACGAGCGACTCGCCGAGAAGCTTCACCGCTTTGACCCCAGTACCGGCGCAGCAGCGTTCCCATCGGAGTGCCGAGGCCGACTGCCGTCAATCTCTGGTTCTCTTCCTGGCTCAGCATCGGCTCCCTCCTTGACCACCTCGCGTGGGCTTGACCGAGCTCCGAGCGTGGTCGCCCCTGACGTGGCGTTCGCGCGTCAACGCGCTCGCGTCACCTGCGAGCACGAGCATCGCCCTCGCGCGCGGCCCCCGTCAAGCGAGGGGCGTGACACGTGCGCGGGAGTCGCGTGGTGAACGTCAGGGGCGGGCGCTTGCGCAATCGAAGGTCGGCTTCTAGCATGGCGCCAGGATTCGTGAAGCTCCACGCAGACGGGCAGGTCACGGAGGAGAACGAGATGTTCAAGATC
>QHRT01000581.1:2558-6712 GCA_003220195.1 Candidatus Rokuibacteriota bacterium | reverse complement strand
GTACGGACAGGTTCACATCCCGCAGCGCCTGGACGTACTCGACCGGTTGACGGCGACCGGTGAACATCTGGACGAGCGAGGTTTTCAACGTGGTGTATCCGGTCCGAAGCACGATTTTTTTGAAGCGCTTCGAGACCCGCTCCAGGACGATCGCCGGCATGTCACAAGGCCTCGGCGAAGGCGCGCTTGTATCGGGTGAAGAGCGTGCTGGCCGCGGAAAGGAGCACGTACGAGAGCGCGAGGAGGCCGAGTAACGGCGGCCAGGGCGGGAACCGGTTGTAGTAGAGCACGTCCTGGAACGCCGTCATCAGGACCGCGACGGGGTTCAAGAACACCCAGGGTTGCACGGGCTCCGGGATCACGGAGAGAGGGTAGAAGATCGGCGTGATGAACTGCACGACGTTCAGGAGATGGAGGATGATGTGCTGCAGGTCGCGGAAGTACACGTTGACGGCCGCGAGGATGAGGACGAGTCCGAACGCCAGAAGGTATTCGAGCACGATCAGTGCGGGAAGCGCCAGCACGGGCGCGCCGAGCTTGACCCCGAATGCCACGAGGAAGACGAACAGCAGCGGCAAGGTGAACAGAAAGTTCAGGGTGTTGGTGGTGAGCGTGACTACCGGGAGGATCTCGGCGGGAAACTGCGAGCGGGTCACCAGCCCTGCGCCGTCGAGGATCGACGTGACGCCCTGTTGCAGGGCCGAGGAAAACCATATCCACGGCAGGAGACCGGTGAACAGGAACGCGGGGTAGCGCTCCATGGGGATCTTCAGAAACACAGAGAACACGAGCGTGTACACGAGCATCTGAAAGAGCGGGTTCACCAGGGTCCAGGCGAATCCGAGGGCCGATCCCCGGTAACGGAGTCGAAGTTGCTTGGCGACGAGGATGCCGATGAGTTCGCGGTGCTGGTACAGCGTCCGGTAGACCTCTCGCATCGTTCAGCGCATCTCAGCGAACAGGGCCGAGCCGCCGTCAGCCGGGTGGATCAGCGCGAGCGGCGAATCAGGATGACACTGATGTTGTCCCGGCCACCCTGCGCATTGGCGCAATCGATGAGAGCGCGACACGCAGCTTCGAGATCGTCGCCGTTCGCGGTCACCAGATTCAAGATGGTCGAGTCGGGCACCATGTTGGTCAGCCCGTCGGAGCACAGGAGCACGATATCGCCCGATTCGATTTCGAGGTCCCGGACCTCGAAGTCGACGTCCTCGCGGGCTCCCACGGCTTTCGTGAGAACGTTCTTCATGCCAGACGGCTGCCCACGAGTCGTCGCGCGTGAGTTGCGTCATTCGACCATCCCGAACGAGATAGATTCGGCTGTCGCCGACGCTGGCATACGTGATTCGCGCTCCGCCCGGTTGGGCGAGCACGGCGGCGATGGTGGTGCCCATCCCCGTGTAGTCTTCTCCGGACGCGGCCTTCCGAAATACCGCCCGGTTGGCGAGCTTGATGGCGGTGTGGAGGCGGTTGGCGGCGTACGAGATCTGAGGATCGAACCCGTACGGCCAGGTCAGCTCGGTGTCCTCGGCCGAACGACGCATGAATCCACTGACCACATCGGCCGCCAGCGCCGATGCGACTTCGCCGCTTTTGTGGCCTCCCATGCCGTCGCAGAGCACGAACAGGTCGCTCCCCACGAGGATGCAATCCTCGTTGAGTGTGCGTCGCTGGCCGATGTCGGTCTGCCCGTAGGCACTGATCATCGAGCTTCTCCACACAACTATGGAATGTTTGGCCCCGGTACGTCTTACGGCCCGTGAACTGTATCGAACAATGGGCGCCGATGCAAAGCGCTTGCACTGCGAACGGTGAGAGCGCCGGGCCGGATGATAGACTGAGGTGTCCCTGGACGCCCCCGTAGCTCAGGTGGACAGAGCAGCAGTTTCCTAAACTGCGTGCCGGGTGTTCGAGTCACCCCGGGGGCACCACCCTCCGCGCACTCACGCGCACCCTTCTCTTTCATCGAGGAAACCGTTACCATTGCGCGGATAACGGACTTGACGACTCGTAATGAGGCCCGGCATCAGAATAGCGTGACGAGAACCTCGCGCCGCAGCAAGGATTACCGGCTGCCGGTGCTGACGTTCGAGGAAGCCGCGCGCGTGCTCGGCATCGAAGCGGGCCGGCTCATGCTGTGGACGATGGAAAAATTGCGGCCCTCGCAATCCCAGTGGTCGCTGTGGACCAGGGGGAAGAGGGAATTGCCCGAAGCGCTGATTCGGCTGTATCTGACCGATCGCGAATTCGAAGCGAGGGCGCCGGAGCCGGCGCGTCCGCTTGCCGAAGAGCGTCGCACGATTCCCGAGCCTTCACCGCCCAAGCCCTCACGGTCCGGAGAACGGGCCTATCGATTCGCTGGAGGAAGATGATGATGACGACGTGTCGTCCCCGGAACGCGATGCCGTTCCTCGTGTCCGCCGCGCTGGCGCTCTGCGCTTCCTCCGCGTTCGGACAGGTGGCCCCGCCGAAGGACAAGGTGCTGCGCGAACTCGGAGAGCTCGGCGCCAAGGCGGCGGAATGTCAGGAGACCGCGAAGTTCGCGGGTGGCGACCCGGCCGCTCTCGCTCGCGCTCAGGAGTGCGCGAAACAGAACGAGCGGGCCTTCACGACCATGCTGCCGGTCTTGCAGCGCGCCTGCCGGGAGCAGAGTGATCGCGGCTGCCAGGACCGCGCCGACTGTGAGGGGCAACGCGCCTCGCTGTCTCGCTGGAAGCTCGACGCCGTGCAGGGGACGACGCGATGGTCGACGTCCGCCCAGGGCTCGTCCACGGGGAGCTCGAGCAACGTGGGGCCCTACGGGTACGGCTCGACCTCGTCGGGCTCTTCGGCGAGCCGCTACGATCGGTCGACCGAGGTGCGACGCCGCGACGAGGACGTGCTCGAGCAGGCGTTGACCGTCATCAATTCCAAGTGCCAGGAAGCCGCGGCCACCGAGGCCATGTACCGGTCTCGTTTGACGCTGGTGCCGCTCGACGAGCCCGACGTCCGCGCCGCCGCGGCGCGCGCGGAATCCGATCGCGCCAAGATCGCGACCGAGCTGCTGGCCCTCTCGGTGCTCGCCAACGACGCCACCGACGCCGGCGACGCCGGCCGGTACGAAGAGTTCCAGGCCACGTTCAACGACTTCGAGACAAAGATTGCGAAGCTCAAGGCGCGGCCGGAGCTCGACCGGGACGGGCGAGCCGCGGTGCTGCGCCTGCAACGAAGCCTCGCCGATTTCGCTCAGGCGTGGCGGTGGGAACGCACGCACGCGGATCGCGTCGCATACTTCCGATCCGAGATCGCAAAGCAAGATCCCGGAACGTTCCAGGGGCGACAGATCACGCTCACGTACCAGACCAACATGGAAAACTCCCGGCGTGAACAGCAGCAGGTGGCCACGGAAAAGGCGCGACTCCTGACCGAGCTCCATGGACAGGCCGCGCGCTTCGAGCAGATCGCGAAAAAGTGACGAGAGCCAGGAGCGAGCCCGGCCGATGCTACTGGGCTCGCTCCTGATTCCAGAGTTGCAGGCACGCCTGATGGAACTTGAGGCGCGTCGTGGGATTCGCGAAGTCCGGCTCGTACTCGATCTCGGTCGGGGCGATGGGCTCCTCGCACACGTCACAGCGTCCGCCGTTGCCTTTGCCGACCCACATCTTGGCGGGGAATTCTAGAGGCAGCGTTCCGGCGGCAAGTTTCTGACGCACAACCGCCGCGAGGTCGCGCCTGTCTTCGTGCATTCTGAACGCCCTCCCCACCGGGCGGAGAGACCATAGCACTTCTCGCGTGCGGCATGCCCCGCATTTCCGGGGCAGCCGCTGGGTAAATCGCTCCACACGCCGCGCGCCGCTTCCGGCCCTTGCTATACTGGCCGGCACCTCATCCTTTCCAGCCGCGCGATGGGGATCATTCGCGAACGGTCCGGCGGACCTGGAGGTCAGAGCGATGTGGAAGCGAGAGGAAACTCCCCGGCCGACTGTTGTCCCGAGCAACGTTCCCACGCCACCATCCCCCGCATCTGTGACGTCAAACGGATCGACCGAGGCGCGGAGGGAGAAATCCATGAACGAAACGCTGGCAAGCGTCGGCAAGAGCATCGTCGTCAAGGGCGAGCTGAGCGGCAGCGAGGACCTCACGATCGAGGGTGAGGTCGAAGGCAAGATCGAGCT
>QHRT01000581.1:2029-2513 GCA_003220195.1 Candidatus Rokuibacteriota bacterium | reverse complement strand
CGAAGTCGATCGTGGTTCTGGGCCAGGTGACCGGAAACCTGACCGCGAGCGAGAAGGTCGACATCCGCGAGAACGGGTCGGTCGAGGGCGACATCACCGCTCCCCGCGTCTCGATCGCCGATGGATCGCACTTCCGCGGCAGCATCGACATGAAGAAGAACGAGTTCGACCGGGTCGCCGGCGCGCTCAAGCGGGAGGAGCAGGCGCCGCGTCTCACGGCGCTGCCCCCCGAGCTCGCCCGACTCTGATCCGAGAGGGCCTGCCCGCGACATTCCCCTGGCGGTGAATTCGCGTCGCACGAGGGGGCTCGGGGCTCTCGTCTCGAGGTTGTTCCGGCCGGGTGGCGTGAACGCCTCTGTCGGCGTCACGCCCTCCCCGCGCGTCGCAACCCCGACGGCGTCCGTCGTCCGCAGCAAGGCGCTGTCGCGCTTCCTGGCGCTGGTTGGCGAGCACGACGCCGCGCGCTTCCTCGATCTGGGACCCG
>QHRT01000581.1:0-1837 GCA_003220195.1 Candidatus Rokuibacteriota bacterium | reverse complement strand
GCTGGTGCGAATCCTGCGCCCGGGAGCGGTCCTGCTCGCGTTCTTCGCCCACGGCCGGCCGGACGAGCAGGGCTACACTCGATACGTCATCGCGGGCGACGAGCATCTCCAGTACGAGCCGTATCCGGGAGCGGCTCGGCGCGGACCGGGGCTGGAGAACCGCGAGATCCTGGTCCTCTTCAACGACCTCCGGATCGTGGAGTCCGTCATGTTGCCGTCAGGCATTCGCGAGATGCTGTTCGAGAAACCTCTGCGAGTCTCCGAAGGCGGGCCACCGGACGCGCGCGCCGAGAGAAGCACCGCATGAGCGCGAGCGACCGGGAATCCGTGACGGGCGGCATCCCGTGGGCCGCCACGTACACGTTCGTCCCCGCGGTGCGCGTCGGGAATCTGCTGTTCCTCTCCGGCACGACCGCGACCGACGATCGCGGCCAGCTCGTGGGACGCGGCGACATCGTCGAGCAGACGCGCCAGATCTTTCGGAAGTTCGAGCTTCTGTTGAAGAGCGTGGGCGGCACGTGCGACGACATCGTCGAGACCACCGACTACTTCCTGACTATGGAGAACTACAAGAAGACCGCGGACGTTCGGCGCGAGTTCTTCAAGAAGAACTACCCGGCGTCGACGGGAGTGCAGGTCGCGGCGCTGCTGCGCGAGGGCGCCCTCATCGAGATCAAGGCCGTGGCGGTGCTCGGAGCTGAGCGGTGACCACCTATCGCGCGGATCACGTCGGAAGCTTTCTCAGGCCGCCCGAGCTTCTCGAGGCGCGAGCCGGCCACACGGAGGGCCGGAGCAGTGACGAGCTGCTGCGAGAGGCGGAGGATCGCGCGATCCTCTCGATCCTCGACGTCCAGCGGCAGGTCGGTGTCGACGTCTACTCCGACGGTGAGTATCGCCGTGGGATGTGGATCACGGGACTGCCGGCGGCGGTCGAGGGTTTCGGACCCGGAGCGATGCTCAACATCCGGCACTGGCGCGGTCGCCCGCTGCCGTACGTGCCGGGGCAGACGGGCACGCGTCACGCGGCGACCGCGGGCCAGAACCCGCCCGCGGTCATCGTCGGCAAGCTGACGCCGAAACGACGGATCACGGGCGCCGAGTCGGCCTTTCTCGGAGCGCATGCGCCCGGGCCGTACAAGATCACGATTCCGAGTCCCACGTGGTACCTGCGCAGATACATTCCGGGGACCTCGGACCGTGTGTACGCGACGCCGGCCGACGCGCTTCGCGACCTGGTCGAGATCGTGCGGCGCGAGGTCGCCGCGCTGGTCGCCGACGGCGTGCCCTACGTGCAGATCGACTCGATCCGCTACGTCTTCGACTACACGGACGAGCAGCGCCGGCGCGAATGGCAGGATCTCGGGATCGATCCCGATCGCGCCATCGACGAGAACATCGTCGCGGACAACGCGGTCGTGGCCGGCGTTCCGCGTGGGAGCGTCACGTTCGGCCTCCACATGTGCCGCGGCAACAATCGCAGCCGCTGGTTTGCGGAGGGCGGCTACGAGCACATCGCCGAGAAGGTCTTCGGCGGGCTCGACTTCGATCGCTTCCTGCTCGAGTACGACAGCGCGCGCGCCGGTGGGTTCGAGCCTCTGCGCTACGTGCCGAAGGGCAAGACCGTCGTGCTCGGTCTCGTCTCGACGAAGGTGTCCCAGCTCGAGTCACCGGACGATCTGCTGCGCCGGATCGACGAGGCCGCGAAGTACGTCCCGCTCAGCAATCTCGCGCTGAGTCCCCAGTGCGGCTTCGCATCCGTCGCCGCCGGCAACGAGATCTCCTGGGACGATCAGCGGCGGAAGCTCGAGTTGATCGTCGAGACGGCGCGCAGGGTCTG
>QHRT01000037.1 GCA_003220195.1 Candidatus Rokuibacteriota bacterium | reverse complement strand
GAGGCCGACGTCAGCGCCGTCACGCCGTTCCGCAAGCTGGCGACCGTGCATCGCGGCGGCAGCGGCCACATGACGTTCGCGTCGGACGAGGGCCCGAGCCTGGGCGGCCTCGGCTCGGCGCCGACGCCGCTCATGTACTTCAGCGCGGCGCTCGCGTTCTGACTGATGACCCAGGTGTCCCGGTATGGACACATGCTGAAGGTCACGGTCACGAAGATGCGGATGCGCGTGCGGGCGTCCTATCGGGTGACCGGCTCGGTGCTGAACGACACGATCGAGGGCGCGATGCTCGGCGCCGAGACCGTGCTCGAGCTCGAGTCACCGGACCCACCGGACCGGGTCGCGAAAGTCATCCGCAACGCCGAACGCGGCTGCTTCGTGATGCAGGCCTTGCTCAAGCCGGTGCCCGTGACGGGCACGACACTGCTGAACGGCAAGCCGCTCTGATCCGCATCCCGAACGAAACCCGTTCGGTTGTTCGATTCGCGCGCGTCAGTGAGCGGGACTTCCAGACGAACGCTCGACGAAAACTCACATGCCGCGCAGCGGCGCCGCGAGACCGGGCCGGAGTGCGACCGCGAGACCCGCCAGCACCAGCGCGACGCCCACGATCCTCGCGATCCACTCGCCGCGCGGCAACACCTTTTCCGCCGCCACCAGGCACGCGATGAGCAGCACCCACGGCAGCCCCATCGCGCCGGCGACCACGAGCACCACCATCAGCGCCCAGCAACAACCCAGACAGTACACGGCATGATCCCATCCGAGGAGCAGCGCTCCGCGCCAGCCCGCGCGCCCGCGAGCGAGCAAGAATCCGAGCGGGCTCCGGCAGTGGCGGAGACACACCCTCTTGAGCGACGAAAACTGGAAGAGGCCGGCCGCCACCAGCACCGCGGCCATGATCCACGCCAGCGTGCTGGCGTGGATCGCCATCAGCGGCAGGCTCGCGAGGTAGATCGGCACGCCGGTCAGCGCCCACACGAGCAGGTACACGAGACTGAACAGGGTGACCGCGGCGAGCCGCGCCCCGGGCGACGCCGTGCGCTGCGTCGCCGCAAAGAGCGCGATCATCGGCAGCGCGCTCGGCAGCATCATGGCCGCCATCATGACGGCCCACGCGGTGACGTACGACACGGCGTCGCCGAAGCTCGGCGCCATCGTCATGCCCATGCCCGCCATGTCGCCCGCGCTCATCGGGCGCATGATCGTGCGCCACCACGCCAGCGCGGTGGCGGCGATCAATGTCCCGTACGAGAGCCAGAGCGTGCGGTCGTGTCCGACGGCGCCCGCCGCGAAGATTGGATTCAAGAAGATCGGAGTCGCTGGAGCAATTCCTGCTGGCGCACGAGTCCCGACGACGCCAGACGCTCGGGGGCGATCGGTACGAGGGCCGCCAGTGCGAGCACGGAGTCCGCGGCCGCGAGAGCTGCTTCATCCGTCACTTCGGCCAGCTCGCGGGCCCGCTGGTCAGCCAGCGCCGCCGTGGCCCGACGCCACCGGGCGACCCATGCCCGTTGTGCGTTCGCATCCATCGAGTCAGTCTAGCGCGGGTCACGCGCCCGGCCGAGCCCGCTGCGGGTCGAGCCAGTCGCGCAAGCCGTCGGCCAGCATGTTGAAGCCGAGGACCGCGAGCATGATGGCGACGCCGGGGAACACCACCATCCACGGCGCCTGCAGCATGAAGCCGCGGCCGTCCGCGAGCATGAGCCCGAGCGACGGCGTCGGCGGACGCACGCCGACCCCGAGGAACGACAGCGCCGCCTCGATCAGGATCGCGATCGCCATCAGGACGGACGCCTGCACGAGGACCGGCGTCGCGGCGTTCGGCAGGATGTGCGTGAGCACCACGCGCGGCACGGTGGCGCCAAGCGCGCGGGCGCCGTCGACGTAGACCTCGATCTTCGTGGCCAGCACGGAGGCGCGCACCACGCGCGCGACCACCGGCGTGTAGACCACCGCGAGCGCAACGGAGACGAGCAGCGCGCCGGTTCCGAACACGCTCATCAGCGCGATGGCGAGCAGGATGGCGGGAAACGCCATCAGCACGTCGAGCGGCCGCATGATCAGCTGATCCGGCAGGCCTTCCGCGTAGCCGGCGACCAGGCCGAGGCAACCGCCGATCACCAGCGCGAGCAGCACGGAGCCGACGGCGACCGCGAGAGAGATCCGGTACGCGTGGACGACGCGGCTCAGCACGCTGCGCCCGAGATCGTCCATGCCGAACGGCTCGGCCGCCGTCGGCGCCCGGAGCGCCAGGTCCTTCCCGATCGCGGTCGGACTCCCGAGCGGCAGCGACGGCGCGGCGAGTGCGGCGACGGCGAGCGCGAGCACGACCGCGAGTCCGACGAGCGCCATACGGCCGCGCGTCATTCGCGTCAACGTGACGCCGCGCGCGCCGAAGCTCGTTGCCGATCTCGCGAGAAGCGCCATACGGCCTCGCGTCACTGCCGTCGCACCCGCGGATCGATCGCGCCGTAGAGCAGATCGGTGATGAGGTTGACGAACATGAACATCGCGCCGATCACCAGCACGGTGCTCTGGACGACGGGATAGTTGCGCTCGAGCACGGCGTCGAGCGTCATGCGTCCGACGCCGGGCAGCGTGAAGATCATCTCGACCACGATCGCGCCGCCGAGCATGTAGCCGATCTGGAGGCCGAGCACGGTGACGACCGGAATCGCCGCGTTCGGCAGCACGTGACGGAAGAGGATCGCGCCCTCGCCGAGGCCCTTCGCGCGCGCGTATTGCACGAACGGCCGGTGCACGACGTCGAGCACGGCCGCGCGCGTGAGGCGTCCGAGGACGGCCGCGCGGCTCACCGCCAGCGTCAGCGCCGGGAGCGCCAGCGAAAGAAGATTCTCGAGCGGCGCCTCGCCGAGCGGGACGAAGCCGGCCGACGGAAACAGGCCCGCCCAGAGCGAGAGGCTCAAGATGAGCATGATGCCAAGCCAGAAGTCGGGAATGGAGACGCCGACGAGGCCGACGGCGAGCGCCGCGCGATCGGCCGCGCCGCCTCGTCGTCCACCGCCGAGCAGCCCGAGCGGCACGCCGACGACGGCCGCGGTGAGGCTCGCGAGGAGCGTCAATTCGATCGTCACCGGCAGCCGGTCGAGGATCATCCGGCCGATCGGCTCGTTCTGACGGAAGTCGAGGCCGAAGTCGCCGCGGACGACGCCGGCGAGCCAGCGCAGATACTGCGCGACGACCGGCTCGTCCAGGTGGAACGCCTCGCGCAGCGCCTTGACGCCTTCCGGTGTCGCCTTGAAGCCGAGCACGACGACCGCCGGGTCGCCCGGCACGAGGCGCATGAGCCCGAAGATGAGCAGGCTCATGCCGAACAGCAGCGGCACGGCGAGGAGCAGCCGGCGCGCCGCGTACGTCATCGCGCGCCCGCGCGCGTCGAGCGCGCACTCCGGACAATCACCCGATCCAGGTGTCCTCGAAGCGCAGCTCGAGCGACGGGAGCGGCACCGACCCGTTCACGTTCGGCTTCATCCAGTAGCGCTGGATCTCGTTGCTGAAGATCACCAGCGAGCCTTCTTCCTGGAACCACCTGACCAGCTCGGGATACATCTTCTTGCGCGCGGCCTGGCTGGTGGTGAAGCGGAACGCGTCGAGGCGCTTGTCCGCTTCCTCCGACTTGAAGCCGGAGAAGTTCCAGCCCGAGGACGAGTGCTGCATCGGGTAATAGAACATGTCGGGGTCGACCGTCACGCTCCACCACGCGCCCGCGATGTCGAACTTCTTGCCGACGAGGCCCTCGAAGTACTGGCCCGACTCGAGCGGCTGGACTTCGAGCGCGATCCCGACTCTCTTCAGTTGCTCGCGCAGGATCTCGCCCGTCTTCACGAGCACCGGCACCTGTGACTTCACCATGTAGGTGAGGTTCAACCCGTGGCTCATGCCCGCGTCCGCGAGAAGCTGCTTCGCCTTCGCGAGGTCCGGGCCGCCCTTGTGCGCGTTCACGCCGGTCGCCCACGGTCCCTCCGGTGCCGGCTCCGCGGTCACCGTGTGGCTTCCGTAGTAGACGAGCTTGACGATCTCCGTGCGGTCGATCGCCCACGCGATCGCCTGGCGCAATCTCTTGTCGGCGAGCGGCGCGCGGCTCGAGTTCAGCATCAGGTAGAACGGGAAGTACGGCTTGCCGGCCGACGCCTTCATGTCGCGCGCGCGCTCGAGCTCGGGAATGCGCTGCGGCGGTACGGTCTGGATCCAGTGGTAGCGCCCGGTCTGGAGCCCGGTGAGCCGGACGGTGTCGTCCGCCGGCGCGTAGAAGACGAGCTTGTCGAGGTACGGCTTCCCGGGCCGGAAATATTTGTCCCACCGTTCGAGCGTGACGTGGTCGTCCTTCATCCACTCCGCGAACCTGTACGGCCCGGTCCCGATGGGGAAGAGCTTCGGGTCCTTCTCCTTCAGCGCCTTCTCGTTCACGATCTCGGTCGCCTGCGACAGCATTGCCAGGAACGGACCGAACGGCCGGTCCATGTGAAAGCGCACCTGGTACTTGCCGACCGCCTCCACGCCCTGTACCGGCGAGAAGAACACGCGCATCGGCAGCTTGTTCTTCGAGTCCATCAGGCGGTTAAAGGTGAAGACGACGTCCGCCGATGTCATCGGCTCGCCGTTGTGGAACACGGCGTTGTCCACCAGGTCGAAGAGCCAGGTCTTGTCGGTCTCCTGCTTCCACGCTTTCGCGAGCCCGGGCACGAAGCTGCCGGCCTCGTCGACGTAGACCATCTTGTTGAAGACGTTCTGGTAGACCTGGAGCGACGAGTAGAGCTGCGCGTAGCCCGGGTCCATGTTCACCGGCTTGTCGACGGTGGCAACGCGCAGGATGCCGCCGCGCTTCGGTTGTGCCTGCGCGTGCGCGGGGCGACGCGCGGACGAGAGGCTCATGACGCTGCCGGCCGTTGCGCCGACGAGCCACTGACGTCGGGTCAGACCCGTTCCGCGCTCGCTCATTGCTCGTCCCTCCCCTGGATCACACCGTTCTTCATGACGAGGCGGATGCTTCTCATCGCGGTGATGTCCTTGAGCGGATCGCCGTCCACGGCGATCAGGTCCGCGCACTTGCCGGGTGTCAGCGTGCCGATCTCCGCGTCGACGCGGCACGCCTCCGCGCCCCACCGCGTGGCCGCGAGCAGCGCGTCCTTCGCCGGCACGCCGAGCCGCACCAGCGTCTCCATCTCGAAGGCCATCTGCCCGTGCACGCTGTCCGTCCCCAGCGCGATGCGGATGCCGGTCGCGAGGTGACGCGGGAAGTTCTCGTCGACCACGCGCCGCGCCCAGCGCATCTTCTCCATGATCGCGGGATTGCGCCCGTCGCCCTGCTCGATCCCGTGCGGGTGCAGCAGGATCGCGAACGTGCAGACGAGCCAGACGCCGCGTTCCTTCATCAGCGCGATGTCGTCGTCCGCGGCGAGCGCGCCGTGCTCGATGGTCGCGACGCCTTCCTCGACGCTCATGGAGAGCCCGGGGCCTCCGTGCGCGTGCGCCGCGGCGTACTTGCCCACGCGCTCGGCCTCTTCGACGGCAGCGCGAATCTCCTCGCGCGTGTAGACGCACGCCCGGAGCGTCGTCCCCGACGACGCGACGCCGCCGGTGGCGAAGATCTTCACGTGATCGGCGCCGCGCTGGAAGTTCTCGCGCACGCCACGCCGGATCTCGTCGACGCCGTCGAAGCTCGCGTGCGCGCGCCCGTGGCCGTTGCTCGCCGTCATCGCGCGGGTGGCGCAGAGCAGGCGCGGTCCGGGGATCACGCCCGCGTCGATCGCCTCGCGGACGTCGAGGTCGAGGAAGTTCTCCTCGGCCATCACGCGCATCGTGGTCGTGCCCGCGTAGAGATCGCGCCGGAGGTTGGCGGTGGCGCGAAGCGCCTGGGGCACCGGAGGCTGCCTGAGCTGCCCCATCTGATCGCCCAGGCCCGGCACGATCGAGATGTGGCTGTGCGCATCGACCAGTCCCGGCATGACGAAACGATCGCGCAGGTCGATCAATTCGGCGCCCGCCGGGATCCTCGTCGTCGCGGCGGAACCGGCGGCGACGACACGCCCGCCGTCCACCACGAGCACCGCGTCGCGCACGGGCGCGGCGCCGGTGCCGTCGAACAGCGTGCCGCAGCGGATGGCGGAGGGAGCCACGGGCGCGAGCCTACCTCATGTCTCCGGTCAACGGCCAGTCGCTCGCGCGAAGACGACTCCGTCCCGAGCTCGTGTTCGTGATTGAATTCTGTCACCAGTGGGAACACCAGCCGCCGGAACATGGTCTCACTCCGTAGACCGAGCGTCGGACTCCGGTCGTCAACTCGACGTTCAGGGAGCGTTCATCATGCGCATGCTCAGCAGCTTGCTCGCCACCGCTAGCTTCGTCGCCGTTTTCTCCACGCCCCTGCTCGCCGCCGAGGAGGCGGTGCTGCTGCCGGTCCGGTCGGTCGTCCTCTACAAGAACGGCATGGGCTACTTCGAGCACCTGGGGAAAGTCCCGGATGGGCAAGCGGTCGAGATCTCGCTGCCGGCCGCGCAGCTCGACGACGTGCTGAAGTCGCTCACCGTGCTCGATCTCGGTCGCGGCGGCAGCATCGGCGGCGTCACTTACGAATCGACCGCCCCGCTCGAGCGCCGGCTGGCCGAGCTCCCGATCGACCTGGGCTCCGTGAATGGCCTTACCGCGTTCTTGAACAAGATCCGCGGGGCCGAAGTCGAGCTCCGCGCTCCGTCAGGGGCGGTCGCCGGACGTCTGATGGGCGCCGAAGTTCGGTCGCGCACCGTAGAGCGAACCTCGATCGAGGTGGTCGAGGCGATGGTGCTCACCGGCGCGGGCGAGGTGCGCATCGTCCCGATGGAATCGGTGAGTGCCCTGCGGCTGCTCGACGCGGCGCTGGCTCGTGACCTGGCGCGCTATCTCGATCTCGTGTCGGGGAGCCGCCGGAGCGACGTGCGGCGCCTGCGCATTCGCGCCGGCGTCGGGGAGCGTCAGCTCCACCTGAGCTACACGTCGGAAGCGCCGATCTGGAAGAGCACCTATCGGATCGTGCTCGATTCCAAGCAGAAGCCCCTCCTTCAAGGCTGGGCGATCGTCGACAACACGACCCCGCTCGACTGGAGCGACGTGACGGTGGCGCTCGTGGCCGGTGCGCCGGTCAGCTTCGTGCAAAGGCTGTCGCAACCGGTCTACGCGCGCCGTCCGGTGGTGCCGCTCCCGGCGGGCGTGCAGGTCACGCCGCAGGTGCACGAGGGGATGATCGACGACGCCGAGAAGAAACAAGAGGCGGGACGTCTTTCGTATGCAGCTCCGCCCCCGCCAGCGACCGCGATGGCGCCGGCCGCGCCCGAAGAATCGAGCGCTCAGATGCTCAGGGCCAACGTCGGCGGGATGATGCGCGCCACCGCTCCCGAGACCGCGGTCGGCCAGGCGCTGGCGGAGCAGTTCGAATACCGCTTCCCGGAAAAGATCACGATCCGCAAGAACGAGTCAGCGCTGCTGCCAATTCTACAGACCGAGCTCGAAGCGCAGAAGGTCTCGGTCTACTCCGCCGCCTCGGGCGAGCGGCGGGCCCGCCTGGCCGTCTGGCTGAAGAACACGAGCGGCCTCACCCTCGACGGCGGAGCGTTCACGGTGATCGACGAGAACGCCTTCGCGGGCGAGGGGCTGGCGGAGACCATCCAGCCCGGCGAGAGTCGCCTGCTCAGCTACGCGCTCGATCTCGCGGTCGCGGTCTCGAGCCAGCTCGGAAGCGAGCAGTCGTCCGTCCAGCAGATCGACATCAACCGCGGTGTCCTGCGCATGCACTCGAAGCTGATCGAGCGCCGGAGCTACGTCGTGCGAAACAACGACGCCCGGGCTCGCACCGATCCGGACGGGGTGGAGCCTCGTCGAGACGAGAGCGCCGGCGGAGAAGTCGCCGACGCTGTACCGCTTCAAGGTGGACGTCGCGCCGAAGAGCACCACGGAACTGGTCGTCCGCGAGGAGAGCCCCCAGGCGACGACGTACGCGCTCTCGGACGTGACCCCGGAGCAGGTGTCGCTCTGGCTGCGCGAGCGTCAGATCAACGTGGAAGTCGAGCGCGCGCTCGGCGCCATCATGGCCAAGAAGTCGGAAGTGAGCGATCTCGCCACGCGCATCGCGGCGTTCGAGCGGGAGCAGGCGGAGATCTTCAAGGATCAGGAACGGGTCCGTGGAAACCTGCAGCGGCTCGGGTCAAGTCCCGACGAGGCCAGCCTGCGGCAGCGCTACATCCGCCAGCTCGAGGCCGAGGAAACCCGCCTCGCGACGATCCGTGCCGAGCGTGACAAGCTCGAAGCGAGCCGTATCGTGGCGCAGCGCCAGCTCGGCGAGCTGATCGGCAAGCTCTCGCTGGAGCGAAAGCTGTGACGCCGACCGATCGGACAGGCGACGTCGAGTCCGCGACGATACTACTCAGTTTTCTGATTCGGGCGAGTCGCCCGGCACCGCTTCGGTCTCGGCCAGGAGCGCCCGCGCCCGGTCGACATCCTCCTGCCGAACGAGAAACTCGACCGGCCCCACGACATAGTTGAACCCGCCGAGAAGGCGGCCCCATCCAAGGAGGTCCTGAACGCCTTCGCCCTTCACGACATACGCGATGTTGTCGGCATCGAGGATGGACTTCGCGAGCGCGGCCAGTCCTTCGTCCGCCGTTTGCAGCACGCTCACCAGATCCAGGTCACCCGCGGGGGGCGCAGCGGGACGTTCTCGGTCTTCCTCCACGTCCGCCACCAGCGCTGTACCGCACCGTGGACACACGTCGACTGAATCGACGTACTCGCCGGCGACCCCGAGGTGGACGCGATCCGGGCAGGTCGGGTTCGGACAGACCTTCATCGATTGCCTCTCACCGACGTCTCTGAGCTGCGCCGCCAGAGTTTCGGCGCGAGATCATCGCGGCGGCCACGACAGCCAATGCGATCGCAAGGACGAGCCCGATCACGCCCTGGATGAGCGTCGGCCCGAGCGGACCCCAGATCGGAAGATGAAAGAGGATGACATCCGCCGCCACTCCGAGAACGATGACCGCGATCATCATTCGAGATCGCCGCTTGAGCGCGATCAATATCCCTTGCGCCATTCAGCCTCCGGTTCCCCCAAGCACGGCACTACGCTACGAGCGCTGCTCGAGTGGTAGCGAAGGACCCAGAGGCAGATAGAGCCAGGGCGATCCGCCTGTCAAGGAATTCCCGGGGAGAAGGGAGAGGTCATGCAGATTCAACCCTACGTCTTCTTCAACGGCCGCTGCGAAGAGGCGGTCAAGTTCTACCAGAGCGCGCTCGGAGCCAAGGTGGAAATGCTGATGCGCTTCAAGGAGAGCCCCGAGCCACCGCCGCCAGGGACGCTGCCACCGGGGTCGGAGAACAAGGTGATGCACGCGGCGCTACGCATCGGCGACGGCATGATCTTGATGTCAGACGGAAACTCCACCGGACAGCCGACGTTCCAGGGCTTTGCGCTCTCCATATCCCTGCCCGACATCCCGAAGGTCGAGCGGCTCTTCGCTGCGCTCGCCGACGGTGGGCAGGTGCAGATGCCGCTCACGAAGACGTTCTGGTCGCCACGCTTCGGAATGCTGGTGGATCGCTTCGGGGTGACGTGGATGGTCAACGGCACGGCGGCGTGACCGCCAGCTCGTCGAGGCTCGGGTTGGGGGCCCGCGGGGCCCCCAACCGGCGCGGCTACTTCTCCGGCGGGCGCTCGCGCTCCTTGTAAAGCCCGACCGTCACCTCGATCTCCTGCTCGTGGCCTTCGCGCATCACGATCATCTTGAGCGTGCTTCCGACGGGGGACGACGAGACCACGCGCTGGAGATCACGCGTCGTCTCCAGCGGCGTGCCGCCCGCCGCGAGGATGACGTCGTTGGCCTTCACGCCGCCCTTGTCCGCCGGCTCGCCCGGCATGACCGACCGGATCAGGACGCCCCGCTGGTCTTTCAATCGGAGCTTCCCGACGTCGTCGTCGCCGACGTCCGCGATCGTGACGCCGAGCCAGCCCCACTCGACCTTGCCCTTCTGCGCGAGCTGCGGCACGAGCAGCTTCACGACATTCGACGGGATCGCGAATCCGATCGACCCGTTGCGCGCGGCCATGCTATTCACGCCGACGACCTGTCCGGCCATGTTCACGAGGGGCCCCCCGGAGTTGCCGGGATTGATGGCGGCATCGGTCTGGATGAAGTCGAAGCCCGGCGCTGCGACGGTGAGCGGCGCGCCCTTGCGGCTCACGATCCCGAACGAGACGCTGTGCTCGAGGCCGAACGGGTGACCGAGCGCGAGCACGAACTCGCCGACGCGCAGCCGGTTGGAATCCGCCAGCGGCAGTGCGGTGAGCCCCGTTGCGCCGGTGATCGTGAGGAGCGCCAGGTCGACGCGATTGTCCCGTCCGACGACCTTGCCCGGAAAGCGGCGTCCGTCGAAGAGCCGCACCTGGATCGAGTCCGCGCCTTCCACGACGTGCGCGTTCGTGACGATCACACCGCGCTCGTCGATGATGAACCCGGAGCCCTGCGCCCGCCTCGGTTCCCCCGGCTCATCGGAGACGTCGTCCTTCGCCGCCGCGCGGCGAACGCGGACGTGCACCAGACCCGGCTTCAACCGCTCGGCAAGATTCGCGAGCAGATCGTTGAACCGGGTCAGCTCGGGCGCGGCGTCCGTCGATGCCCCGTCCTTCCAATGGATCGGGGGAATCTGGTCGGTGCTGGACTGGGCGTGGAGGGGTCCGACGGACCCGCCGAACATGACCGCGAGCAGGAAGACCGACAGGAGAGCACGGCGGCGAGACGACATCGAGAACCTCCTTCATCGGCGGAGCCGCGAAATGACCGTCTATCCCCGAAGTTGGGCCGCCGTTCACCCCGGCGGCCCGGTCGAATCATCGGGATTGTTCCGCGAGCTCGGCGTTGGCCAGTATAGCGAACCGGCTACATCGGGGCCCGAAATGGCCCCCCGACTCTTGAAACGAAGGGGGCGACGTCCCCTCGTCCTCCCCGGCCCGATGTTCGGCGGACGCCGGGCGCCCCGGCGCGCGCCTCTCGTCAGCGACTGACTTCGCGGACCAGGTGTCCGAGCTCGGGCAGCAGCAGCTTCTCCAGCGCCAGGCGGCAGGCATTCGGCGATCCCGGAAGAGAGGCGACGATGCGACGGCTGTGAATGCCCATCTGCGCGCGCGACAGCATCGCGGCGGCGCCGACTTCCTGGAACGAGAGCACTCGGAACAGCTCGCCGAATCCCGGCAAGCGTTTTTCCAGCAGCTGCTCGATCGCCTCGAACGTCGAGTCACGCGACGTGATGCCGGTGCCGCCGGTCGTGATCACGACCTGCACGTCGGGATGCTTGCACGCGCCACGCACCACCTGCTGCACCTCCGCGGGCTCGTCACGGACGATCGCCGAGCCGATCACGCGGTGCCCCGCGCTCGTCAGCAAGTCGCGGATGACGCCACCGCTGGTGTCGGTCTCGGTCGTCTTGGTGTCCGAGACCGTCAAGACGAAGCACCCGATCACGGTCGGCGCGGTCGCCCGGTGCTCCTGCGGCGTCGCTGCCGGATCGTGTGAGCGCGCGGCGTCATTCATGGCGCGATCTCGAGGAGCGGCCCGGCTGGGCCGGGGCGCTTCCGCGCGTGGGGGGCTCGGCGCCCACTCTCGGCAACCCAACCTCGCGAGTAGTCGAGGAGCGGCCCGGCTGGGCCGGGACGCTTCCGAGCGCGGGGGGCTTGGGGGGCCCTTCGAGGCCCCCCATCTCGGTCGAACACGCGCGGTCCAGGATCTCGACCAGGTGCATCACGCGCACGGCGGAGCCGTGAGCGGAGAGACCATGCTCGATCTGGATGATGCAGCCCGGGTTCGCAGTGACGACCGCTTCAGCACCCGTCTCCAGCACATGGCTGACCTTCCGGTGGAGCAGGCGCGTCGCCATCTCCGGCTGCGTCAGGTTGTAGATGCCGGCGGATCCGCAGCACCAGTCGGACTCGGGCAGATCGACGACCGTCAGGCCGGGAACCTGCGCGAGCAGCTGGCGCGGCGCGCTCTTGATCTTCTGCCCGTGCACGACGTGACAGGGGTCGTGATACGTGACGGTCAGCGGGACGGGCCGGAACGGACCGCGCAGCGGCTCGCGCGCCAGGAACTCCGAGATGTCCTGGACCGACTGCGCGAATCGTCGCGCGCGCTCCGCGTACGCGGGATCGCCCGCGAGCAGCGCGCCGTACGCCTTCATGTGCGCGCCGCACCCCGAGGTGTTGACGACTACCGCGTCAACCGACTCCTGCTCGAACGTGTCGATCGTCTGTTTCGCCAGCTCGATGGCGCGCGGGTGATCGCCGCTGTGGGCGTGCAGTGCCCCGCAGCACCCTTGCCCCTCGGGCACGACGACGTCGACGCCGTTCTTCGCGAGGACGCGCGCCGTAGCACGATTGTGCTCGCCGAACAGGGCCGCTTGCACGCATCCCGTCAGCAAGGCGATGCGCGCTCGCCGCGTTCCCTCGGCGGGGATCAGCCGCGGCAACGGTGCGCGCTCGGCCGCCGGGGGAATGTTCGGGAGCAACGCCTCCCACTGCGACAGCACTCCGGGCAAGAGCTTCGCGATCCCGCTCCGGCGCACCAGTCGCTGGAGCCCGGTCTGCTGATACGCGCGCAGCGCTCTCGTCGCGGCGCGCAGCATCGCGGGATGGCCGAGCAACACGCCCAGGTTGAGCCAGCGAAACGTGCGCCGCGCGACGTCACCCGGACGCTGGCGCTCGATCTCCGCCTTGGCGGCCTCGATCAACCGCCCGTACGGTACGCCGGCGGGACACACGGTCTCGCACGCACGGCAATCGAGACACAGGGACAGGTGATTGACGACCGAGTCGCTGAGCGCGATGCGCCCCTCGGCGAGGGACTTCACCAGGAAGATCCGGCCGCGCGGCGAATCCATCTCGGTGCCGAGCTCGGCGAACGTCGGGCAGTACGCGAGACAGAGCCCGCAGTGGACGCACTGGTTCACGCCCTCAACCGAGAGTCCGTGCAGCTCGAGAGTGCCTCAGGACGTCTCATCGACTCCCTCGTCACGCGGCGCCGAGGAAGCGGCCGGGGTTCAGGATGTTCTTCGGGTCCACCTGCTGCTTGATGCGCGTCATGATGCGCGCGGCGGCGCCGATGTCGTCCCACACCGCGATCACCGCCTTGAGCGCGAGAGGCGCCCACTCGAGCGTGGCGTAGCCGCCATTGCCGTGCGCGATCTCGCGCCAGTCCCGAACGACCGCAGCGAGCGGTGTCAGGTCCTCCTCCGCGCCCCCCGCCGCGAGCGCGGCCGTGACGACGCCGACGCCGGCATGGGCACTCCACGCCGACCGGAACCCGCGCACCCGCGCCGCGCTCTGGCCCTGCTCCATCGTGTCGGCGACCTGGCTCGGCAAGACGGCGAACCGCGCCACCGCGGCAGGCGTGTCGAACGCGTGCCGCGCGGCGGCCGCGAGCCGGCCCCACGTGTCGCGCGGCAGCGGCCGCGCGTCCCGCCCGCCGGCGCCCGCGGCAAGGCGCGAGAGCTCCGTCGTCTGCCACTCGACCTGCTCGGTGAGCCCGTCGAACCCGACGACGAGCGAGACGGGACCGCCGAGCCCGATCGTCCGCCCGGCGGCGGCGTCGAGCAGCTCGACCGCGTTCGGGATCAGATCCGACGATCCGAGCGCGCGCGCCGCGAGCGCCGAATTCTTGAGATCGTCGAACGTCACCGCGACCAGTCGCTCGTCGTCCGGCAGAGGTCGGAGCTTCAACGTGACCTCCGCGATCACGCCGAGCGTTCCGTACGAGCCGACGAAGAGCTTCGGAAGATCGTAGCCGGCGACGTTCTTCACGACCTTGCCGCCGCCGCGCACGAGCGCGCCGTGCGCGGTGATGACGGTGACGCCGATCAGCAGATCTCGCGCGGTGCCGTACAGGTGCCGGCGCGGCCCCGAGGCGTTCGCGGCGATCACGCCGCCGATCGTCGCGCGCTCCGCGTCCGGCGGATCGAGCGACAGCCACTGCTGCGCCGCACCGAGCTTCGCCTGAAGAGTCGCCACCGTCGCGCCCGCCTCGACCGTCACGGTCAGGTCGCCCGGCTCGTGCTCGAGCATCCGATCGAGCCGGCAGAGCTCCAGCACCAGACCGGACCACCCTGGCGGCGATCCCACGGCCGACGCGGTTCCGCCGCCCCACGGCATCACCGGAGTGCCGGTATCGCTCGCGAGCGTCATCACTTCGCGGATCTCGTCGACCGTCCCGGGCCGCACCGCCACGTCCGGCGTGCGGCCGTCGACGACGTAGGGAGACAGCTTCACACCGGTCAGGACGTGTTCGGCGCCGACGACCGACTGGAGCTTGTCGAGCGCTGCCGGCTGCACCAGACCTCCCGGTTCGTCACACCGATCGAGCGCGGCGCCGTCGATCGGGCGAACACTCAGAATCGCTGGGCGAGACCTTTCTCTTCGATCGCGTGCGGACGGTACGCGACGGGTCCGACCTCGCCGCACGATTTGCGCGTGGGGAAGATCTTGCCGGGATTGCAGAGATTGGTCGGGTTGAACGCGTTCCGGAGCTCCCGCATCAGCGCGAGATCCGCGGTCGAGAAGATGAATGGCATGTAGTCGGCCTTCTCGAGCCCGATACCGTGCTCGCCGGAGATCGAGCCGCCGACCTCGGCGCACACTTTCATGATCTCGGCGCCCGCGGCCACGACCCGGGTTTCCTCGCCCGGCTTGCGCGGATCGTAGAGGATGTTCGGATGCAGGTTACCGTCCCCGGCGTGGAACACGTTGCCGACCCGGAGCCCGTGCGCCGCGACGATCTCGTTCACGCGGGAGAGCACGTACGGGAGCTTCGTGCGCGGGATGACGCCGTCCATCACCATGTACGCGGGCGACACGCGGCCGTAGGCGCCGAACGCGGACTTCCGTCCCTTCCAGAGCAGCTGCCGCTCGGTCTCGTCGCGCGCCGTGCGCGTCTCGCGCGCGCCCGCCTCGCGGCACGCCGCGACGATGCGCGAGGCCTGCGTCTCCATGCCGACCGTCAGACCGTCCAGCTCGATCAAGAGCGCCGCCGCCGCGTCGCGCGGATAGCCGCAGCCGAGCGCGTCCTCCACCGCCTGGATCGTGAGCTGATCGATCATCTCGACCGCCGCGGGCACGAGCCCGCGCGCGATGATCGCGGAGACCGCCGCTGACGCCTGCTCGATGCGATCGAACACCGCCAGGACGGTCTTCACCGCCTGGGGCTTCTTGAGAATGCGCACCACGATCTTGGTCGCGATCCCGAACGTGCCCTCCGATCCGACGAAGACGCCGAGCAGATCGTAGCCGGGCGTCTCGCGCGTCTTGCCGCCGAGCCAGACGATCTCCCCGTCCGGCATCACCACTTCGAGACCGATGACGTGGTTG
>QHRT01000036.1 GCA_003220195.1 Candidatus Rokuibacteriota bacterium | reverse complement strand
GCTGGAGGAGAACCGGCGCTACGGCGCGCTGCTCTCCGAGCTCGTCGCGACGCTGCGTTTCGAGGACGAGCCGGGCTTCTTTCGGCTGGCGCTCGACGCGGCCACGGACGCGAAGCGATGAGCGACGAGGTCTGCCGCCTGCCGCTCGCCGAGGTGGCGGCGAAGATTCGCGCGAAGGAGCTCTCCGCGCTCGAGGTCGCGCGCGCGTGCGTGCAGCGCGCCGAGCGGCTGCAGAGTACGCTCACGCTCTTCATCTCGCTCGACGCCGAGCGCGCGCTGGCGAGCGCGCGCGCCGCCGACGCCGATGCGGCGGCGGGGCGCTGGCGCGGGCCGCTGCACGGCGTTCCGGTCGCGCACAAGGACCAGTTCTACCGGCGCGGCCGCATCGTGAGCTGCGGCTCGCGGCTGCGCGCGGACTTCCGGCCCGGCTACACCGCAACGCTGCTCGAGCGGCTCGATGCCGCGGGAGCCGTCGACCTCGGCGGGCTGAACATGTCGGAGTTCGCCTGCAATCCCTACGGCCTCAACGTGCTCGTCGGCCGCGCGCGCAACCCGTGGAACCCCGACTTCATCGCGGGCGGATCGAGCTCGGGCTCCGCGGCCGCGGTCGCCGCGGCGGCGGTGTTCGGCTCCTTCGGCTCGGATACTGGCGGCTCGGTGCGGCTGCCGGCGGCGATCTGCGGGGTGGTCGGACTGCTGCCGACCAACGGCAGGATCAGCCGCCACGGCATGATGCCGCTCAGCTTCTCGCTCGACAACGCCGGCCCGCTTGCGCGCACGGCGCGCGACTGCGCGCGGCTGCTCGCCTGCGTGGCGGGTCACGATCCGCTCGATCCGGCCTCGAGCGCGCGGCCCGCCGAGGACTACGAGGCGGGCCTCGCGCGGCCGCTGCGCGGCCGGCGCATCGCCGTGCCGAAGCGCCACTACTACGAGCATTGCAGCGCGGAGGTGCGCACGGCGCTGTCGAAGAGCCTCGCGGTATTCGAGCGAGGGGGCGCGGCGCTCGTCGAGGTCGAGGTGCCCGACCCGCGGCCGCTCGACGCGCTCGGCAACGTGCTCATCCTGGCCGAAGCGGCGACGATCCATGCGCCGCTGCTGCGCGCGCGGGCAGCGGACTACACACCGCTCGTTCGCAGCCGCATCGAGTTCGGCTTCAGCTTCTCGGCGCAGCAGTACATCGAGGCGCTGAACCTGCGCGCCTCGCGCCTCGCGAGCTTCGTCGAGACGGTGTTCGCGCGCGCCGATGCGCTCCACCTGCCGATGCTCGCGCACGCGGTCCCGAGCATGGCCGAAGTCGAAGCGGGCTTCGCGGGCCAGACGGACCTAAGCTTCAACCTCGCCGCGAACACGCGCTCGATCAACTATCTCGGCCTGCCGAGCCTCGCGATGCCGTGCGGGTCGAGCGCCAACGGCCTGCCGATCGCGTTCCAGCTCGTCGGCGCCCCGTTCGCGGAAGCGACGCTGCTCAACCTCGGCCACCAGTACGAGCAGGCGGCGGGCGCGGCGCCGCTGCCGCCGCTGCCCTGACGGTCCCGGTCATGCCTGAGACGACTGAGACTCCTGCCGCGGCGACGCCGCTGACGCGGCGGCTCGCGGAGTTCGCCGCGCGCGGCGAGTACGCCGCGTTGCCCGCGACCGTGCGCGAGCGCGCGCGCATGTCGCTGCTCGATGGCCTCGCGATCATGCTCGGCGCGGCGGGCTTCGCGCGCCATACGGGCGATCGCCGCCTCGAGACCTACATGCAACTGGCGGGGATGCCGGGCCCGTCGACCGCGATCGGCTACGGGCGTCGCTGCGCGCCGCTGCTCGCGGCGTTCGTGAACGGCACCTCCTCGGAGGTGCTCGACTTCTCCGACTGCATCCTCACCGCCCGCAACCACCCTGGCGCGACCATCCTGCCTGCGGCGCTCGCGCTCGTCGAGACGCGGCGCGTGTCGGGCCAGCAGTTCGTCGCCGCGATGATGCTCGCCTACGAGGTGCACACGCGCATCTGCCACGCGATCCAGCCGTCGCACTGGTGGAAGGGCTTCCAGGCGACCGGGACGATCGGCACGAGCGGCGCGGCGGTCGCTGCCGCGCGTCTGCTCGGGCTCGATGCGAGCGGCATCGCCGACGCGCTCGGCGCCTCAGGCTTCATCATGCCGGTCTCGAACGGCGATAACGTGTTCCGCGGTCACAGCATCAAGCCCGTGCACGGCGGGCAGGGCGCCGCCGCGGGCCTGTCGGCCGCGCTGCTCGCGGCGGCCGGATTCTCGGCCGGCCCGCTCGAGGGCGAGCCGCCGCGCTACCACGCGGCCCTGCGCCTGTTGAGCGACGCTGTGGACCTCGAGCGCCCGCTCGCGAGCCTCGGCACCGAGTGGCGGTGCCTCGAGCTCGCCTACAAGCCCTACCCGATCGGGCTGCTCAATATCGGGCCGGTCGAGCTGTGCATCGAGCTCGTCGCGCGCGACGCGGTGAGCGCAGACGAGATCGAGCGCGTCGAGGTCGTCACGTACAAGGAGGCGGCGCACTTCGTCGGCAAGTACACGACGCCCGAGTCGAGCTACATCGACTGCTACCTGTCGCTGCCCTATTGCATCGCGGTGGCGCTCTACGACGGCAGGATCGGGATCGCACAGCTCGAGGAAGAGCGCGTGCGCGATCATCAAGTGCATGAACTGGGGCGTCGCGTCACGATCGCCGAGGACCCGGCAATGTCGGCGCTCTACCCGCACGACTGGCCGGTCTCGATCACGCTGCGGCTGCGCGGTGGCCGCTCTATCGAGCGGCGCATCGACCAGGTCAAGTGGTCGCCGCGCCGGCCGCCGAGCTGGGACGAGCTCGTCCAGAAATTCCGGCTGCTCGCCGAGCCGGTGATTGGCGCCGCGCGCTCGAAGCGCACGGTCGAGTTTGTCGCTTCGCTCGAGCACGCGGAGGACATGGCGCCGCTGCTCGAGCTCGTCCGCTGACCGCGATCCGTACCTGCTTCGTCGCACGCCCGCTCCCGCTACTTCTTGCGCGCGGCTTCCACCTCGTCGAGCAGCCCGGGCCGCCAGAACCCTTCCTTCTGCCACTGTAAATTCAGCTGGCGCGCGCGGTTGATGAACGGCGCGCGGTCGATGTCGACGATCTGCGCGCCCCCCTGCTGGATGTCGCGCTTCCAGGCCTCGACGTTGGCCGCGATGTCCGCGTTGTAGAAGCGCCCGGCCTCGTCGAGCGAATCGGTGATCGCCTTGCGCTGCGGGGGCGTCAGCGACTGCCACTTCGGCTCGTTGATCATCACGCCGACGAACTGCGGATAGTCGTAGCTGTTGATGACGTACTTGCCGACCTCCGCGAACTTCATCGGCACGACGAGGTCGAGCGGCATGCTGATCGCGTCGACCACGCCCTGGCGCAGCGACAGGTACACGTCCGCGAGCGGCAGCACGATCGGCGTCGCGCCCATGCCGCCCTTGCCCCAGAAGCGCTTTTGAAGATCAGACTCGGGAACGCGGTATTTCAGCTTCGAGAAGTCATCCAGGTTGCGGATCGGCTTGGTCGAGATCATCACGCGATACGGTCCGCGGCGCCAGATCTCGCCGAGGTTGATGATGCGCTGGTTGCCGTTTTTGACGATCTCCTGCTGCACCTTCTCGAAGTTCGGCGAGCGCAGCCAGGCCTCGAAGTGCTCGCGGTCGGCGAACGTGAACGGCGTGCCGGCGATGCGCAGGTCCTGCGAGAACGGCTCGAGCAGCTCGTAGCCGGTGTTCACCATCTCCTGCACGCCGAGCTTGACGTTCTGGATCTGCTGCACGCCGTTGCCGAGCTGGTTGTTGTGGAACACCCGGACCTCGATGCCGACCTTGCGTTTCGCGACTTCCTCGGCGAAGCGCTCGTTGGCCTTGGCCTGGGTCGTGGTGGGACCGACGTCGTTGCCCAGGCGCAGCAGGACCTGGGCGTGGGCCGGAAGCGCCAGCGCGGCGGCCGTCAGCGCGGCACCGAAGACCTGGATCACGTGCTTCGACATGTTGCCTCCTTGGGTGCAGAGGAGCCCGAAACCTTGCGCAGCGCGGCCAGTGCAGTAGGCCCGCGCGCAGATGGGTGTCGAGAACGCGCGCTAGATGATCGCCTCCTCGACCGGCGGCTGCGCGAGGAGCGGTTCGGGCCAGGTCTTCGGCCGCACACCGGAGGCGATCCACAGGACGCAACCCCAGGCCTCGAGCAGGCTGCTCGCGATGATCGATAGCGACGCGATGGCGAGCGGGTACCACTTGATCGCCTCGGGCACGCGCAAGAGCGGCGTCGGCGTATTGCGCTGCAGGCCGATCAGCTGCACGGTGTAGACGAGCACGAGCGCCATCGTGCAGGCGACGAGCAGGTACACCGCGAGCACCCACCAGCGCCGCAGGCGCGGCGGCGCGAGGTCGTGGAGCATGCCGATCACGATGTCCTCGTCGAGCGCGTACAGCGCCGCCGCGCCGAAGAGGAAAATATAGATGAAGGCGAACCCGACCACCTCGTAGTAGTCGGGGTAGCTGGTGTTGAGGAAGGTGCGCATGACGATCTCCGCGCCGTACACGAGCGTCGCCGCGACGAGCAGCAGCCCCGCCGCGCCGAGCTGGATCCAGGCGAGCCCGCGCACGAGGCGCGCGGCGAGCGCGTAGCCCGTCGGGCCTTCGCTCGCGCGCGCGCCGTTCACTTCAACAATAGATTGGGCAGCCATAGCGTCAGCGCGGGCACGTAGGTGATAAGGAGAAGCGTCGCCGCCAGCGGGACGAAGAACGGGAGGAGCGCGCGCACGATCTCGCCCATCGGGAGCCCCGCGAAGTTGGCGACCGCGAAGAGCACGACGCCCATCGGCGGCGAGACGGTGGCGATTAACAAGTTGAAGATCAGGATGATGCCGAAGTGGATCGGGTCGACGCCGATCTTGAGGGCGATCGGAAGCAGCACCGGGACGAGGATCAGCAGCGCCGGCACGCCCTCGAGCACCGTGCCGACGATGGTCAGGAAGATGTTGATCCACAGGAGCTGCAGCCATCTCTGGTCCGAGAGGCCCGCGAACCAGACCGCGGCCTGGAGCCCGGCCTGCTCGCGCGTCACGATCCAGCTCATGAGCGTCGCGGTGGCGATCAGGAACATCACCATGCCGCTCGAGAGGAGGCTGCGCGCGATCACCTGCGCGAAGCCCTTCCACGTGAGCTCGCGGTAGATCAGCACCGACACCGCGAGGCTGTAGAAGGTCGCGACCACGCCCGCCTCGGTGGCCGTCGCCACCCCGCTGATGATGAGCGACAGGATCACGGCGGGCGCGAGCAGCGCGGGCAGGCCCTGCCAGAGCGCGGCGAGGAACTCGCGGCGCGTCGGGTAGGGCCGCACCGGGCAGGGATAGCGCCCCGAGCGCGCGAGGACATAGCAGAACACCATGAGCGTCGCGCCGAGCAGCAGCCCCGGACCGACGCCCGCAAGCAGCATCTTGCCGACCGAGACCTCGGCCGCGACCGCGTAGACGATGCCGATGACCGACGGCGGGATCAGCGGCCCGATGAGGCTCGCCGAGATCGTGATCGCCGCGGCGAAGCCCGGGTCGTAGCCGGCCTGCCGCATCGCCGTAACTTGAAGTCGCCCGAGGCCGGCCGCGTCGGCGACCGCGGTGCCTGAGATCCCGGCGAAGATCATCGAGGCCACGACACTCACCTGCGCGAGGCCGCCCGCGATCCAGCCGACGCACACCTCGCCGAAGCGGAAGATCCGTCGCGTGAGGCCGCCGCTATTCATGATCTCGGCGGCAAGGATGAAGAACGGGATCGCGACCAGCTCGAAGTTCGACAGGCCATGGATCAGGTACTGCGGGATCACGAGCAGCGGAACGTCGAGCAGCAGGATCACCGCGGCCGAGGCGACCAGCATCGACATGCATACCGGGACGCGCAGCGCAAGCAGCGCGCAGAAGAGCACGATGACCGACAGGCCGAGCAAGCGATCCCCCTTCCCGGAGCCGTGCAGGGCCGCCGCGCCCCGCGATCCTATGCTATCTGATCGCCCGGGTTCTCAGCCCTCCCTCCCGCGATCCGGAACACGCCAGCGGCCCATCCTCATCGTTCCGCCCTCACGTACAGATTCCGGCGCCTACACCCGAAACGACGGCGTCAGGGCTTCAGCAGCCAGACTCTCAGCGCGTTCGTCACCGTCTGCATCAGCACGCCCGACATCGCGAGGCAGCCGCGCGCCAGCGCCGTCTGCTGCAGTGCGCTCATGCGGTTGTTCAGGTCGAAGTACCGCACGCCCGGCGCGAACGTGCTCACGATGTCGACGCCTGGTACTGCCGTGTCGTCGGCCTCGCCGATCGTGGTGGCGTTGACGACCGTATCCCCCGCGAACTCGCGGAGGTCCGGGGCGACCGTGCCGATGCCGATTTCCGTCACCAGTGCTGCCGCGCCCGCGGCCGTTCGACCGGCGATGCCGATCGTGGCGCCGGGGAACGAGCGCCTCACGGCGACCGCCACCGACCGCGCGGATGCGCCGGTGCCGACGATGAGCACCCGGCCCGGGTGCCGCGACGCGAGGAGCATCTCCAGGGCGGCGCCCGCCGCGTACGAGTTCGTGTTGACGCCGACAGTCCCCCTGGTGGTTTTCACGACGGTGTCCACGACCGTCGTCGCCGACGCGGCCGGCGCCAGGTCGTCGCAGGCCCGGGCCGCCTCGCGCTTGAAGGGGCTCAGGACGAGCGCGAGCGAGAACGGCACCTGCGACCGGAGCACCGACGCTTCCAGGAACGTTTCCAGTCCCGACGGGCAAATGCCGGCCGCCTCGAGCCGCTCGTGGAGCAACGGGCTCCGCACGGCCTTGTCCGCAATGGTGCCGACAGCGATGATGAGCGGGTCCGGCGCGACGCGCGGCTTGCCGGCGGGAAACTCCTCCGCGGCGAACCGCGACGTCACCTCGGCGATGATCGCGTCGGCGGGCGTCATGTCAGGTCCGCACGGTGAATCGCCGGGGCGTGACCCGCTGGCCCCATCCCGGCTCGCCGACCAGCTCACCGTCGCGGAACACGACGCGGCCGCGCACGATCGTGCACACGGGCACGCCGCGGACGCGCATGCCCTCGAACGGCGTGATCTTGCTCTTCGAATGCAGCTCGGCGCCGCGGATCTCGCGCTCGCGCGTCATGTCGACGATGACCATGTCCGCGTCCGAGCCAATCTGGAGACTCCCCTTGCGGGGATAGAGCCCCCAGGCGCGCGCCGGCGCCGCCCCCGACCATTCCACGTAGCGCTCGATGGTCATGCGTCCCCCGTTCACCTCGTTCAGCATCAGCGGCACCGCCGTCTCCACGCCGGGGAATCCGGAGTGCCCGTCCCAGATGTTCGGTTGCGTCTTCTCCTCCGGCGTGTGGGGAGCGTGATCCGTCGCCAGCATGTCGAGCGTGCCGTCGTGCAGTCCCTTCCACAGCGACTCGGCATGGCCCGCGAACCGCACCGGCGGGTTCACGCGCAAGATCGGGCCGAGCCGACTCATGTCCTCCGCGGTCAGCAGCAGATAGTGCGGACACG
>QHRT01000025.1 GCA_003220195.1 Candidatus Rokuibacteriota bacterium | reverse complement strand
TCGACCTGTCCGCTCGCGAGCTGGATGGTCGCGGTGCCGGGCACGGTGAGCACGACTTCGGCATTCGCGCCGTACTTCGCGAAGAGCTTCTTCTCCCCGGCATAGAAGAGCGGCATGTTGCACAGCCCCGTGCCGTGGGAGAACTTCACCAGTGGCCCTGCCCCTTCCGCGTGCGGCGCGCCGGCGAGGCAGGCGGGCGCGACTCCAACGGCGATCGTGATGCGAAAGCTCCGTCCGAGAAACTCGCGCCGGGTGGACGCCAGGTCGTGGGAAGACATCGCCGGACCTCCTCGCTGCGTCAGGGCCGTGAGAAACATCAGCCGGGAGCATCGAGCGCTCCCGGCGAGGGAAACTCCAGGCGTCGTGTATCAAACGGCTCGCCGTCGTGTCAAGGAGGCTGCCGTCCTCTGCTTGCCCTGCTCTCCGCGTTGGCATAAATTGCCCACACACCATGCGTTGAACGGCCGCGAACGAGGAGACCGCCATGATCGACATGCACACCCACTGGAGACCCGCCGAGTTCACCGATGCGCTGCGCGCCCGAACCAAGGAACCGCGCGTCGTCCGCAACCAGGACGGCGTTGAAGTGCTGAAGACCCGGATGGGCGAGGAACCGCTGGCGAAGGCGTTCGATGAGGTCGATTTCCATCTGGCCCGGATGGACCGTCAAGGCGTGAGCACGAGCGTGCTGTCGCTGCTCGGCTCGTTCTGCTGGATCGAGGCGCAACCGCTCGACGTCTCGCTCCCGCTGTGCCGGCTCTTCAACGACGCTGTCTCCAGGCTCTGCCAGGAACACACCGGCCGCTTCGCGGCCTTCGCTGCGCTGCCGCTGGTCGACATTCCTGCGGCGGCCGCGGAGTTCGAACGCGCGCTGGGGCTCCCCGGGATCGTCGGGGCACAGCTGCCCGGGAACGCGTTCCTCACGCGCAAGGATGCCGAAGCGATGCGTCCGCTGCTCGAGGTGGCGAACCGGCATCGCGCCGTGGTCTTCATCCACCACGGTGCGCGGCCGGGTGACACCTTTCCGAAGATCGCGGCCGACACCGACAATGCCCGCCGCCGCAACGGCACGCTCGACATGCAGGCGAGCCTTTCGTCGGTGATGGTCACGTTGTGCCTCACCGATTACCTCGCGCCCTACCCCCATGCGATGATCCAGGTCCACAACCTGGGCGGCAACATTCCGTACGAGATCGAGCGCATGGACCACCGGTGTCTGCTCGATACGCCGAATGAAGAGCTGCCGTCGGCACGCTTCCGCGGCTCGAAGGTGTACGTCGATTGCAACTCGTTCGGGCCGACCGCCATCGAGGCCGCGGTGCGCCTGTACGGCGCCGATCGCATCGTGTGCGGCACCGACGGGACCGAATTCGGCTGTGAGTGGACCCGCACGGCGCTCGCGGAGGCGCACATCGGCGAGGACGCGCGCGAGAAGATCCTGCATGGGAACGCCGCCGCGATGCTCTCGCCGCTCGCCACGATCGCGCAGAAGGAACCCGCGGCCGCGTGACGTCCGAGCGGGACGCTCGGGCGTCAGTCACACCCGGGCTGCGCTCGCGGCCGAGCCGCGGGCGCAGCCCGCTCACGCCCCGTTCGCGGAGATCCGCTTCAGAATATTGTTCAGCACGTGATGGATCGCCGCTTCGAGCTTCGTCATCGTACCGGGCTCGTAGATGCGCGACGCGACCCCGTTGTGCAGCGACACCACCATCGACCGGTCCTCGGCCACCACGCTCTCGATGAAGCGATGGTAGACGTTCGCCTTCAGCGCGAAGTCCGGCTGCTGGAAGTGCTCGGCCGGGAAGAGGCTGTAATGCACCACGTCGCACCGGCCCGGCGTGACGGGCCACGTCGAGTAGAGCCGCACCTGATCCGAGCGCCCGAAGAGCTGGAAGTTCGGGGCGAGATAGCCGGTGACCGCGAAGCTTTCCGGCTGATCGGCGAGCCACGGGAGATTCCCGAAGAGGCTCGTGCCCATCGGTGTCGACGGCGCGGAGGCGTAATCGAATCGCATCCCCCCGTTGCCCAGAAGGGTGAACCGCGCGCGGTCGAAGAACGTCTTGGCGCCGAAGCTGCGGACGTGCAGCACGCCCACGTGGTAGTAGTCCATCAGGTTCTCGACGATGAACTTCCAGTTGCAGTTGAACGGAATCGTGAGCTTGGCCGACAGTCGGCACCGGTCCATGCGGAGGAAGTCGAACTCGCGAGCGAACTCGCCGAGGAATTCGTCGAGCGGCGGCGTGCCGGGATCGAAGCAGACGAAGACGTTGCCGGCCCAGGTCCCGATCCTGAGCGGCGTCATCCGGCAGTTCCGGACGTCGAATCCTTCGACGTCTTGCGTGTAGGGCGCCGCGAGCAAGCGTCCCGTCAGGTCGTAGGACCAGCCATGGTACGGACAGCTGAAGGTCTCGGCATTGCCTTCCCCGGTGACGACCTCGACCCCGCGGTGACGACAGACGTTCGCGAACGCGTGGAGCTGCCCGTCCTTGCTCCGTGAGACCGCGATCGGCTCGCCGAGCACCCGAAACGCCCGGTAGTCGCCGGGCCGGTCGAATTCCTCCACGCGTCCGACGAAGAGCCAGTCTTTCATGAACAGCCGGTCTTTTTCCCGCGCCAGGACCTCGGGGGCCGTGTACACGTAGCCGGGCGCGTGTCGCGCACGCTGTAGCGGTGCCCCGGTCGATGCGAACTCGTCGATGGCGCTGACGTCGCTCGCGGCCTTGCGTTCGCTCATCGCAACGGCGCCTGGGATGCCCGCTTGATCGAGGGTTCCACGATCACGCCCTCGAGGACGACCGGGACACCGTCCAGGAAGATGCTGCAGTGGCGCAGCGGGATATCGAAGTGGCAGCGCGACTGTCGCTCCGCAGCATGGTTGGGGCCGGTCGAGAACAGGAAGTTGCCTTCGAAGACACGGCCGTCGAGGCCCATCGACGTGTTCCCGTACAGGCTCAGCGCGTGCCAGAGCCCGCGCTCGTGGAGCCCCCAGCCCACGTGCGAGATGCCGTAGGCGTTCTCGTCCCGCCAGCGTTCCATGTAGTCCCGGATCAGCGCGGCATCGAGCCCTTCGCCCTCGATCGCCTCCACGAAGCCCCGCCGGAATCTGAACGTCGTCCGGCTCTCGACGTAGCGATTGAAGGGAAAGACGATGTCGCCGACGTCCAGCACGATGTCGCCGTCGACGTCGAGTGACTTCACGTAGGCCGCGGCCAGGCCTTGCCCCCAGTGGGCCCACCGGCCGCGCTCGGCGCAGAAGCCGCGCGACCCCGTCAGGAGCGCGCCCTCGAGGTTCGCGCGGAACCGCGTCCCCGCCTTCGACGTGACCGTCATCTCCCGCGCCTTGCCGAGCAACTCGACGGATCGATCGATGCGCTTGACCCGATCCGCCGTCGGAAGGAGCCGGGCGAGCGCGTCGGCCGGCTCGCGAATCCAGAGCATCCGGGCGCCACCGGCGAGCACGGTCTGCGTTTCCGGGGAATGGACCAGGCCTTCGAGCGTCAGGTCGATGACGAGATCGCACTTTCCCAGGAGCTCCACGACGTGCGGGAAGTCCGCGAGAATCGTGGACGCGCCCGAGCCCAGCGCGACCACGGGGATGTCGTCGGTCCCTGGCGTGGCCGGCAACATCACCTGAAATGGCCGCGCGCCCATGCTCGCGAGACTGGCCAGGCTCGCCGCCAGGTAGCTCCCTGGCGAGGCCGGCTCGGTCACGATGGCGACCGACTCACCGGCGATCACCCGGCACCAGGTGAACTCCTTCTGAAACAATGCGGCGAGCGCAACGTCGTCCATGCCGATCTCCTTCGCCTGTTAGGTGCGTCGGGCGCGATCGAGGTATTGAGTATCGTAGTACTTCGCCGGCGGCGGTGGTGGCGACGGCAGCAGGCCAGCTCTGACGCGCATGTCGATCACCACCTGCAGACCCTCCGGGTCGATCGCGGCCTCGCGGAAGAGGCCGCCGCCATCGGAATCGGCCAGCATGTCGTAGGTGCGGCGCGCGATGTCCGGATCGAGCTTGAACTCCTCGGCGAGATAGCGTGCCGCCGACTCACGATTGGCCCGGTCGAGCGTCCACGCCAGACTTTCGAGATAGGCACGCACGAACGTCGTCAGCTCTTCGTCGTGCGTCCTCGCCCAGGCGCGGCTCGTCACAAAGCCGCCGGCCTGGTAGCGCGGAAAGAAATCGTGCACGCGGGCGAGGTCGCGAAAGCCCCGGTCGTGCAGTGCGAGCGTGAACGGCGGCGACAGCAGCGCCGCGTCGATCTCGCCGTGCTCGAGCGCCTCGGCCCGCAAGTTCATCCCCCTGGCCTTGACGAGCGTGTAGTCGCTCTCGCCGAGTCCGTGGTCACGTAAGATCTGTCGCGCCAGGAGGACAAAGCCCGAGGCCGTGTCGTCGACGCCGAAGCGGCGACCACGGAGCTGAGCCAGCGTCTCGATGTCCGGGCGCGCCATCAGCGACAGGAGGCCCGCGTGAATCCCCATGAAGATGCAGAAGTCGAGCCCCCGGCGCTCGACCTCGTACACCACATCGTCGGCGGCCAGGACGCCGATGTCACATCCGCCCGTGAGAAGCGTTTCGCACAGCATCTCGGAGCCCTGCGTGTAGGCGAGATCGAGCGTGAGGCCGTACCGCCGGAACACGCCGCGCGCGATTCCGGCGGTCACGACGACGTTGGACCCGGTGCCGAACAGCATCACGTTCAGCGCGAACATCCGTCTCCCTCGCGGCGCCCGGTGCGCGTCGCGGCGCCGAGCCCGGCCGAGTATATACTCGCGACCGCTCGACGAGGAACGCGAGGAGGAATCGCGTGGCGCTGATCGGAACCAGCATCAAGCGCGTCGAGGATCGCCGGCTCCTGACGGGCGCCGGTCGGTTCGTCGGCGACCTCCGGCGCGCCGGCATGGTGCACGCGGCCGTCGTGCGGAGCCCTCACGCGCACGCCCGGATCGCGCGCATCGACACGCGCGCGGCGCGCGCGCACCCCGGCGTGGTGGACTCGGTCACCTTCGCCGATCTCACGCCGCCCGTCGGAGTGATCCCCATCCGGATGGCCGGCCGGCCCGAGCTCGATCGATATCTCCAGAGGCCCCTCGCGTCCGGAACGGTGCGGTACGTGGGCGAGCCGATCGCCATCGTGATCGCCGAGGACGCGTACGTCGCGGAAGACGCCCGCGACCTGGTCGAGGTCGACTACGAGCCGCTGCCGGTGGTGGTCGACGCGCTCGACGCCATGCGTCCCGGAGCGCCGGCGCTCCACGGCGACGACAACCTCGCGTCGACGTGGACCGTGAACGTGGGTGACGTCGACTCCGCGATGCGTGGGGCTCCGCGTGTCTTCCGTCACCGGTTCAATGTCGGCCGCGACACGGCCGTGCCCATGGAGCCACGGGGTCTCCTGGCCGACTGGGATGCCAGTCAGGAGACGATCACCGTCTGGGGCGTGACGAAGGTCCCGTACTTCAACCGGCGCGTACTCGCGACGCTGATGGGCATCGGCGAGGACCAGATTCGCTTCATCGAGGGCGACGTGGGTGGCGGCTTCGGCGCCCGCGGAGAGTTCTACCCGGAAGATTTTCTGGTGCCCTACCTGGCGCGCCGGCTTCGACGCCCGGTGCGATGGATCGAAACCCGGCGCGAGCACTTGATGACGATCAATCATTCGCGCCAGCAGCACTGGGACCTCACCGTCGCGACGGACCGCGACGGGCTTCTGCTGGCCATCGACGCGGCGTTCGTGAACGACATGGGCGCCTACATCCGCACTCACGGCACCATGGTCCCGAGCTCATCGGCGGCGCACGTGCCCGGCCCGTACCACGTCGAGCACTATCGCTGTCGCGTGTCGTGCGTGATGACCAACAAGACCCCCACCGGGACCATGCGAGGCCCGGGACTCTTCGAGGTGGGATTCGTCCGGGAGCGGGCGTTCGATCTCGTGGCGCGCGAGCTGGGTATCGCGCCCGACGAGATCCGCCGGCGCAACCTGGTTCGCGCCGAGCAGATGCCCTATCCCGTCGGCGCCGCCAGCGCGAGCGTGCCGGTCGTGTTCGACAGCGGGGACTTTCCGGCCATCTTCGAGCGCGCGCTCGCGCACGCGAACTACGCCGGATTGATGGAGCGCTGCCGCACCGCGAATGCCGGCGGCGGCCCCGTGCGCCTCGGCGTCGGTCTGACGTGCTTCGCCGAGCCGAGCGGACGCGGTCCATTCGAGAGCGCGCGCGTCGAGCTCGCCGTCTCCGGCAAGGTTCACGTCTACACGGGCGCAGGCTCCCAGGGGCAGGGACAGGCGACGACGCTCGGGCAGATCTGCGCCGACGTCCTCGAAGTCCCGCTGTCGGACGTCGTCGTCCATCTCGGCGACACCGCGCTCATGCCATACGGCGAGGGCACCTACGCCTCGCGCACCACGGTGAATGCGGGGAGCGCGGTCTATCGTGCCGCGCGCCGTGTGAAGGACAAGATCCTCCGTGTGGCCGCCGCACATCTGGAGGCCAGCCCGGCGGATCTCGTCGTGAAGGAGGGCCGCATCTCGGTTGCCGGGTCGCCGGGCTCGCGCTGCACGCTGCGTGAGGTGGCCGCGCTCACCGTCCCGCCGGCGGCGCCGATTGCTCCTGACCTGGTGGCGCCGATCGATGCGCTCGAGTACCACCGCACCAGCGAGATGACGTTCTCGTTCTCGGT
>QHRT01000024.1 GCA_003220195.1 Candidatus Rokuibacteriota bacterium | reverse complement strand
CGAGGTCGATGATGCGCGTGCGGTCGTGAGCCGACAGGCCGCGATAGAACTCGTCGAACCAGGGCGACGACGGTCCCGCCAGCAGCAGCACGGCGTCCAGACGAGCGGGAAGACGCTTGAACGCTTCGACCAGCGTGGCGATGCCCTTGTACTCGAGCTTTCTCCCGAGAAAGACGATCACGCGACTCTGTTCGGACAGTCCGTGAGCCGCCAGCAACTCGGTTCTGAAGCGCCACACGTCCGAGGGTCGATAGTCGTCGACGTCGAGTCCCGTGCCGGTCGCGACGATCCTCGTCGCATCGACACCTCGCCCTGCCAGATAGTCCCGCTCGTAATCGCTGATGACGACGACCGCGTCGCAGTGCCTCAATAACCAGTAATTGCTCCGCCGTTCGTAATACGGATGCCCGGGATGGAAGTGCGGCGTGATGATCACCGGCTTCCCGCAGAGGCGGGCGGCAACGTACCCGACGAAATTGTGGGGATAGGGAATGGTGTGGAGATAGACGACATCCGTCGCTCGCACTTCCGCCAGCAGACGCCCGTACATCTCGAGGGAATGCGGGCCGTAGAAATACATCCCGAACCACCGGTCCAGCACCACCTTGAGCAGGGAGTGATACAGGTGGTACACGGGAAGCGAGCGTCGGTACCGTCTGACGAGGACGCGGCCGTCCCAGGCGAGCCGGCCGAGCCTCGTGGTGCAGCGCTCCACCGGCGGATCGATCCAGAACTCTTCTTCCTCGTCCACGTCGAGGGTCAACACCTTCACCTGATCGCCACTTGCGGCCAGGCGCTGGCAGAGCTCACGGCACCATGTCTCGGAGCCTCCGACTGCGGGCGGGTACCGCTGAATCAGGTGCAGGACCTTCACAGCTTGAGCTCCTGATAGACGCCGAGACTCTCGAGGCGGGTCCCGCGCGCGTCGAGAAGGACGGCATGAATCGAGTACGTGCCGAGGCGATCGAGCGTGCCTCGCCAGAAGTGGTCGGGTGGCCACGCCGTATCACCGACGATGAATCGGGCTCGCGTGCGCCAATCGTACTCGATCCGGGCGTGCACCGAAGCGCGCGGCCGAACGCTCAGGCGTTTCCCGAAGTGCGCGTAATGGCCGCCGGGATGGACCGGGTCGTCCACGGCATAGATGTCGATCGCCACGGTGACGTCGGCGCGGTCGCCGCGCAGGTTCGAGATCGTGACGCCGTAGCGGTTCGGGTCACCCTGTCTGGCGACGGGGGTTTCCGCCGACCACTGCCCCAGGCCGATCTCGACCCGATCCTTCGTCAGCAGATATTCGAGGAAGGCGACGCACCCCTCGGCGATACGCCGGAGGTCATGGAGCAGCGGACGCAGCCTGGGCATGGCCCCTGTCCCGGGCAACGCTCGACCCGGTCGGCCGCCTCGATGCCGTCATGTCCTCTTCCGGGCGATCACCGCGTAGTCCTGGAAGCCGAAGAGGAGCGAGTTCAATCGCTCGATGCCGTGATTGAACGGGTCGAGGGCGACCCCCGGAACGTCGAGAGACGGAATTCTCAAGAGAGGATCGACCGGACTCAAGAATTTGAGCTCGACCTCGTGGAAGCCCGTGGCTTCGCAAAGAAACTGCAGCGTTTCCGGATGAACCGGCTGAACGTGTGACGGGTCCTTGTAGAAGGTCTCGGCGAAGACGAAGAGGCACTTGGGATTGGGCGTCTCGACCACGAGTACTCCGGCGGGCGTGAGCTTGCGATGACAGAGTGTGAGCAGATCGATGACCCGTGGCGACGGAAAATGCTCGATCACCTGGGCGGCGAAGATCCCGCCGACCGAGTCGTCGGCAACTCCGTCGAGATACCTGAAGACGTCGTCCATGACGACATCGAGCCCCTTGTCTCGACAGAGGAGCACCATATCGAGATCGGCGTCCACACCTCGCGCGACAGTTCCGCTGGCTCGCAACCGCTCGAGGAACTCGCCTCGTCCGCAGCCGATATCGAGGATCGGTTGTCGGCCTGCGAAATACGGAACATAGATCCGCTGCCGTTCTTTGATTTCCTCCTCGCTACCCCGGAAGCGTTCTTCGAGACCCGCGTAGTCGAACGCGGGGGCGAGCGCCGGAAGCGGAGCGGCGGGCGGCGCGCCGGTCTTCGCCTCCGGCAGATTCGGCCGACGCGGATCGACGTCGAAAGCGTGCAGGATCCGCCGGAATTTCCGCTCCGCCAGCGAGGTCCGCTCCCTCACCGCCTGGAGCGCCTGGGATTGGGCGGCCATCTCTCGAGCGAGCCGCGATTGGTCGACGATCAGCGCCTCTCGCGTCACTCGGAGCTCCTGTGCCTGAGCGGCAAGGGCCTCGCCGGAATGCGTCCCGACAGCCCGGATGTCCTGCTGCAATTGCGCCTCACCGGCGAGGACCTTCCCTGTCTGAGCGGCGAACTCCTCGCGAAGACGGGACTCGACGGCCTGCACTTCCTCGCGAAGACGGGACTCGACGGCCTGCACTTCCTCGCGAAGACGGGACTCGACCGCCAGCAGCTCTTCGCGAAGGTGCGGCCCGAGCGCGCGGACCTCTTTCCGGAGCCGGGCCTGCGCGTCGTCGAGCGAACCGATCCACTCCTTCAGGACTCTCGTCAGCCGCGTGTTGGCGGCGTTGTAAGCGACTTGCCGCTCCAGGAACGGAGCCACGAGCTTCCGCAAAATCCTCCTGGTGAGGACGAGGAGCGGCCCGAGGACCCTGCGACGGGACGTCAGAGGAAAGTCGCGAATGTCATGGCCGGAGTGAACGTACGCGAAATCGGCTGCCGCCTGGCCCTCGTCGAGCGGGGTGACGTGATTATCCGAGCTCTGGCCGTCCGCGGGAGGTCTCCGTCGCTTGAGGTTCTCGCGGATTCGCTCCATGACCTGCTCGACGTCGACCACCTCACGGACGTCGTTCATCGCAGTGTCCCCCATGACTCACCAGGCCGAGCCTTCTGGCCCGGCGAGAAAAGGCTGACCGACACGATGGACAGCGGTGGCGTGGTCGCGGCCTGCGCGGCTGTCGGATCAACCGAAAGCTCGTCGGGTCCTGGCGCTACTGACTGAGAGAGCGGTCAATCATCCGAAGATGATCTGATCTCGTGATGTCCTGGCCGGTTACCCGCAAGACAATTCGAGCCAAAACTATAGCGCGGCGCCTGTCGGCCGGCAAGCCTGAGAATCGATACGGCAGCACAGGGTGATAAGATCCGATTCGTGACGCGTGTTCGCACGGGACGGCTCTTCGACGGACCCCGGTGATGACCCGGTCCTTCGAGCACACGCGAGTCGTCGTCACGGGCGGCGCGGGATTCCTCGGCTGCTTCGTCGTCAACGCCCTGCGCGAGCGCGGGTGTGCGGCACCGTTCGTGCCGCGCAGCCGGGAATACGACCTGCGCAGAGAGTCCGACATCGCCCGGCTGCTGGATGCCGCCCGCCCTGATCTGATCGTCCATCTCGCCTCCGTGGTCGGCGGCATCGGCGCCAATCGTGCGAACCCGGGCCGGTTCTTCTACGACAACCTGATCATGGGCACCCAGCTCATGGAAGGCGCTCGCCGGGCGGGCGTCGCCAAGTTCGTCGCGGTCGGCACCGTCTGCTCGTATCCCAAGTTCGCGCCGGTGCCATTCCGAGAGGAGGATCTCTGGAATGGATACCCGGAGGAGACGAATGCGCCGTACGGGCTCGCCAAGAAAATGCTGCTCGTGCAGTCTCAGGCGTATCGCGAGCAGTACGGGTTCAACTGCATCGTCCTGCTCCCCGTCAACCTCTACGGTCCTGGAGACAATTTCGATCCGAGCTCGTCACACGTGATTCCGGCCCTCATCAGGAAGTGCATGGAGGCCGTGGAGAGCGGCGCGCGCGAGATCGTCGTCTGGGGGACCGGCCGCGCGACTCGTGAGTTCCTCTACGTCGACGACGCCGCCGACGCCATCGTGCTGGCCGCCGAACGCTACGACGCGAGCGAGCCTGTCAATCTTGGCACCGGCAGCGAGATCTCCATCGAAGACCTCGTCGCGCGCATCGCCCGGCACACGGGCTTCACAGGCCGGATCGTCTGGGACACGTCGAAGCCCGATGGCCAGCCGCGCCGCATGCTGGACACCTCCCGCGCGGCCAAATATTTCGGATTCGTGGCGAAGACGTCATTCGATGAGGGGCTGCGCAAGACGATCGATTGGTATCGTCGCACGCGCGCGACGCCCTGACGCTGTTCGCGTGGGCGCCGCAGCATGAAGTGCGCGTGGTGACCGACCCACCCGTCTACGTAGAACCCCTGCGCGTTGTCACAGACGCGCTTGACGAGCCCGGAGATCCGCGCCGCCTTCGCTATAATCGGCGGGACCGCCATTCCGCGGCGCGCTGACAGACACATGCGGATCGGAATCAACGTGATCCCTCTCCGCCCGAACGAGATGGGTGGCGCCGAGATCTATTTCCGCGATCTTCTCGCGGAGCTGTGCCGGCGTGGCGAACACGAGATCGTCCTGGTCACGGCTGACGACAACCATGAGAGCCTCGACGATTTCAGGACGTGTCGACGGGTCCTGTTCGCTCATGGTTCACTGGCCGGGCTGAGGCGGCGTGCGCGTCGCCTTCCGCGCCCACTGCGTACGGCAGTCGAGGCAGGTGTCCGACTCGCCGCGCGCGGTCTTGCTCCTTCTCGCCGGCGCCGTTCCGAGGCGCGATCCGAGAGCCTGCGCGATCTCATCAAGCGAGAACAACTCGACCTGTGGTTCTGTCCCTTCACGCAGCTCGAGCCTCGCCGGTGTCCAGTCCCCACGGTCATCACCGTCTATGACCTGCAGCACGAGCACTTTCGGGAGTTCTTCGATCGCCGTGAACTCGAGCACCGTCAGTCTTTCTATGCGGACTCGTGCCGCGCCGCCGACCGCGTCGTCGCCATTTCAGCATTCACGCGACGAGAGATCATCGAGGCCTATGGCGTGCCCGAGGAGCGCGTGACGTCCATTCCTCTCGCCGTCGGGGCCAACTTCGAATGGCAGAACGCCCGCGCGCAGTGCGCCGACGTGCGGCGACGCTACGCCTTGCCGGCACGATATGTGTTCTATCCGGCCAACAGCTGGCACCACAAGAATCACGTCAGGCTAATCACGGCGATGGCCGAGTACCGGCGGCACTATCGTGACCCGCTCACGCTCGTCCTGACCGGACGTGGCATGGAGGGCGATTGTGCGCTTCGGGCCGCGATCGAACGGGAAGGCCTCGGCAACCTGGTGCGTGTGCTGGGATACGTGGCGCGCGCCGATCTGCCGTCGCTCTATGCGGGAGCCATCTGCCTCGTCTTTCCGTCCCTGTTCGAAGGATTCGGCCTCCCGCTCGTCGAAGCGATGCAGCTCGGCTGCCCCATCGCCGCCGCAAACGCGGCGAGTATCCCGGAGGTCGTCGGGGATGCGGCCGTGCTCTTCGACCCGCTCGATGCGCGGGACATGGCGCGGGCGCTCGCCGCAATCGCGAGAGATCCGGACACGGCGTCCGACCTGGCGCGCCGAGGCCGCATCCGGGCGGCGCGCTTCTCCATCGCGCGGATGGCAGAAGACACGGCGCAGGTGTTCGCCCGGCTCCATCGAGACGCCTCTGTCGGGCAACGCGGCGTCCGGTGACCGCGATGGAGCCGCTCGTGACGATCGTGACGCCGTCCCTCAACCAGGGACGTTTCATTCGCGAAACCATCGACAGCGTCCTCGGTCAGACGTACCCGGCGATCGAATACCTGGTCGTCGACGGAGGCTCGACCGACGACACCCTTGAGATCCTCCGCCAGTACGGGAACCGCGTGCGCTGGGTGTCCGAGCCGGATCGCGGGCAGGCAGGTGCCATCAACAAGGGCTGGCGGAGCGGACGAGGAAGCATCGTCGCGTACCTCAATTCCGACGACACGTACTTGCCTCTCGCCGTCGAGCGCGCCGTGGCATGCTTCGCACGGGACCCGAGCGCCGGTGCGGTGTACGGCGAGGGGTACCACGTCGACGAGCTGGGAAGGATTCTCGATCGCTACCCGACGGAACCGTTCAGCATGGACCGGCTCGAGGAGACGTGCTTCATCTGTCAGCCGACGGTGTTCCTGCGGCGAGAGTTGGTCGAGCGCGTCGGCTATCTCGACGAGTCACTGCAGTACAGCCTGGACTACGACCTCTGGATCCGCGCGGCACGCGTCGCGCGCTTTGCCTTCACCCCACACTATCTCGCGACCACGCGTCTCCACGCCGAGACGAAGACGTTCGGGCAGCGGGTGGCCGTCCACGCCGAGATCATGCGCATGGTTCGTCACCACTTCGGGTACGTGGCGCCGAGTTGGGCCTACGCCTACGCGCATGCCGTGCTCGGGCCGCGGGATCGGAGCACCCGCTGGCGAGAGACACGCTTCGTCGTGAGCCTCCTCGCGATCAGCCTGTACGAATTCCTGCGGCAGAACCGCCGGATCCCACGAGTCACGTGGAAGCGCTGGGCCGGGTGGCTCCGTCACGGCCGATCGCGAGTTCGGGGAAAGTCCGCGTGAGAATCGGCCTCGATGTCAGCCTGGTTCCCGGGCAGCGGGTCGGCGGTGGGCAATACGCCTACCAGCTGGCTTCGGCGCTCGCTCGGGTCGATCAGGAAAACAGCTATCTGCTCTATGCCGTGTTCTACTACATCGCGCATCCCGATCATCGGCGCGCCGCGCTGCCGATGGCGCCGAACGTTCGGGTCGCCCTGCGCGGCTTGCCACCGAAGGCCGTACCGTTCCTGTGGCGAACGCTTCGGTCCGACCGACTCAAGGAGTTCCTGCTGGGCGATGCCGACATCGTGCACAGCATGACGTACTGCGCGCCGCGCCTTCGCCGGCGTCGCCTCGTCGTCACGATCTACGACCTGACCTTCGTCACCCACCCCGAATACCATCTTCCGGCAAACGTCGAGCATTGCCTCACGGGGACACGGCGTGCGATCGAGCGTGCCGACGCTCTCGTGACGATCTCGGAGGCGTCGCGCCACGATCTCCTCGAGCATTTCAAGGTCGACGACGACCGCATCGTCGTCACCCACCTGGCGGCGGACCCGGCAGTCACACGGGTCACCGACGCCTTGCGGCGTGAAGCCGTGCGCCGCCGTTACGGGCTGCCCGAGCGTTTCGTTCTCTTTCTCGGCGCCCTCGAGCCACGCAAGAACCTGGTCCGGTTGCTCGAGGCGTTCGCGGCACTCGCGCCGCCAGTGCGGCAGGAATTCGCGCTCGTGGTGGCCGGCGCACAGGGTTGGCTGAACCACGACGTACGCGAGCGCATCGAGAAACTCGGTGTTCAGGACCGCGTGCATCTGGTCGGCTATGTCGCGCCGCAGGACCTGGCAGCTCTCTACTCGCTGGCGACGGTGCTCGCATATCCGTCGCTGTCCGAAGGCTTCGGCCTCCCCGTGCTCGAAGCGATGGCCTGCGGCACGCCTGTCCTCACGTCCAACGCCCCGGCCCTTCGTGAGGTCGCCGGTGACGCGGCTCTTCTGGTGCCCCCATCGGACGTCGATGCCATTGCGAGTGGTCTGACTCGACTCCTGGAAGACGCGCCCCTGCGAGCAGAGCTCCAGGCGCGCGGTGCGCGACGCGCGCCACTCTTCTCCTGGGACCGCTGCGCACGCGAGACGCTCGCGGTGTATCGCCGGGTCGCGGGACGGTGATCTCAGAATTCATCGAGAGTCAGCTCGCCGCAACGCGACGGAGTTGAACGCCACCGCCAGCTCTCGCGTGTCGGCATTGCCCGGGATCACTCGAGCCGGCGCGACCGCATAGCCGTACTTGAACGTCACGCCATTCAGCCCCGACTGAAGCGCCGTTCCAGGAATCGTGACCTGGTACTGTGCCCACTCGCGCTTCAACGCCAGGCGCGTCTGAAATCTGCCGTTGACGTCGATCGCGACCGTCTGTTCGGGTGAGCCCTCGTAGACAA
>QHRT01000023.1:4105-11766 GCA_003220195.1 Candidatus Rokuibacteriota bacterium | reverse complement strand
CTCGGCGTGCAAGGCCGTCAGTGCGGTGCTGAGCTTCTGGCTCTGTTCGTCCTTGGCCCCGGCGATGGCGGTGCCACACTGGACGAGGACCAGTGACGCGAGGAGTACCGCAAGACCCGTCCGTATCTTCATCGTGTTGTACGTCCTGTTCGAATGGGTTGATTCACGCGAGGCGCCACGGCGTTGGTCACGGCACCGCGCGGGTCAGGGACGTGGCGTTGGCGCGGGGACGTCACGATTCGTGCACGGCGAGCAGATCGGAGCTGATCTTCGTCGACGGCTTGCCGACCGGCGCCGAACGCGTGCACGCGAGGAGAGGCGCGGCGGCGAAGCCGACGAGCAGCGCGAGCACGATGACGTGGCTGCCAATCATCCGATCGACGCTCCTTGCCGTGTCACTGACCTGACGGACATGATCCGGTAATCATATGCCGATTCGCCCCGAGCGGGATCGCCACGATCGGGCCGGATCGCTCCGGCGGTCGACCCGCCGTGATACCATCGCCCCGGTCATTGTCCCCTCGGAAGGAGGTCTTCATGGTTCACTTCCTGCGATTGACTGCTGTGTCGCTCGCCCTGGTCTCGCTGGTGATCGCCGGCTGCGCGAAGCGTCCCGCCACCACCGAGATGTCCGTGCCTCCACCGGCGGGCCGAGGCGCCGCCACGTCGCCGTCGCAAGCCACGGCGACGACGACAGCGCCAGCGACGCCGCCCGCGCAGCAGACGCCCGCGACGACCGCACAGCAGGCTCCTGCCGCACCGCCGACCGGCACCGCGCGTCCGTCGACGCAGGAGTACGTCGAGAACTCCGAACTGAAAGACATCCACTTCGATTTCGACAAAGCGGAGATCCGCAAGGTCGATGTCCCGATCCTCGACGCCGACGCGGCCTGGCTCCGGTCTCACGAAGACCACGCCGTGTTGATCGAAGGGCACTGCGACGAACGCGGCACGAACGAATACAACGTGGCGCTCGGCGATCGCCGCGCGAAAGCGACGATGAACTACCTCGTTTCCCGCGGCGTGCCGGCGACCCGCATCACCGTCACGAGCTTCGGCGAAGAACGGCCGATCTGTAATCAGCACACGGAGGCGTGCTGGGCGAAGAATCGTCGGGCGCACTTTCTGGTGAAGCGCAAGTAACCCGCAGGGGCGCCCGACGGGTGGCGGTGCGTTGCTTCGTCAGCCACCATCGGTGGCGGCGTCGCGACGCTTGGATTGCCGAGGCCGGCGCGTGGTAACGTGACTTCTCACGCCACCGAGTCAGGAGGAGTCGCGCAATGCCCCCACATCCGGTCGGTCCGGGCACGATTTCGTTCGGCCTCGTCGCCATTCCCGTGAAGCTCTACACGGCGACGTCGTCGGGCAACGTGTCCTTCAATCTGCTCCACGCGAAGTGCGGCTCACGCATCCGGCAGCAGACGTTCTGTCCCGTGGATCAGACCGTCGTGGAACGATCCGACCTCGTCCGCGGCTACGAGTTCGCCAAGGACCAGTACGTGCGCGTCACCGACGACGAGCTGAAGGCGCTCGAAGGCGAAGCGTCGCGCATCATCGACATCGCCGAGTTCGTGCCGCTCGCTCAGGTCGATCCGATCTACTTCGAGAAGACGTACTATCTCGGGCCCGAGAAGGGCGGCGAGAAACCCTATCGACTGCTCGCGGACGCGATGGCGAAAAGCGACCGGGTCGCGCTCGCGAAGTTCGTCATGCGCGGCAAGGAGAGTCTGGTGTTGATCCGCCCCGCGCAGGGCGGGCTCCTGCTGCACACGATGTACTTCGGCGACGAGGTGCGCGACTTCGGCGAGATCGACCGCGGCGAATCCGCGCAGATCAAGACCGGGGAGCTCGAGCTGGCGCTGAAGCTGATCGACGGGCTGTCGAACGAGGAGTTCCGGCCCGACGAGTACCAGGACGACTACCGTCAGCGGGTGCTCGACCTGATCGACAAGAAGGTGGCCGGACAGCAGATCGAGACCGCGGCCGCGCCGGCTCCACGACCGCACGTGATCGACCTGGTCGAAGCGCTCAAGGCCAGCATCGCCAGGAGGCCGGAGAAAAAGCCGCTGGCCAAGGCATCGTCCGACAAGCATCCGCCGGCCCAGGTCGCTCAAGCGGGCAAGCGCGCGCCGGATGCCGCGCCGCCGAAGCGAGCCCAGGCCGGCCGCAAGTGACCGTCGGCGCGCGGCGCGCACCGCGCGTCCGGCCGCGTCCGAACGCTCGATGACCAGCCGCCGTCCGATGGAGCCGCGTGACCTCGCGCGCATCCGCTTCGTGAGCGATCCGCAGATCTCGCCGGACGGTGCGCGCGTCGCCTTCGTGGTCACGCAGCTCTCCGAGGCACGTGACGAATACCTGTCGAACATCTGGATGGTCGACGTCACCGGCGGTGAGCCGCGACGATTCACGACGGGGCCGAAGCGCGACACCGCGCCGCGGTGGTCGCCGGACGGCGTACGACTCGCGTTCGTCTCCGAGCGTGACACCGACAAGAAGCCGCAGCTCTATGTGATGCGCACGGACGGCGGCGAGCCCCGGCGCCTCACCGATCTCGCGAACGGCATCAGCGATCCCGTCTGGTCGCCGGACGGGACGCGACTCGCCTTCGTGGCTCGCGTCGGAGGCTGGCAGGAGCCGGAGAGCGAGCACGAGAGGAAGAAGTCCAGGCCGGCCCGGGTCATCACGTCGCTCAAGTACCGGTGGAACGCCGAGGGGTTCACCTACGACCGACGGCCGCACGTCTTCGTCGTTTCCGCCGAGGGTGGCGCGCCCACGCAGATCACCGACGGCGACTACGCCGACGCGGATCCCGCCTGGTCGCCTGACGGGACGCAGCTCGCGTTCGTCTCGGCCCGGCATGCCACGCGCGACGAAGACGACCAGGCCGACGTGTGGCTGGTGTCGTCCGCCGGCGGCGAGCCGCGCCGGGTCACCGACACCAGCGGAACGGCCTCGGTGCCGACCTTTTCCCCCGACGGCGCGGAGATCGCGTTTGCACGACGGGTCGGGGCCAACTCGGTCGGCGACAACGTTCAGCTCTCCGCAGTGCCGGCGACGGGCGGCGCTCCCCGCGCCCTGGCGCCGTCGCTCGATCGCTCGCCGGCGGGACCGATCCGGCCGATCTGGTGTCGCGACGGACGCATCGTCTTCCCCGTCGAGGATCGCGGCGACGTCGTGCTCTATCGGATCGCGGCGCCGAGCGTCGCGACGCGCGAGGGCCGAGACCCGTGATCGAAGCGAGAACGCTCCGCGGCACGGTCGAGCTCACCGAGCGCGCGGTCGCGGCGTTCGGTCGCGCGCTCGCGGGTCGGCTGCTGCTTCCCACGCAGGACGGCTACGACGACGCGCGCCTGGTCTGGAACCGGATGATCGATCGGCGCCCGGCAATGATCGTCCGGTGTGGTGGTGCCGACGACGTCGTCCACGCGGTGCGGTTCGCTCGGGAGCACGATCTCCTGCTCTCCGTCCGCGGCGGCGGCCACAACGTGACCGGCGCGGCGGTGTGCGACGGCGGGCTCATGATCGACGCGTCGACGATGAAAGGCCGTCGCGTCGATGCGGCCGCGGGCGTCATCACGGCGGAGCCGGGGCTGACGTGGAAGGACTTCGACACCGCCACGCAGCCGTTCGGTCTCGCGACGACGGGCGGGATCGTGTCGACCACCGGAATTCCCGGGCTCACGCTTGGCGGCGGTCACGGCTGGCTCGCGCGGAAGTACGGGCTCACCTGCGACAACCTCCTGGCGGCTCGTCTCGTGACCGCGGACGGTCGGGTCGTGACGGCGAGCGCCGAGGATAATCCCGACCTCTACTGGGCGATTCGCGGAGGCGGCGGAAACTTCGGCATCGCGGTGTCGTTCGACTTCCGCCTGCACCCGCTCACCAGCGTGGTCGCCGGCTATCGTCTCTATCCGATGACGCGGGCCGCGGAGGTCCTCGACGTCTATCGCGACTCCGCGGCGGCGGCGCCGGACGATCTCACCGTCTACGTCATCGTCACCGTGTGGTCGGACGGTCAGCCGGTCATCGCGATCGTGCCGTGCTACAGCGGACCGGTTGATCGCGCGGAGCAGACGCTCCGACCGCTCTCACGACTGGGCGCACCGCTCTCGGACACGATCCGGCCGATGGCCTACGGCGAGCTTCAGACCATGTTCGACGCGACGAATCCGCCCGGCGCCTGGTACTACAAGAGCGGATACCTCGACGACGCGAAGATCCGCGACGATCGATTCATCGACGTGCTGCTGAGCCAGTCCGACTTTCCGTCCCCGTCTCCGCTGTCGCGCATCGTGATCGAGCATCTGGGCGGCGCGATGGCGCGTGTCGCGCCCGGCGACACCGCGTTCACGCATCGCAGCGGGGTCTTCGATCTGATCGTGATCGCGGGCGGCTTCCGCCCGGACGAGACCGACAAGAACGTCGCGTGGGCGCGCCGCGCCTGGAGCGCGATGCGGCCGTTCATGTCAGGCGGCGTCTACGTCAACTACCTCGATGCGGACGAGGGTTCCGAGCGCGTGAAAGCCGCGTACGGAGCGACGTACGACCGCCTCGCGGCGGTGAAGCGTCGTTACGACCCCGACAACGTCTTCCGGCTGAACCAGAACATCCACGGCGGCCATTGACGTCAGGGGCCCTGAGGGGCGCGCGGACGCGCCCGTGGGCCGCGCGGACGCGCCCGTGGGCGCGCGGACGCGCCCGTAATGGCCCCCGATCCTTGAAGCGAAGGGGGCTACGCCCCCGAATCGCGCCTATGCTGACACCAGGTCGAAGCTCATCAGCCGGGTGTCGGCCTGAAAGTACGCGCGGCGGAACGCGGCGAGGTCGGGGAACGACTGCCGCGGGAGGCTCTTGAACGCGAGCTGCACGCGGCACGGACGGACGTCGAACGGATAGGGATCGAACGCGACGCGGTCTCGACCCGCCGGCTTCATCGACATCCGGGCGCCGGAGTCGCGACCGTTGCCGTAGGACGTCGGCACGGGCTCGACGTAATCCTCGTACGGCTCCTGACAGCAGAAGTAGAGTCCGAGGAGATCCCAGACCTGCATGAGCCGATAGTTCGTCCAGACCTCGTTCTCGTCGAACGTCGCCCGCGTCTGTTGCTGCCACGCCTCGTTCTCACCGACGAGCTGCTCGATCTCGGGGCTCAGTGTTCTGAGGTTGTAGCCGCCCGGATGCTTGATCGTCTGGTACCGGCTCTTCCAGAGCCCGGTGCGATGCATGCTGACGATGAGCCCCGCGTACCGGTCGATGTCCGCCATCCAGTCGAGGCTCCACTGGTACGCGCCGAGCTGTGTCGAGGTGAGCGGCACCTGGAGGAACTGATACGGCTCGCCGGTGTCCGCGTTGATGAGCGGGCTCGTCTCGTACCGGAGCCAGCCGTAGTCGTGAAACGTCGCCGCGCGCACCACCGACTCGTACGGTCGCGGCTCGGCGAAGTCGGCGTTCCCCCAGTGTGCGGCCAGCTGACCGACCAGGCGCGAGTGATCCGTCTGCCCGATGACGACGAGCTCACCGTTTGCTTCTTTGCGAATGATCATGCTGGCCTCCCTCGTAGTGGCGGAACCCCGACATGCCCCCACACCCCCGACACCCGGAGAGTTCGTGACACCATCGACCGCTCCGCGCTCCATTGTGTCCACGAACTGCGCACGCCGCAGCGCCCGGCGCTCCTCGACCACGATGTCCTCGGACGCCGCGGTCGGGGGACGTGCGCGGTGCCATCATCGCTCCGGCCGCGCGCGACCGCAAATGGCGCGCCGGCGCTCGATCAGGACGACTCGACGACGTCCGCTGGTGCCGGCCGGCCGCGCGGACGATAATGCGCCCGGCAAGGAGGAATCGATCGATGACGGATGCGATCCACGTCGGCCGTGGGAAGGTCCGCGAGCTCTACGCGCTGGACGACGACCGGCTCCTGCTGGTCGCGTCGGATCGGATCTCGACCTTCGACGTCGTGCTGCCGACCGAGATCCCGGACAAGGGCCGCGTGCTCACCGGTCTCTCCGCTTTCTGGTTCACCCGCACGCGCGCGCTCTGCCCGAACCATCTGCTCGCCGTCAGGTCCGATGGCCGCTCCACCGAGTGCCGGCGGCTCACGATGCTCCCGATCGAGTGCGTCGCGCGCGGGTATCTCGCAGGCTCGGGGTGGAAGGACTATCAGACGAGCGGCGAAGTCTCGGGGCATCGCCTGCCCGCGGGACTGCGCGAGTCGGACCGGCTGCCGGAGCCCATCTTCACGCCGGCGACGAAAGCGCAGACGGGACACGACGAGAACATCACGCGCCCGCAGGCCGCGCAGATCGTCGGCGCGGAGCAGTTCGCCGAGGTCGAGCGCCTGACGCTCGCGCTCTATCGGGTCGCCGCCGAGTACGCGCTGGTCCGCGGCATCGTCATCGCCGACACCAAGTTCGAGTTCGGGCTCGACCGCGACGGCCGGATCGTGCTCGGCGACGAGGCGTTGACGCCGGATTCGTCTCGCTTCTGGCCCGAGGATCAGTACGCTCCGGGCCGCCCGCAACCGTCGTTCGACAAGCAGTACGTGCGCGATTTCTGCGAGCGGACCGGCTGGAACAAGACGCCGCCCGGTCCCGAGTTGCCGCAGGACGTCGTCGCCGGCACACGCGCGCGCTACATCGAGGCCTTCGAGCGCCTCACCGGCATCGCGTTCGCGAAGTACGTCGCCGACCCGAGCTCCGCGCTGCGCGCCGAGTAGCCCGCTTCCCGCTCGACACCGATCGTAGTCCGTTCACTCCGCGTGAAGCCGATCATCTCGTGCGCGACCTGATGGAAGCGCGCGGCTATCCCGTCGGCGACTTCGAGCAGCGCGTCGCGGACATCTCCGTGGATCACGCCGGCGTGGTCCATCACTATCGCGCGGCGCACCGGATCGCCGTGGTCAACGCGGAAGGAGCCGCCGAGACCGAAGACCTGAGGCAAGCCATGAAACATTACCGCGCCCTCTTCGAGGACCTGCTCGAGGTCCGCGACGAGGAGCCGCGACAGAGGGAGGCCTGTGACGATGAGCATGCCGCATCCGCAAGACAAGCCGAGCACCGCGGATCTCGCCGGCGTGGGCGACGCGTCCCGGACGGAGAGGAAGCCGGCAGACCTGCGCGTCGCGCTCAAGAGATACCGCTCGTTCTTCGATCGCCTACTGTCCGTCTAGCTGCTTGACGATTCGCCGAACCGGCTTCATGGTGTCCTCCATGCGACCGCGCAGGAGGACATCGTGAAGCTGGTGCTCTTCGAGTCCCCTCCGACACCGGGCGTCGTGCCGGGCCTGCTCACCGGCCGCGGGGTGGTCAATATCGCCGCCGCCGTGCCGCGCGGCGTGACGCCGCAGCTCACGATGCAAGGGATCATCGATGGCTTCGACGGCCTCCGACAAGCGCTGACGCGCCTGGCGCGCGAGGGCAACGCCGTGCCGCTGGATCGCGTTCGCCTGCGCCCGCCACTCCCCCGGCCCGGCAAGATCCTGGCCTGCATCGCGAACTACTGGGAGCACGGCGCGCTCGAGGCCCGGCCGCTCAACATGTTCCTGAAAAACTCCGACGCGGTCATCGGCCCCGGCGACACGATCGTGCTGCCCGAGTTCACCGAGCCGTGGATCTTCATGCACGAGGCGGAGCTGGCGCTCGTGATCAAGGGCCCGGCGA
>QHRT01000023.1:0-4045 GCA_003220195.1 Candidatus Rokuibacteriota bacterium | reverse complement strand
ATCGCGACCGCCGACGAGATCCCCGACCCGAACAACGTCCACGTGCAGTTCTGGGTGGACGGGCAGCTCCGCCACAACTACAACACCGACGACATGGAACACCTGGTCCCGGAGCTCGTCGAATTCGCGACGACGATCATGACGCTCAACTCCGGCGACGTGATCGCGTGCGGCACCAACCACGAGGGCCTCGGGCCTCTTCAAGACGGGGAAGTCGTGGACTTCGAGATCCACGGCATCGGCAAGATGCGGCTCGACGTGCGCGATCCGCTGAAGCGCACGTGGGAAAAAGGCATCTACATGGGCCCGGATTCGACCAACCCGGAAGCCATCAGACGGAATCGACCGACGTCGACGTCAGGAAGGGCGTGACGCCATGGACAGGGCCGGCGGACTCTACGGGAAGCTGGAAGAGCGGATCATGGCGCGTGACCAGGTCGGCGCGAGCGCGGTGTTCTACGATCTCGTACGCGCCGGCCGGACGCCGACGGAGGTCCTCCACGAGACCATCCGCATCCACGGGCCCTACACCCACGTCCCGTATCACCAGCGAGTCGACGACGGCTTCTTCCGCTTCGTCAACAACCATCACTGTCTCCTGAGCGCGCGCACGAGCTTGCGGCTGCCCGGCCTGCTGCCGGACAAGTTCGCGTGGCTGCCGATCGCGCAGACGCTCTGGTACGTGCCGACCGGACTCGACCCGTGGAACCAGCTGCTCGGCCGGATGCCCGGCCACTACGGCGGCCGCGGGCAGAAGAGAGATCCGAATGCGCCGCTGCTGCCGCCCGAGCGTCACTGGCCCGATCAGGAGCCGCTCGTGCTCGACGGATCGTTCGAGGAACGCCTGAATCACTGGTTGACGCTGGTCCAGCGCGGCGAGGTGCTGCAGGCCTACCGCGTCTTCCTGGGTCTCCTCCAGGAGAAGGCGCGGCGGCGAGAGCTGCTCGCGCAGTTCGTGTTCGCGGGACTGATCGACGTGCAGGACCGGATGCTCTACAACCGCTCGTACACGACGGGGCACAAGGCGCATCGCGCCCGCGCAACCGTCGAGCTTGGCGAGGCCATCGGCTGGGACGACGCGCACGACGTCGTCTACGCGGGCGCCCTCGACATGGCGGTCGGTCCGCGCTGGCACTCCGCGTACGAGATGGCGTGTCAGGTGAGCTGGACCGTGCTCGCCGAAGACAGCGTCAAGCCGAAGTCGTCGATGCAGCCGTCCCCGACGGGCCTCTGCGAGGCCCGGCTGCTCGCGAACGCGACACCGCTGATGCCCGCCGAGGCGCAGCGGTTGATCCAGGCGCTCGTCGCCGAGCCGGAACCGGCGTACATCCACGAGCTCACCGCGCTGCTGCTCGCCGGCAAGGACCCGATGCAGATCCTCGACACCATCCAGGTGGCCTCCGCGCGGGTGATCCTCCACACCGGCAGCCCGGCCAACTTCTCGATGCCGCACCACAGCTTCGAGTACACGAACACGCTGCGGTGGTTCTTCGAGACGTTCGATCATCCCCACCGGCTGAAGCTCCTCTACGTCGCGGCCTCCTTCGTCAACCAGGCGGCGCACTGGGTGCGGAACACGCCGGGCAACGACGTCGCGGAGGCGCGCCCGCCGCAGGGCGCCAGCTCGCTCTCGCAAGCCGAGCTGCTACGCCGGCTCGACGAGGCGCAGATCGCACTGAAGACGGACGAGAGCCGCGCCTGGGCGCAGGCGTATCTCGACGCCGGATACGATCGTGGCCCGCTCGTCACCACGCTGGCGCTCGCCGCCGCGCAGGAAGGTAACGACCCCCATAACCAGGAGATAGGGCTCTGCCTGCTCGAGGACTACGGGCACTCGACGGCGTACGCCCGCGAGACGTTACTGCTCGCGTGCGCGCATCACACGGCGGGCCACCAGAAGTTCGGCGACCCGCTCGAATGCTACCGGCGGTTCACGGAGGCACTCGGCGTGTAGCTCCCGGCCTTCACGGCTGATCGGCCAGCCCCTCGGGATCTCGGAGCATGCGGCGCGCTCGATCCTCGCCGTGCTCGCCGAAGCAGGCGTCGAGGGCGGGCGGTCCGTGAAGGAGCGCGCATCGGATCGCGGTGTCGACCGCTGGCTCTGTCCAGGCGCCACGAGTGACCGCGCCGGCAAGCCCGAGACCCAGACCGAGCGCGACCAGGAGAATCGCGATCCCGATGACCCGCGCATGACGCTTGACTCCTCTTGAGCGAGGACGCCATCGCCCTGTCGACGATTCTGTGCAACGGCCGGCGAGTGAGCAATTGGACCAAGGCCCACTAGGCGATGCCCGTCTTGGAGCGCTCCCGGGGTCGCGCGCCTGCGCCGGTGCCGCAGAACGTCCTGGGCGAGGCCAGGTTCAGCGATCCGAATACGACCGTCCGGACTGAGATCCAGCGCGAGGTCATCGTCCCGATCGTGCGGACGATGCCGCGCCGAGAAGGAGGCCAGCCGCCAGGCGCCCTCGAGCGGACGTCTCGGGCTCGGCAACCGTTGCGCCAGCGATCGCGTCGCGGGACGGCAAGCGCCCTGATGGCGCCGTCCGCATCCGCTCGAGGAGTTGGGCAACGGAAGAGGTTCCGATGATCGAGTTGAACTGACTCCGGTAATTCGAGACCAGACTCACGCCGTCGAGCACGACATCGTAGACGGTCCACTGCGAGCCGCTTCGGGACAGACGGTACTCGATCGTGATGTCCCGTCCGTGCTCTGGCCTGATCCGGGAACGCACCTGCGCGAAGGTTGCCGCGACCTCCTCGTCCAGGGACGGCGGGCGGTCGCCGGTGTACCGTTGCACGATCGTCACGAAGGATTGCGTGAGCGCGACCCGGAACAGTCCGACGAACTCGTCCCGGTCACACGGCACGAGACCCTTCCAGTGTTGCCCGAGGGCCCGACGGGCCATGTCGGCGACGTTGAAGAGGTCGTCGGCCGCGCGACGGATCTCCGCGCGCCGCTCTTCCCCAGTGTCGAAGCCAACCCGCGGCGACCGCAGGCCCACGAGCCCGCGCGAGACCGCCCCCGTCACGACCTCGAGCGGTCTGATGGCAGCGCCGGCCATGGGCGCGGCGGCGTCACCCGACACGGCCTTGTCTCTGACGCCCTGGCTGATCACCGAGAGCAGGAGCACGAAGATCACGGGGGAATCGCTCGACCATGCCTTCAACTCTTACGTCGCATTGCGACTGGGGCTCGATACAGTGATACGGATCGGACGTTACCCCGCGCCCACACGCGCAGTCTGGTCAAAATTGCTCAGCCGACGGCAGCCGAACCGCAGGGAAGCTGGGCGCGGCGTTCAGTCGTGTCAGATGGCCGCGGCGGCTCCGGTGCGGTACACACCGGTGGCGGCTCCCCCCTCACTCGGCGGTGGGCGGTCTCGCTGACTTCTCATTAGGCCGTGGTGTCCAGGTTCCGCCTGCGTAGTCGCGCATGGCTTGGAGAAGCACCCGGCGCAGCGTGATGCCCTCGTTCACCGCGCGGGCACGCGCCGCTCGCTGGACATCGCGGGGAACACCGCGCACGAGGTAGAGCCGATCGACACGGCGAAGTTGACGGTTTCCGCGCGGTACGGTGACGGGATATACGCGAACTCGAGGTGGATCTCCTTCAGCTTCTTGGCCTTCAGAGCTTCGGCGGGGAACTCCACGTCCAGGGATTGGGTCGCCTCCTGCCCGGGATCGAGGCGATCACTGCCGTACGTGGCGAACTTGACGGTTGGCTCGGATCGCGAGTCCTCCAGCTTCATCGGCTGTCCCTGTGCATCGATGTAGGTGATCTTCCCCTCGACCAGCCGGACGGTCTGATTCGTCAAGGCACGCCCACGAGAACCCACGTCACGAACATGCTGAAGCTCATGACTCTTCTCCTTCACCCGGTGTGAACAACCCACTCGCATCACCCGTGACCGCGCGATCTTCGGCGCTTCGCTACGTTCGGCCTCCGCGACGACCCGCGCTCCGGATGCGGCGGACCGCCCTGGCCTGACTCTCGATGTTGGCGAGGAGCGCCCGATCGCCGCTCCGCCTCAACCCTTCGGCGATG
>QHRT01000022.1:11197-31599 GCA_003220195.1 Candidatus Rokuibacteriota bacterium | reverse complement strand
GTTACTGTCCGAGGGCGGCCAGCGTGTCCTTGGCGAGCTTTTCCGCCTCGGCGTGCTTGCCGTCCTTGTGAAGCTTTTCGGCTTCGTCAGCCTTCGCCTTGGCGTCGTTGGCGGTGTTGTCCATTCGGTTACCGACCTTGTCCCGGATCTCGTTCACGAGCTTCGGGCACTGGAACGCCAGCGCGGGGCCCGCAGTGAAGAGCGTCGCGACTGCGATGAGGACGCTGAAACGCTTCATGCACGTCACCTCCGTCGAGGGGTTCAGGAACGGGCCCGGCCCACGACCGGACCCACCATACCGGGGCCGCATTATACCCGCGTCCCGCCCGCGGTCATCCGACGATCTCGACGAACACGGCGTCACCCTCGATCGTCACGGGGAAGCACGCCACCCTCACGGCAGGGTTGTTGGCGTTCGCGCCCGTCGTGACGTCCCATCGCCACGCGTGCCAGGGGCACGTGACGATGGCGCCGTCGAGATCGCCTTCACCGAGTGGCCCGCCGCGGTGCGGGCAGCGGTTGTCGAGCGCGACGTACCGTCCCTCGACGTTGAAAATCGCGACCGTGTGCGGTCCGGCGTCGACCACTCGCCCTTCGCCGGGCGCCAGATCCCCGACGGAACCGACCCTGATCCGTGACGCCTGCTCTCCCGACATCGTCTCTCCCGCGTTCGTGGGCTTCGCCTTCGTGACAAGCGCTCGCGCGGCGCCCCGGCCATGGTATCGTAGGCGGGCGGCAATCACCGCCGCGGAGTTCAGAAAGGAGTTTCGCTCGTCGCAGTGCGGCCGTTGTCCTCGTTGATCGTTCTCCTCCTGCTCGCTCTTACCGCCGGTCCCGGCCCGCGGGTGTCGGCCGCGACCACCGTCCCGGCTCATCACCTCCAGCGCGGCTTTCAGAACGTCGATACCGCCTCACGAATCCCGCTCCTCGAGCGCGCGTGGCACGTGCTGCATCGCGGGGTGGCGCTCCACCTCGACCGCGGCGCGCCGCTCCACCTCGTCGCCAACGACGGGACGGCGCTCCGCGAGAATCACGGGGCCCCGACGCTCACGTGGATCGGGCATGCGACGTTCCTGGTGCAGATCGACGGCATCAACGTCCTGACCGACCCCATCTGGGGCGGAACCGTCGGACCGTTGAGCATGATCGGCCTTCGCCGGTTGATCCTGCCCGGGGTCCGGTTCGAGGACCTGCCTCCGATCGACGCGGTGGTGATCTCTCACGATCACTACGATCATCTGGACGTGGCGACGGTGCGCCGCCTGCACCGCGCGCATCACCCGCGGTTCTTCGTACCGCTCGGGCTCAAGCCCTGGTTCGCGGGCCTCGGCATCACGGACGTCGTCGAGCTGGACTGGTGGCAGACCGCCCGATTGCAGTCCGTCACCTTCGCCAGTGTCCCCGCGCAGCACGCCTCCGGACGCTCGCTCACGGATCAGAATCTCCGTCTCTGGTCGTCGTGGGTGATCACGGGCCGGACGAAAAGGTTCTTCTTCGGCGGTGACACGGGGTATCACGCGGGATTCGCCGGCATCGCCGGCCGCTTCGGTCGGTTCGACGCCGCCGCGCTCCCGATCGGCGGCTACAGCGCGTTCGAGCGCCACCATCCGAACCATCTGAATCCCGAGGAGGCCGTGCGGGCGTTCGAAGACCTCCACGCCGGTCGGCTCGTGCCGATGCACTGGGGGACGTTCGAGCTGAATCGAGAACCCGCCGGCGAGCCTCCGGCGCGCCTGTGGCGCGAGGCCGTGCGGCGCGGCGACCAGGAACACGTCTCGATCCTGAGCCCCGGCCAGACCATTCCCTGGTAGGGCTTCCGGGAGCCTCACGGGAGCCCCTCCCCCATCCGGCCGAGCCGCTCGAGCAGTTCGCTCACGAGCGGCGCGAACAGCATCCCCACGCAGAAGAGGGTCGCCAGCAGAATCGCGACCCGCCGGAACGCCAAGTCTCGCATTCGGATCGCCATTGTTCGCGGGCGCCGACGCCGTGTCAACGGTCAGCGCGGGAAGGCCGCCCGCCTATCACTGGCGTCCGCGCCTTGCACCATCGCGCGCATTGTTCGGCGGCAGAGCCTGGCGCCCGGCGGACCCGGCGCCAGGCCGCCTGACGGCGCTATTCGACGACTTCGACGGCGAGGTACAGGTCGCCGGCGGGACGCCCGGGCGCGGTGCGGCCCTTTCCCCGAAGCCTGAGCTTCGTGCCCGAGCGCGTCCCCGCCGGAACCGTGACGACCAGCTCGCGCTGGCGCCGACCGGCGTCCAGCGTCACGAGCTTCCGGGTCCCATCCCGGGCTTCGCGGCGCGTGAGCCGGAGCGGCATCTGGAGATCGGGGCCGAGCAGGCTTTCGTTCGATGCCGGCAGCCCCAAGAGCCAGCGGCCGGCTCGCCGGACGCGGCCCCCCAGTCGTTCTGGCGGCGGCGATGGTTGCGGGCTCGGGGTCGCGCCGCGGAGAGCGGCACGCGCGAGCTCCCACAGGGAGACCATCGGGCTCACGACGAACACGCCGCCGACCACCACGCCTCGGCCGCCGAAGAGCGTCTGGTGGAAGTCGCGCCGCTCCACGCGCAGCCCCATCCGCGCGAACTCCCGCGCGAGGTCGTCGAAGACCGCGCTCGCGCGAGGATCACGGAAGAGATCTCGGAAGATATCGTCCCGGCTTCGCGAGAACGGTTCTGCGGCGCCGACGCGGCGGGCCGCGTCGTACTCGCGCCGCGTTCGGGAGTCGATCAGCACCGCGTACGCTTCGCTGATCTCCTTGAAGCGCTCGGCGGCGCCGGCATCGCCGCGGTTGCGGTCGGGATGCCACGTGAGGGCGAGGCGGCGGTACGCCTTGCGAATGTCGTCGTCGGTGGCCTCGGGACCGACGCCGAGGGTCCCGTAGTAGTCGCGTTCGAACCGCGGACGTCCGGCCATCAACGTCAGGATACTGCCAGGTCAGGTCATCGAGCCATCGAGCGCGAGCCGTCGATCGGCCCCCGCGCTCGATGGTCGGCAGAGAGGGGGAAGCTTCGGTCGCCCGCGTCAGGCGGCGCGATCGTTGGGGCGTCTGGGCACGTCGCCGCTCGCGCGCGAGTCTCGACCTTCCCGAACGCGACGCGCGAGGCCCTCGTACTCCTGACGCGCGCTCTCCAGTCGAGCCTCGGCCTCGGCCAGGATCGGCCGCCAGCGCATGATCTGATCTTCGAGCTCCTGAACCTTGCGGCGGTGCTGCGTGACCGTGTGCTCCTCGCGGCGGATCTGCTTCTGGAGATCCAGCGTCCGCGCCTCCAGATCTTCCCAGGTGGAGCGCGCGGTCTCGATCGCCTGCCTCAGCGTTTCCTGAGGCTCCTCGATCCGCGTCTCCGGCGGACGCGTGCGCTGCGTCAGAGCGGGCAGGCCAATCACCGGCGTACTTCCGATCTTCGTGTGCCCATTGGTCGACATATGCCGCCTCACCTCGTTGCGGCGAAACATCCCCCCGCGGTTTCGAGCGTGCTGGCAAGTATTACACGGCAATGGCCCCCGTGCCATCATTTGCCGGAAGGGATTCCCACACTCAATTCACCCGTCGTTCGTGGCCCTGCCAGTAGGGTTCGCGGAGCTTGAACTTCTGGAGCTTGCCCGTGGCGGTCCGCGCCAGCGCGGGCCGGAGCTCCACGGAGGTCGGGCACTTGAAATGCGCGATGCGCGCCCGACAGAAGTCGATCAGCTCCCGCTCCGTGGCGTCGGTCCCCGGCCGCAGAACCACCAGCGCCTTGATCGTCTCACCCCACTTCTCGTCGGGAACGCCAATCACGGCGACTTCGGCGACTGCCGGATGCTGGTAAAGACAGTCTTCCACCTCGATCGAGGAGACGTTCTCGCCGCCGCTGATGATGACGTCCTTCTTGCGATCCGCGATCACGGTGAACGCGCCTTCCTCGTGGCCGCCGTCGCCGGTGTGGAACCACCCGTCCGCGATCGCCTTCGCCGTCTCCTCGGGCTGGTTCCAGTAGCCCTCGAACACGTGATTGGACCGGGCCAGGATCTCCCCCTCCGGATCGACCCGCATCCGCACGCCGACCGCCGGGACGCCCGCGCGAGAGAGGCGACGCGCCCGCTCGGCCGGATCGACGGCGTCCCACTCGCGCGGCGCCCGATTGAACGTCAAGAGCGGCGAGGTCTCCGTGAGGCCGTAGATCTGGATGAACTCCCAGCCGAGCTCCCTCTCGATGCGCTCGATGGTCCTGGAAGGCGGGGGCGCGCCCGCGACCACGACGCGGACACGTCCCGTCCCGGGGACGGACCGGCCGCGGTGTCGCCGCGCCGCGGCCGCGTCGAGCACGCTCGCGATCACGGCCGGAGCGCAGTTGAAGATCGTGACCCCCTCCTGCTCCACGCGCGTCAGGATCTCTTCGCCGTCGATCTTGCGGACGATGACGTGGCGCGCGCCGATCGCGGTCACCGCGTACGGCATGCCCCAGCCGTTGCAATGGAACGTCGGCAGCGTGTGCAGGTACACGTCGCGATCGGTGAGTGCGAGGTGCCACCCGAACGTGACCGCATTCAGCCAGCAGCCCCGGTGAGTGAGCTGCACGCCTTTGGGCCGCGCCGTCGTGCCCGAGGTGTAGTTGATCGACACGGTCGCGTTCTCGTCCTCGACGCCGAGCGCGGGCGCGGCGTCCCGACGGAGAAAGAGCGTCGGGTCGGTGGCGGCGCCGAGCACGAACCGATGCTTGATCGGGATGCCCGACAGCGCCTGGTCCAGCTCCGGATCGATGAGCGCCACGGTCGAGCCGGAGTGCTCGAGGATGTAGCGCACGTCGTCCGCGGTGAGCCGAAAGTTCACGGGCACCAGGACGCGTCCGTAGACGCTGACGCCGAACAGCGCGACCAGGAAGCGGGCCGCGTTCGGCGAGACGATCGCGACGCGCTCGCCGGCCGCGACGCCGAGCTCGTCCAGCGCCACCGCCAGGCTGCGGGCCATCTCGGCGAGCTGCCGGTACGTGACGCGACCGAGGCCGCCCCCCGGCGGCGCGGGCTCGTCGACGATGGCCTCGCGGTCTCCGTAGACCAGCTCGGCGCGCTCCAGGAAATCGGCCAGCGTGAGCGGAACGATCATGGCAGCCTCCCCGTGGATAAGGTATACCAGGCCCCGTGAGTCCCTCGCGCCGACGCGCTCACGCGCTCGATCCGTCGTTCCGCACGATCCTCTGTATCGCCGCGCATCCGGACGACAACGAGTTCGTCATCGCGGGGAGCGTCGCGGCGTGGACGCGTGAAGGCCGGGACGTGGTGTTCTGCCTGGTCACCAGCGGAAGCGCCGGCACGAACGAGCACACGCCGTCGAGCGACGGGCTCGTGCCGATCCGCGAGCGCGAGTGCCGGGAGGCCGCGCGCATCCTGGGCGTGACGGACCTCGCTTTTCTCGGCTACCTCGACGGTGTGGTCGAGCCGACGCTTGGACTGCGGCGCGATCTCACCCGCGTCATCCGCCGTCACCGGCCCGACGTCGTCGTGTGCGGCGATCCCACGATGCGCTGGTACGGCAACGAGTACCTGAACCATCCCGATCACCGGGCGGTTGCCAGCGCGGCGCTCGACGCCGTGTTCCCGTCCTCGGAAACGCGGGCGATCTTCCCCGAGCTGCTGTCCGAAGGGCTCGAGCCGCACAAGGTCAAGGAAGTACTGATCAGCGGCTCGGGAGAACCGGACGCGTTCGTCGACGTCAGCGCCACGCTCGAGATCAAGTGCGCGGCACTGAAGGCGCACGCGTCCCAGGTCGGCCCCGGTAAGTGGGTCGACGAGCTCTTGCGAGGGTGGGCGGCGCGCGACGGCAAGCGCGCCGGCCTCAAGTACGCAGAGTCCTTCCGGCGGATGGTCTTATCGAGCTGAGCCCTCCGCGATCACCTTACAGGGGTCAGCGGCCTCGATAGGTCTCGACCAGCGACTCGGCCTGCGCCTGACTCACGCCCGCCAGCCGAAACGTCATCGTGACGCTCGCGAACCGGTTGGGTTCGGCGGCGGTGCGTCCGCCCTCGATCGTCACGGCGATGCGCGAGAGCGGGACTCCGGTGTCCTTCGCGTGTCCTTCGATCAGCGTGACGCCGCAGGAGGAGACGCCGGCGAGGAACGCCTCGCTGTTCGTGAACGCATCCGGTTGCGGGTGGGACGACGAGTCGAGCAGGATGCGATGACCGCGCGCTTCGCTCCGGGCGCGGCCGACTGTTCCGGTGCTCGACGACGTCACCGTGTCGACCTTCAGGTCGCTCATGCTGGCCTCCTTGGATCGTGGGTCGATACCATTTCAGCATTATCGCAAGTCGCGCCATAATGCGCGGGACACGCACCATCCCGGGAGGCTCCCATGGGCAAGAAGATGCTCTTCGTCGGCGCGGGCGCCATCGGCAGCTACATCGGCTCGTTCCTGTCGCGCGCCGGCCACGACGTCACGCTCGTCGATCCGTGGGCCGAGCAGGTCGAAGCGATCCGTCAGCGCGGCATCTCGGTGACCGGGCCGCACGACCCGTTCGTCGCGCGCCCCACGGCCGTGCACCTGCACGAGGCGCAGCGCCTGCCGCGTGACTTCGACATCGCGTTCGTCGCCATGAAGGTGTACGACACGGCGTGGGCGGCGCAGCTTGCGGCCCGCCACCTGGCGCCGCACGGCTACGTCGTCGCGTCGCAGAACACGTGGCCGGATCCGGTCGTGGCCAGCGTCGTCGGACCGTCGCGCGCCGTCGGCCTCGTGATGTCGAAAATCGGAGTGGCCTTGTGGAAGCCCGGCGAGGTCGAGCGCGGGATGGAGCGCGGCCAGGGCAAGGGCCACGACGTCTTCCGCGCCGGAGAGCACGACGGCCGCATCACGCCGCGAGTCAAGGAGCTGGCCGAACTCATGTCGGTGATCGACGGCGCGCTCGCGACCGACAACCTGTGGGGCGAGCGCTGGTGCAAGCTCTGCGCGAACGCGATGGGCAATCCGGTGCAGGGCATGTCCGGCCTCGGCTCCTTCGACATCGCCTCGAGCGAAGTCGGGCGCGCGATCACGATCCATCTCGGCGCCGAGTCGGCGCGCGTGGGGCTCGCGCTCGGCTATCGCGTCCCGAAATTCAACGGCGCCGCCGCCGAAGAGTGGGCGGATGCCGGCCGCCGCGAGCGGTGGGACACGCTCGACAAGATGCTGACGCCCACCTCGGCGGGCGGCCGCAACTGGCGGGCGTCGATGGCGCAGGACGTCGCCAAGGGACGGCCGACCGAGATCGATTACATGAACGGCCACGTCGTGGCGAAGGGGCCTGAATGCGGCGTGCCGACGCCCGTGTCGAGCGCGGTCGTCGAGACGATGCACGAGATCGAGCAGGGTACGCGCAAGCCGGACGCGCAGAACATCGCGCTCACGTTGCGCCGGGCCGGAGTATAGCGGGCCCGACGATCCACCGGGACGCGGGACGCCGGGTCGAAGCCGATCTCTACCCGGCCGTGAAAGCGTTTCTCGAGACGCGGGGCTATCTGGTCAAGGGTGAGATCGGCGGCTGCGACGTCGTCGCCACGCGCGGCGACGAGCCGCCGGTCATCGTCGAGCTGAAGCTGACGCTCAATCTCGCGGTCGTCCTCCAGGGCGTCGATCGCCTCTCGATGTCGGACCGGGTCTACGTCGCCGTTCCCCGGCCGCGCGGCCGCGGAACCCGCGGCGCGGTCGTCTACCGCCGCGACGTGCGCAAGCTCTGTCGTCGTCTGGGTCTCGGACTCATGACGGTGACACCGGGCGGAGGCCTGGCATCCGTCGAAGTGCTCCTGGATCCCCTGCCCTACCGGCCGCGCCGGGAGAAGAAGCGTCTGGGACAGCTGCTCGGCGAGCATGCGCGGCGCATCGGCGATCCGACGCGCGGCGGCGTCAGCAAGACGCCGATCGTGACGTCGTATCGCCAGGAAGCGCTCCGATGTGCGCTCCTGATCGAGAGCGACGGGCGCCGGACGCTGAAGGCACTGCGGGAAACGCGGCTCGTGCCGAACGCCGCGAAGATTCTCCAGCGCGACGTCTACGGCTGGTTTCAGCGTGTCGAGCGCGCGACGTACGGCCTGACCGACCGCGCCCATCGCGACCTCGCGCGGTTCGCGGAGGCCGGCGCGCTGCCGCCGATGACCGTGGCCGCTCCGCACGACTGATCCCCCGCGGCGGCCTGGCCACGAAGACGCTGGACTTTTCGTCGCCGCAGCGCGCGGCGATCAGGAATGCGTCGCCGGCGTCGGCGCCGGGACCGCGAATCGTCCGCGGCGCCAGAAGAACACGCGCGAGATCGGATGCTCCGCCAGGTACTTCTGCGCCGACTCCATGTAGAGATAGAGCACCGGCGTGATGTAGAGCGTCAGGAGCTGTGACAGAAGCAGGCCACCCACGACGGCGAGCCCGAGCGTGCGGCGCGCGTCGGCGCCGGCGCCGATGCCGAGCGCGATCGGCAGCGTCCCCAGCAGCGCGGCCATCGTCGTCATCATGATCGGACGGAACCGCAAGAGGCAACCCCGGTAGATCGCCTCCGCCGGCGTGGCGCCGTTGCGCTCGGCGTCGAGCGCGAAGTCGATCATCATGATCGCGTTCTTCTTGACGATGCCCACCAGCATGATCATCCCGACGAAGCCGTAGACGTTCAGCTCCATCCGGAACAGCACCAGCGTGAGGAGCGCGCCCACGCCGGCGGACGGCAGGCCGGAGAGAATCGTCAGCGGATGGATGAAGCTCTCGTAGAGAATCCCGAGGACGAGATAGATCACCAGGAGCGTGACCAGGAGCAGCAGGCCCTGGCCCTTCAACGACGCCTGGAACGCCTGCGCCGTGCCCTGGAACGTGGCGCTCAGCGTCGCGGGGATCCGGAGCTCGCGCTCGACCTGCTTCACCTGCCCGACCGCGTCGCTCAGCGACACCCCCGGCTTGGGATTGAACGAGATGGTGACCGACGGCAGCTGGCCCAGGTGATTCACCGTCAACGGGCCGAGTCCCGTCGTCACGGTGGCGATCGTGTCGAGCGGCACGAGCTTGCCGCTCCGCGACCGGACGTAGATCAAGCCGAGCGCCGTCAGGTCTTGCTGGTACTTCGGCTCGACCTCCAGGATGACCCAGTACTGGTTCGACGGCGTGTAGATCGTGGAGATCTGCTGGCTGCCGAAGGCGGCACCGAGCGCCGTCTCGATCTGGTCGGCCGTCACCCCGAGCGCGGCGGCCTTGTCCCGGCTGATGTTCAGGGTCACCTGCGGACTTCGGATCTGCAGATCGGTATTCACGTCCTGGATCAACGACAACTGTCGCAACCGATCGAAGATCCGTGGGGCCCAGTGGTAGAGCTCCTGGAGGTCCGCGTCCTGGAGCGTGTACTGATACTGCGCTTTCGTGAGGTTCCCGCCGATGCGGATCGTCGGCAGGATCTGCGGGTAGACGCGAACACCCTGGATCGTGGCAAACTGCGGCCGGAGCTGCTCGATGATCTTTTCGGCAGGCGGGCGCTCGTCGCGCGGCTTGAGCCGCGCGAAGATGCGACCGGTGTTGAGCACAGCGCTCGACGGGCTCACGCCGATGAACGACATGAACTGATCGATGTGCGGGTTCTTGGAGAAGATCTCCGCAACGGCGCGCTGCCGCTCCTTCATCGCCTCGAACGAAATGTCCTGTGATGCTTCGACGAACGCGAAGATCTGGCCGGTATCCTCGTTCGGGATGAAGCCCTTGGGGATGATGAGGAACAGATACGCGGTCACCACGAGGGTCAGGAGCATCGTCGCCATCGTCGTGCGCCGGTGTCGAAGGACCCACTTCAGGGATCCATCGTAGGTCTTCAACATTCCATCGAAAAACCGCTCGGACGCCTGGTAGAGCCGGTTGTGTCCTGCGTGGGGAGGGCGCAGGAACCGGCTGCACAGCATCGGGGTGAGCGTCAGCGACACGAAGCCGGAGACGAGCACGGCGGCGCCGATGGTGACGGCGAACTCGTGCAGGAGCCGGCCGACCACGCCGCCCATGAACAGCACGGGAATGAACACGGCGGCCAGGGACAGGGTCATCGACACGATCGTGAAGCCGATCTCGCGTGCACCGTCGAGCGCGGCATCCATGCGCGACTTGCCCTGCTCCATGTGGCGCACGATGTTCTCGAGCATGACGACCGCGTCGTCGACGACGAAGCCGACGCAGAGCGTGAGCGCCATGAGCGAGATGATGTCGATCGTGTAGCCGAGCATGTACATGACCGCGAACGTGCCGACGATCGACAGCGGCACGGCCAGGCTCGGGATCAGGGTCGCCGAGACATTGCGGAGGAACAGGAAGATCACCATCACGACCAGCGCGATGGTCAGCATCAGCGTGAACTGGACGTCGTGGACGGACTCGCGGATGGACTGCGAGCGGTCGTAGAGGATGTCGAGGCTGACCGACGCCGGCAGCTGCTGGCGGAACGTGGGCAGCAGCCGGCGGATCGCGTCCACGACCTCGATCGTGTTCGTCCCGGGTTGCCGCTGGACCGCGAGGACCACCGCGCGATCGTTGTTGAACCAGCCGGCGACCTTGTCCGTCTGGACACCGTCGATGACCCGGCCGATCTCGTCGAGCCGGACCGGGGCCCCGTTCCGGTACGCGACGACCAGCGGCCGGTAGGCTTCGGCGTCCATGAGCTGCCCGGTCGCCTGGACGTTCATCGCTTGATGGGCGCCGTAGAGCGTGCCCGTTGGCTTGTTGACGTTCGCGGCGGCGATGGCTTGCGCAACCTCGTCGATGCCGATGCCGCGCGTGGCGAGCGCGCGCGGGTTCACCTGCACGCGCACCGCGTATTTCTGCGAGCCGAACACCGTCACCTGCGCGACGCCGCTGATCGTCGAGATGCGCTGGGCGAGGTTCGTTTGCGCGTACTCGTCCACCGTGTAGAGCGGCAGCGTCGGCGAACTGAGCGCGAGGTAGAGGACCGGCTGATCCGCCGGGTTCACCTTCTGGAACACCGGCGGCGTCGGCATGCCGGGTGGCAAGAGGGTCGCGGCCTTCGTGATCGCGGACTGCACGTCTTGCGCGGCGGCGTCGATGCTGCGCTCGAGCGCGAACTGGATCGTGATCTGCGACACGCCGAGCGCGCTCGTCGACGTCATCGAGTCGATGCCGGCGATGGTCGTGAACTGCTTCTCGAGCGGCGTCGCCACCGCCGACGCCATCGTCTCCGGGCTCGCGCCCGGCAAGCTCGCGGTCACCTGGATCGTCGGGAAGTCGATGTTCGGCAGATCGTTCACGGGCAGTGACCGGTACGCCATCAGCCCGAAGATCAGGATCGCCGCCATCAGCAGCGTGGTGAGAACGGGCCGGCGGATGTAGAGGACGGGGTTCACGACGCGCGCTGTCCCTTCACATCGACGCGCGCGCCCGGGACCAGTCGCAGCTGGCCGTCGATCACCACGCGCTCACCTTCCTTGAGCCCGCTGTCGATCACGGTCTCGTTCGCCAGGCGCCGGCCGGGCTTGACCGGACGCGACTCCACCGTCAGATCCGGCTTCACGACGAAGACGAACGGCCCCTGTTGCCCGGCCTGCACCGCTCGCGTCGGCACGACGATGCCCTTCTCGGCCGTGAGCGTCAGCACCGCGTCGACGAACTGTCCGGGCCACAGCGTGTTGTCGGCGTTCTCGAACGTCGCCTTCAACTGGATCGTGCCGGTCGTCGCGTCGACGGTGTTGTTGACGAACGTGAGCTTACCCGCCGTCGGGGGCTGCCCGGAGTCGGACCGGATCGCCTCGACCTTGAGCCCCTCGGCCCGATATTTCTTGATCGTCGTCAGATGCTGCTCGGGCACGGCGAATGATACGTAGATCGGATGGACCTGGGCGATCATGACCATCGGGTTGTCTTCGTTCGCCTTGATGACGTTGCCGGGTTGGACGAGCAGGTTGCCGGTGCGGCCGTCCATTGGCGAGCGGATCTGCGTGTAGCCGAGCTGCAGCTTCGCGGACTCGACCATGGCTTCGTCGGCCCTGATCGCGGCACGCGCGTTCTCGATCTGCGCTTCCGCGGCGCGCACGGCGGCCTTCGCGTTCTCCACCGCGGCGCGGTCGGCCTGGACCGTCGCCGTGGTGGCGGCCAGGTTCGTGCGGTACGTGTCGTACTGCTCGCGCGCCACCAGCTCGCGCTCGACCAGCTCCTTGTACCGGGCCTCCCAGATCTTCACGTTTTCCATCTGCGCCAGATCGCGTTCCAGCGCGGCCTGCACCTGGCCGACTTCCGCCTGTCGCTGCGCGAGCGCGGCTTCGACCTGCCGGAGCTGCGCGGCGTCCCGGCCGACGTTGGCCTGGGCCTGCTGGAGCGCGGTCTCGGACGGGCGCGGATCGATCGTGAACAGCAGATCGTCCCGCTTCACTTCTTGTCCCTCGGTGAAGTGGACGCGCATGACCTGTCCGGCGACCTGCGACTTGATCCCGACGGTGCTGATGGCTTGCACGTTGCCGACCGCCGTGACCTGCACGGGCACGACTTTCTGCTCGACGATTCCCGCCGCGACGGGCACCGCAGGCGGGGCCTTCTGCGCCGGCGTTCCGGTGGCGCGTTCAGAGCAGCCGGCCAGCCCCGGCACGGCGAGGGCGACCAGGAGGATGAGGCGGCCGAGCGTTCCTGTCATGGCGTTGCTCTTCTCCGGGGTTTCATAAGTGCCGCGTCCACGAGCGTTTCGAGTCCCTGGATGACCATCTGGCGATCTTCGCCGGACATTCGCGCCACCACGCGCGAGAGTCCGCGCATGCGCACCGCCTGAAGCTCTCGAGCCACGCTGGCGCCCTTGCGCGTCAACTCGAGCAGAGAGACGCGCCGGTCGGTGGGGTCCTCGGCGCGGGTGACGAAGGCCTTCTGCGCCAGCCGATCCACGATGTGCGTCACCGCCGGGAGCGTGACCGCGAAGGCCTTGGCGACGTCGCCCATGTGGCAGCCGGGATGATCGCCGACGTAGAACAGCACCTGCGACTGCGCGTACGTGAGATCGAGCGATGCCGACTTCTGCCACAGGAGCTGCCGGAACGTCGTGCTGCCGAGCGCGTTCAGGAGGTCGAGCAGCCGGTTGCTGTCGCGAGCCACGGTGGTCGGGGCCGCGCGTCGACGAGAGTTCATGGTCGTTCGAAGATACACCGGCTAAATAGTTAATTCAATAAACCAACCGATATTATGGGGGGCCGCGACGGGCCCCCCAAGCCCCCCGCGCTCGGAAGCGCCCCGGCGTAGCCGAGGCCCTTCGCCAGTCGCTCATCCCTCTCGTCGGGAAGCTTCGCGATCTTCGTGTCGCGCCCGATCTCGGCGGGCTTCATGCTCGCTACGGTGCTGCTGCTGGTCCTGCCGATGGTCACGCGCTGGCGGCGAGCGATGACCGCTCAGCTCACCGAATCATGACCATGGTCAAGCGCTCAGGGCTTTCTCGGTGGCGCGGCGGCGTCAGGTGAGCCAGCGAGACAGTGGCGGCCGACGCGATCCTGCGCGAGTTCGCCGCGCGCGTGGAGCCGGCCGAGCGCGCGGCTCACCGTCGCGAACCCGGCCTCCGGAAAACGCTCGGCGATCTCGGCGAAGTAGAGCGGCGTTTCTCCGAGTGACGCGCGAATGCGCTCCGCGACGCCTGGCACGTCTCCGACGGGCGATTCCCCGAGGCGCGTGTGATCGTCACCGTCTCCGAGCACGTCGGCGAGCGTGATCTCGCCGGCATAGGCGTACGTGATGCGCTGGTACCGCTCGCGCGGAACGTTGTCGGGAATCGTCGCGTCGACCCCGCACTTCGCGGTCGTCGGGATCCCGCCAGGGATCGGTGACGACGACGTCGCGATCGGCCTGCACGCGCGTCGCGATGGCCCACTCGACCTCGGTGCCGTCGAAGACGTCGATGTCTTCGTCGACGATCACGACGTGCTTCATGTCGGCGACCGAGAGCGCGGCGAGGATCGCGTTCTTGCCGTCGCCCGGGTGCTTGCGTATGGCGATCACCGCGTGCCAGTGGCAGCAGCCGCCGGGCGTGACGTTGACGGCGGTGACCTGGACGCCCGCCTCCTTCAGCACGCGGCGCAGCGCGGCCTCGTAGATCGGCGCGCTCACCCAGATGTTCTCCCACGGCATGTGGAGCGCGTAGTAGATCGCGTCGCGCCGCATCGCGATCGCCTTGACGCGGACTTGAGGATTGAAGTGGAGCCCGCCCATCAGGCGCGAGAACTCGCCGAAGCGGCCTTCGGGCTTCGTCCAGCCGACCGGCAGGATTTCTGCCTCCAGCACGATCTCGGCATCCGCGATGCACGGCGCGTCGATCGTCTGGCACGGCGCCAGGAGGACCGGCTCGCCGCGCAGGCCGCCGGCGATCGCCAGCTCGCTGACGCCGATCGGCGCCTTGTACGTCGCGGCCATCAGCTCGAACGGATGAGTGCCGAGGCTGATGGAGATCGGCAGCGCGCGGCCCGCCGCGTACGCCTTCTCGGCGAACTTGCGCAAGTTGTTCGGCGTGACGATGTCGATCCCGGTGAGGTCGCGCTCCTTGACCTGGAATCGATAGATGCCGGCGTTCAGCCCGTACTCGGGGTCGCGGGCCAGCGTGATGCCGGCGGTGATCATCGGCCCGCCGTCGTAGACGGAGAAGAGCGGCACGGGAAGCGCGAAGAGATCGAGATCGTCGCCGGTCTGGACGACCTCCTGCACGGCGCCGCGCGGGACCATCACGGGCTCGAGCGGATGATCGAGCCCGTGACGCAGCTTCGCTTCGCACTCCGAGAAGCGGCAGCCCATCGCGATCGCGATGCGGTCCCGGCTCTTGATGAGGCCGGACAGCACCGGCATCTGGTACCCGGCGACGTTGCGGAAGAGCAGCGCGGTCTTCGCCTGGTCGACCAGCGTCGCGATGTGCCGGATGTCGACGGACTTCTTGACTTCGACCAGCTCGCCGGCCGTGCGGAGATCGTCGAGCAGCGTGCGGAGTGTCGCCGCCATCAATTGACATGGGGGCCCCGACATGGCCCCCATGCCCCCAACGCTCGGGAGCGCCCCGGCCGAGCCGTGGCGCTCCTCGAGAGCGCGCGAGATTCCGGCGCCGACCGTCGGTTCGCCATCTGCGTCACGCCGGCAGGCGCTCGTACATCCCGTGCACGTCGGCGCCATGGAAGCGCGCCACGTGGTCCGTCGGCGGCAGCGACTCCTGGTAGAAGAACGCCGGCAGCTCGTCGTCTTTTTCGGTGAAGCCGGCGCGCCGGTTGAACTCGGCCTCGAGCTTGAGCGCCTCGCGCCCAAGTTCCTCGAAGAAGTCCTTCGTGAAGCTCGTCCCGTGCGCGGCGTTGAGCGCATTGGCCAGGAACTCGGTGTTCGTGTTCGACACGCTCTGGCCGAACACGCAGAGCCCGAGCGAATCGTTCGCGGCGACCTTCACCTGCTGCGCGAGGCTCTGGGTGATCAACGACTCCGTGTCCATCTCTCGCGTCTTCAGCCGCGGCAGGTTGCCGGCCGTGTGGTCCGCGCCCTGCGCCGTCGCCATCATCGTGATGCCGGTGGCCTCGACCACGCGCGGATCGTACGCGCTGATCGCCTGCTTCTTGATGACGGGCACCCGCCGCACGCCATAGTGCGCGCCGACGCGCGCCGTGCCCAGCGCCCAGATCCGGCCGTTCTCGGTGCCCTGGCGGATCTCGGCGAGACAGTCCGCCATGAACTTCGCGTCGCCGAAACGGCCGAGCCCGGCTTCCATCAACACGGCGAGCATCGCGCCGGTCTCGATCGTGTCGACGCCCAGGTCGTTGGCGACGAAATTCAGCTGCGCCAGATCGTCCGGCTCGGTGATGCCGCAGTTCGATCCGAGCAGCCCGAGCGTCTCGTACTCGACCGGCGACACGACTTCCTTGCCGCTCTGATCGTGATAGACGTTGCTGCACTGGATCACGCAGCCCGGCATGCAGGCGTGCGTCTGCTCGCCGCCGCGGCCGGTGTTGAGCGGACCGATGTACTCGGCGCCCATCTTGAACGTCTCCCCCGCGGCGACGTTTGCGAGCTGACCCGCGCTGAAGTTCCGGACCGGCAGCCCGCCCATGTAGTTCTGGACGTCCGCCATGCCCATCGTGCCGAGCTTCGCGTAGAAGTTCGTCACGATGCCGTCGGCCTGGAGCATCTTCGCGTATTCCTTGATGCTCTGATTCACCTTCTTCGTGTCCTCGAACGGCGGGATCCGATCCATGTCGACGACGATGGCCTTGACCTTCTTCGATCCCAGCACGGCGCCGACGCCGCCACGCGCCGACAGTCGCGACGGCCGGTTGTCCTTGTCGCTGAACGCGATGCCGGCGATCAATCCCTGGTACTCCCCGACCGGGCCGCACAGCGCGACCGAGACCTTCTTGCCGTAGCAGGCGTGCAGCATGGCCGCCGCCTCGAAGTTCCCCTTGCGCAGATACGGCGAGGCGTCGTCGAACTCGATGGTCCCGTCCTTCTTGAAATGGATCACGACCCAGTCCGGTGAGGCGCCGTGGAGCGTGAAGCCGCTCAGCTTGAGATGGCCGAGCGCGTAGCTGAAGGTTCCGCCGCCGTTCGCTTCCTTGATCCCGCCGGTGAGCGGGCTCTTGCAGCCGACGCTCGTGCGGTTGGCGTTCGACCAGCTCGTCCCGGCGAAGGGCCCCGCGGAGAAGATGAGCGGGTTCTCGGGCGAGAGCGGATCGACGGTGGCCGCGCCCATCTCGAGGAGGTTCTTCGCGATCAAGTACCGTCCGACCTTCACGACGGCTTCGCCCGACAGTTCTTGCCTGGTGATCGTCCGATCGGTCAGCCTGATGTCGTAGTACGTGCGCATGAGCCGCTCCTGTTGTCGGTCAGTGTCTTCGGGAACGGGACCCAGCTTACCGCGGCTTGCCCGGATCTCGTAGACTCGCCGATCCGGCGCAGGACCCGGCCGGGCCGCACGCTCAGCGCGACTGCGCCGCCCGGCGCTCCAGCACCTGGCGGACCAGCACGTGGCGCTGGATCTTGCCGGTCGGCGTGAACGGCAGCTCGTCGAACGTCTCGATCATCTCCGGAAGCTTGTAGGTCGCCACCTCGTCGCGCAGGAAACCGACGACTTCCGCGAGCTCGAGCCCCGCGCCGGGCCGCGGGATCACGCAGAGACAGTTCTTCTCGCCCAGGCGCGGATCGGGCACGCCGACGATCGCGGCGTGCAGGATCTTCGGATGCGTGTAGAGAATCTCTTCGATCTCGCGGGGGAAGAACTTCTTGCCACCGCGGTTGATCATTTCCTTGAGCCGACCGACGATTTTCAAATTGCCAGCGGCGTCGATCTGACCGAGGTCGCCCGTCCGGAACCAGCCGTCCGCGGTGAAGAGCTCGGCGTTCGCCGACGGATTCTTGTGATACCCGAGATGCACGCTCGGGCCGTCGGCCGCGATCTCCCCTTCAGTGCCCGGCGAGACGTCGCGGCCGGCGTCGTCGATGATTCGAAGGCCGAGACCCGACGCCGGCTTGCCGACCGTGCCGACGACGGCTTCGGGGTCGTCGGTGAGCCGCGTGTAGGTATGGAAGCCGGTCTCGAGCATCCCGTACAGCTCGATCAGGTGACCCCGCATTCGCTGCCGAAACTCGCGAATGATCTCGATCGGACACGACGCGCCGCCCGTGATGACGACGCGCAGCGACGAGAGATCGACCGTCGCGAGCTCGGGATCGTTGAGCATCGCGATGATCGACGCGGGCGCCGTCGGGATGAACGTCACCCGCTCGCGTTCGATCAATTCGAGCGCGGCATGCCCGCTGAACTCATCGAGCAGGACTGCCCGTGCCCCGGCCATGATCGCCTGGACCAGCGTGAGATAGCCCCAGTTGAGGCCGAGCGGGAGATAGACGAGGAAGACTTCGTCCGGGGTCACCTGCATGTCGCCGTTCAGGTTCACGCAGGCCGAGAGCGTCGTGTTGTGGCTGTGGACGACACCCTTCGGATTTCCGGTCGTCCCCGACGTGAACGCCATGCGCATGACGTTATTGGCGCGCACCGGTGCAGCCGGCGGTCTCACGGGATCGTCGCCCTCTATGATGTCGTCGAGCGAGGCCAGACCCTCGCCACGGCCGCCCAGCACGGCGACCGCTTTCAGGTCCGGCAGCTTCGGTCGGAGCTCGCCGATCATCCGAACGTAGTCGAAGCCCTTGAACGTCGACGGACAGACGAACGCGCGGCTCTCGGAGAATTTCAGGATGTACTCCACCTCGCGGCTGCGGAAGTCCGGACCGATCTGGTTCGCGACGGCGCCGAGACGCTCGAGGGCAAAGAAGACGTACGCGAACTCGGCCCAGTTCGGCAGCTGGATCGTCACCACGTCGCCGGCGCCGACACCGAGAGCCGCGAGGCCGGCAGCGACGCGATCGACGCGGCGCTGGAGCTCGGCGTACGTCACCCGTCGCTGGCGGTCGACGATCGCGATGCGGTCGGGGTGCGCCGCGGCGCGTGATTCGAGAATCTGCGAGAAGGTCTGCGTTCCCCAGTGTCCGGAAAGCGTGTAGCGCTCGATCAGCGCCGGCGTCAGCCGCGTCTCGGAGCCGTGACTCATCGGGCCCTCCCCGCGCGTAGTGTGGCACGGGTCGTTTGATAGAGTAGCCACGCGCGACCACCACGATCCCTGGAGGCCCGCATGCCGCAGAACCTGAATCCGACGACGCCAGCCGCCGATCCCCGACACCGCTGGGACCGTCCACTCCAGGCGCCGGGCCACACGCAGGTCGACTTCGAAGAGCGTGTGGACTTCCGGAGGCTCCACGCCTATCGCCTGGCGCGCGTACGTCAAGCACTGGCGGGATCCGGACTTGGCGGGCTTCTGCTCTTCGATCAGTACAACATCCGCTACGTGTCCTCGACCGTCATCGGCGAGTGGGCGCGCGACAAGCTCACGCGGTGGACGCTCCTCACTGGCAATGGCGAGCCCTGGGTCTGGGATTTCGGCTCGGCCGCGCGGCACCACCGCCTGTACTCGCCGTGGATCCCCGAAAAGCAATCACTCGCGGGACTCGTCGGGCTTCGCGGCGCCGTCTCGCCCCGCGCCGGGCTCTTCGAGCGCGCGGCGCAGGAGATCAAGGAAATTCTGAAGTCGGAAGGCGTCGCCGGCATGCCGCTCGGGATCGATCTCGTCGAGCCGCCGTTCCTGTTCGCGCTCCAGCAGGCCGGCATCGAGGTGCGCGACGGTCAGCAAGTCATGCTCGAGGCGCGGATGATCAAGAGCCAGGACGAGCTGACGCTGCTCAACATGGCGGCGGCCATGGTGGACGGCGTCTACCAGGACATCTTCGAGGCGTTGAAGCCGGGCGTGCGCGAGAACGAGATCGTCGCGCTGGCCACGAAGCGCCTCTACGAGATGGGCTCCGACTGCGTCGAGGCGATCAACGCGATCTCGGGCGAGCGCTGCAGCCCGCACCCGCACAACTTCACGGACCGGTTGATCCGCCCGGGGGACCAGGCCTTCTTCGACATCATCATGTCGTTCGTCGGCTACCGGACGTGCTACTACCGGACGTTCAACGTCGGCCGCGCGACACCGGACCAGATCGACGCGTACCGCATGGCGCGCGAGTGGATGGACAAGGCGATCGCGTTGATCAAGCCCGGCGTGACCACGGACAGGATCGCGCAGGCGTTTCCGCGAGCCCAGGATATTGGATTCGAGAGCGAGATGGCGGCGTTCGGTCTCAACTTCTGCCACGGGATCGGGCTCGGCCTGCACGAGCGACCGATCATCAGCCGGCTCAACTCGGTCGACGATCCGATGGAGCTGCAGCCGGGGATGATGTTCGCGGTCGAGACCTACTGTCCGGCCGCGGATGGACGCTCGGCGGCGCGAATCGAAGAGGAAGTCATCGTGACGCCCGAGGGCGCGACGATCATCACGCTGTTCCCGGCGGAGACGCTGCCGATCGCGAACCGCTACTAGCGCGCCGACTTCCGGCTCGGCGGCAGCCCCCCGAGCTTCGCCAGCACGTCGAACACGACCGCGAAGTCGTACTCGCCGAGCCCCATGCCGCGCGCCGCCGTCATCCACTCCTGCGTGACCGCGGTGGTCGGCATCGGCACGCCGTGCGCGTGCGCGAGGTCGAGCGCCAGCTGTAAATCTTTCTGGATCATCGACACGCCGAAGAACGGCTTCATGTCGAGGATGAAGGGTCCGCGGTACTTGATCATCGGGGAGGCGACCACGCTCTTCAAGATTGCCTCGACCGCCGTCTCCCGCGCGATCCCCGCCTTCTCGGCCAGCAGCACGGCTTCCGAGAACGCGAGGATCTGCACTGCCAGGCCGAGGTTGATCGCGATCTTCATCGTCACCGCCTGGCCGAGCGCACCCACGTGCGTGATCGTGGGACCGATCGCCAGGAGATACGGGCGAACGCGCTCGAGCGCCGCCGGGTCGCCGCCGACGATGAACGAGAGCTGACCGGCATCGAGCGTGATGGGGCTGCCCGA
>QHRT01000022.1:0-11114 GCA_003220195.1 Candidatus Rokuibacteriota bacterium | reverse complement strand
CCGGTCTTGAGGCCGGCGATGATCCCGTCGGCGCCGTGCGCCACGGCGTTCAGCGCCGCCGTGTCGGTCACCATCGTGAAGACCGCGTCGCCCGCCTCGGCGGCCGCGCGCGGCGTGTCGGCGAAGCGCATGCCCTTGTCGATCAGCCACTGCGCTTTCGCTCGCGTACGGTTGTAGCCGACCACCGTGTGGCCGCCGTCGAGCAGGCGGCGGGCCATGCGCCCGCCCATGTCGCCGAGACCGACGAAGCCGACCACGCCCATCAGCGCCGGCGTCTCGGGCGTGCGCGACTCGTGGCGCGTCGACGGCTGCGCGCGCGCTGGTCGTCCGCGCCGCGACGACCGCGGGCCTCAGCCCCGGTCACCGCGATGGCGCTGATCTCGATCTTGCAGTTCGCGTGCGTGGCCAGTCGCGACACCTCGACGGTCGTGGTCGTGGGCAGATGCCCGCCGAGATACTCGGCCCACACGCGGTTCAGATCGTCCTGCTCGTTGACGTCGGTGAGATAGCGCGTGGCCGAGACGAGATCCGACATCGTCGCCCCGGCGGCCTCGAGTGTCTTCTTGAGATTTTCCATCGCGAGCCGCGCCTGCTCCCGCATGGTCTTCGGCAGATCGAACTCCTCGTCACGGTGCGGATGGCTGTGGTACACGGGCGCGGCGGTCACTCCGGCGAGAAACAGCAGCTGACCGCGGCGCACCACGATCGCCGGAGCGTACGGCATCACGACGTCGGTGCGGCGGTCGGGATGATGCACGATCGCGAGACGGGCGGAGGTCGGCATCGCGGAGGGCGTGGAAGTGACCGGGAGGAGCGATCGTCCGCTCCTCCCGGCTCGAACCGTCCTACTTCTTCGCGAGACGCGTCTCGAGCAGAAGCTTGAGCTCGTTCGCCGCCGCGCGCCAGAGCGAGTGGCCGGAATCGTTGTACGCGGCCGTCACCTGGTTGCGGAACTCGTTCATCGCGGCATCCTGACTGGCCTTGTCGGACGGCGCGACCTCGATCGTCTTGCTCCGGATCTGCGCGGCCTTCGTGGTCGCGGCGTGCGCGCGCTCGATCCAGCGGCCGAGCTCGTTCCAGTCCTTGTCGAAGAACACGACGACCGGGATCGACTGGTAGCCGTTGTTGAGGAAGGTGTCGCGCAGGTCCGGCGCCTGGTCCCGGAGGAACACGCGCAGCTCACAGCCGGGAATCGACTCGCAGACGCGCGCGATGAGCGGCGAGTTCCGGTGGACGTCGCCGCACCAGTTCTCGGCGAGCATCACGGCGTAGCGGGCCCCGGTGACCGCGCCGAACGCCTTCTTCTCGTCCTCGGTCAGCGTGGCCTTCTGGTAATTCTCCTCCGTGCGGGCCCGGGTGTCCCCCATCTGGGCCATGTAATCCTTCCACGAGAGACCGGTGGAGAACCTCTTCGCGTCCAGAGGAATCTGAAGCTGAGCCATGGGACTGTCTCCTTTCGCGGGCGGGATATCGCTCGTCTTATACACGAAAGACGAGGCGTCGTCGACCTGCCGTCAGCGCGACGCGAAGCGGCCGGGACGGAAGGCCTCGAGCTCCGGGCTCGGCGGCTTGCCGAGCACCTCGTCGGCGACGAGCCGACCGAGCAGCGCTCCGAGGGTGACGCCGCTGTGCGTCGCGACGACCCACGCGTTCGTGAGCCCCGGGATCCGTCCGGCAATCGTGTGCCCGTCGGCCGGCATCGGCCGGACGCCCACCCGCGCATCGACCAGTCGCACGTCTCGCGCGGGAGCGAAGACTCGCCCGGCGCGTTCGAGGAGCGGCTTCGCGACCTCGAGGAGGGGCGTGGACGATTCGCCGTCCGCGACGACACCATCGACGTCCGTTGCACCCAGCAGGAGGCCGCCGCTCGCGTCCGGTCGCAGATGAATCCCCGGCGCGTGCACGACTCGCCCGAGCGGCGATGACGGGCGCGACGTGACCGCGAGCAGTCCCGGGAGACGGCCCACGGGTATCGTGGTGTCGAGTGGCGCCAGGAACGCCGCGGTTGCCGGTCCGACGCAGACGACGACCGAGGGAGCAGCGACGTCACCATCCGCGAGAGCGATTGCGTCCACGCGATCGTTGCGCCGTCGCAGGGCTCGCACGGGTGTCGACGCTCTCACGTCGGCGCCGCGCGCCCGTGCGGCAGCGAGCAGGCATCGGACGGCGCGCGGTGCGTCGAGCCATCCGTCGGCCGAGTAGAAAACGACATCGTCGACGGTTCGCGGAATCTGAAGCGGCGGCTCCATCGCGAGCGCACGCTCACGGCTGGTCCACTCCACCGCGTATCCTCGCGATGCGAGGCGCGCGACGCGCTCGCGCAGCTCGCGAGTGTCCTCGGCGCCCTCCGCCCACTCGAGCGACCCGCCGGTGTGGTAGCCCAGGTCGTCGCCGAGCTCGCTCGCCAGCTCGCGGTACGCCGCCATCCCTGCCGCGTTCAGACGATGATAGTGCTCGGGCTCTTTTCGCACCGAGTTGAGCCACGCGAACGACGTCCCGCTCGTGCCGCTGCCGGGTGTTCCGGCTTCGAGCACGACGACGTGCGCGCCCCGCCTGGCCAGCGCGTACGCGACGGACGCGCCCACGATGCCCGCACCGATTATGGCTACATCAGGGGCGACGTCGGGATTCGCCATGGCTACCCGAGCCCCCAGATCCGCACGCGTTCGGGGACGATGCGGAACATTACACGGTTCGGCGGCATCACTTGCCCGTTCCAGAGCCGCGCGAGGTCGGGATCGTACTTCGCGTGGAACCGCTCGACCAGCGTCTTTCGCTCCGGGGAATCCGCGAGGAACGTGGCGCGGCCCTGCACCGCGACACCGCGGATCGCGGTACCGCGCGTCCCGCTCTCCGCCACGACCGCCACGCGCGGATCGCGCCGCAGGTTGCGGACCTTCTGCGTGCCGTCCACGCTGATCATCGTGAGTCCCTCCCCGTCGTGAAGGAACCACATCGGCATGGCGAGGGGCGCGCCGCTCGGTAACACCGTGGCGAACAGCACGACCTCTTTCTCCGCGAGGAATTTCTGGACTCGAGCGTCGTCGAGCGTCATCGCGCCTCCCGTCGGGTTCGCGGCTCCACAATGGCGATCGTATCGCCGTCCCCGCGGCCAAGCCGGCTCTTCAGGTGGACTTCCGCAATGACTTCGAGCAGGTCGTCCGCGTGTCGCGTGACGTCCGGAACGATCACCGCGGCCGGGAGGACGTCCTCGATCATCACCGGAACGAGCGTGCCCCCGCAGCTCGCGACGTCGGGGCCGTCGATACGCATGCCACGCGCCCCTCGGAGACGCCGCCAGCACGCGAGGCCGGCATCGTCCACGACGCGCACGTTGAGCGTGCCGGGATACGGATCGAAGCCCACGGCACGCCGTACGGCTTCGCGAAACCACGGGAGCGCCACGAACTGACGCCCCGCGCCGATACCCGAGACGATCGTCGCGACAATCTCATGGGCCAACGAGCTGCTCACGCCGCGAATACGAGACGAGGCGATCCTCGGGATCGAATTCGAATGTCAAGACTGTGTCTCTCACCATGGGAATCCCGGCGCCCTTGCTGAACAATCCCCACACGGTTCTTGGACCCTTGAAGTACCGGATCTCATTGGAGTCATGGTGTCTGATGCCACAACGCTCGAGATAGGCGACGACTTGCCTCCGCGACGTCCCCGGCGGCAGTTCGCGTCGGATTGCCGCATCGAGATCAAACCCATGCGAACAACCTTCAGCGCCATAGACGGCGGAGGCCACGATCGCGCCCAGGAGGACGAGTGACCTTACCAACAGGTTCAAGCGGAACGACGGCCTACGGCAGCCGCACCGGCGGGAAATAGCCGAGCAGCAGCACGCTCAGATGGACGAGCAGGAGCTTGTTCCAGGCGCAGCTGGCCGCCGCGGCCTCCCGCGGCTCGAGCCCGTCGGCGAACACACCACCGAGCGCCGTCTGCGCGAGGCTCATCGCGCCGATCATCAGATGCGGCGGGATCACGCCACCCGGACCGTGAGCCCGATGACTGTGCGAGAGCCCCATCGCCAGGAGGTAGTACGAGAACTCCTGGCCCATCGCGACCTCGGCGCTCTCCCGGAGCCAGCGCGCGAGGCTGTGCTTGCGCCGCTCCAGGCGCGCGGTATCGACCTCGCCGTCCGGGCGAAGGAAGAACTTCGCGGAGCGCGGGAACGACAGGAAGTGATCGTAGAGCAGCGCCGTCAGTCGGTCGGCGTGCTCGAGGACGAGTGGCGCCGAGCGCCGGATCGCGGTCACGTCTTCTTCTCCGAGGCCGACGAACTCCATCATCTCGCGGATGAAACGCGGCATGTCGGCGCCCGGAAGATAGCCGGGCTCGGCGGGAGGCAGGCCTCGACCGTCGCACACGCGCGACGTAACGAGATCGTCAGCTCGCTTCGCGCGCGTGTCAGATCCACGCTGAGGAATCGGGCGGCGTCGCTCTCCGGCGAGACCGAGGCGAGACGCCGGAGGCCATCGAGCTTCGGAAGGAACGCCACGTCCAGCGCGGGATCGTGCGCGTGTCGGCCGGCGCGCGTGTACGTCACCGGGATGAGAATTCGGCCCAGCTGACGCAGGCACGTGTTGATCGCGGCGGCACGGCTCTGGCCTCCGGGATCGTTGGCGGCCGCGTCACGCGTCGCGACCGCGAGATCAGCACACAGCTTCTCGAGACGCATGGCCTCGCGAATCGCCGGTGACAGATCGAACCGCTGCCCCGCCACGTCCGCCACCTTTTCGAGATTCGTGCGGACGTCCACCGCGCTCGCCGCGTAATCGAGCGGCAGCACCGCGTCCATGACGAGCCGCTCCGTGACCTCGAGCGCGATGGCGGCGTCGCGCTCGAGGCGGATCGGGTCGATCTTGTCGAGCGCGTCCTCCGGCGTGTGCCACCACCAGCCGAGCGCCCCGTCCTGTTGACGCGAGATGGAGCCCAGGATCGTCGGGATGCCGATGCCGAAGAACGACTGGTCCGAATTGCGTCCGACGCGGTGGGCGTCGAGCTCCGCCTTTGCCACGCGGCGGGTCGCGTCGATCGCGAGCTGCGCCGTCTCGGGCATCGAGTTCGTCCCGAACCAGTCGGCGTCGATGGCGCCGAGACAGTCGACGTTGACGTGCGCGACGCATCGCTCGTCGAGCTCCACGAAATAGTTGTCCGCGTACCACGCCGACGACGAGTAGCGCCCGTGCGAGTGGCCGGACCAGAACAGCACGCGGAGGCCGCGCCTCGCGCTCGAGCGTCGTCCGGCGATCAGGCGCGCGACCTCGATCATCGCCGCGTTGGCGGTGCCGTTGTCCATGGCGCCGCGATACCAGGAATCGAGATGACCGGACAGCATCACGAACGTGTCGTCGGCGTCACGATGCGCGGGGGCGAGATCGGCCTGCACGATCGGCGTGCGCGTCCAGCGCGTGTCGACGTCGGCCGTCACGTGCACCTCGACGCGGCCGCGGCGGCAGAGCTCGCGCAGCTCCTCGCCCTCGGCCCGGTTCACCGAGATCAGGATCACGCGCGGGAGCTGCTCCACGGTGCTAGCCGACGGATTGCCCCAGACCGGCGAGCAGCACATCTCGTGAGCGATCCGACCGCTGATGCAGACCAGTCCCTTGACGCCGGCGCGAGTCGCCTCGACCGCTCGTTGCGGCGTCGCGCGTCCATCCACGAGCGCGAATGTGCCGGCGGCCGCGATCCCGGCGAAGTCTTCGCGTTGCCCCTTCCCGGCGTACACGAGCTCGCCGCTGATGCCGGCCGGACCGGTGGCGCTGCCCATCGAATGCGTGATGCAGGCGATGTCGCGCGGCTGAGGTCTCGTGACGGCGAGCCGGGCGGGCCCCGGCAGACTGATGTACGCGTCGTGCTCGAGCGTGGTCACCGTGTAGCCGCTCTCCCGCATCCGCGCGGCAACGTAGTCCGCGGCGGCGCGCTCCTCGGCGGTCCCCGACAGTCGCGTCCACTGCGCGAGCGTCCGCGTTACCTCCATCAAGCGTTCTCGAGAGTCGTGCTGGAGATCGATCATGCCGGGCGCTCCGTGAGCAGCGGGATCATCCTGAGTACCGCCTCCTCCGCCTTCGCCGCGAGATCCTCGTCACGGTCGTTCGCGATCGGATGCCCGATCACGACGAACGGGTAGTCCGGCACGCCGTTGAGCTCGGTGACGCCGCGCGCTGTTTGCTCGAATCGATTCGTCATGATCGCGACGGCCGGAATGCCCCGGTCCTCGGCCATGAGCGCGTCGTGCATACTGCACGACGAGCAGCTCCCTCAGTCGCCGATGCCCGAGACGATCGCGTCGGCCGCGCTCAGCTCGCCCAGGATTTCGGGTGATACGGGCCGACTCGAATCGGGCTTGCGCCGCCGGATGACCTCGCGGACGCCGAAGCGGGACGTCAGCATGTCGGCGACGTGATCATAGAAGCGCGCCGTGCCGATCTTGGCGTTGTCGAGCAGACCGATCACGGCGCCGTCGAGCTTCCGGAGCGGCGGCGCCATGCGGATCGGCTCGCCTTCAGCGAACAGCCGTGGGTCCAGGACTCTGATCGTCATCGCCGCCTCCCCCGTGACTGCTGACATCGGGGGCCCCGAGGGGCGCGCGGACGCGCCCGCAATGGCCCCGATACCCCCAACGTTCGCCGGTCCCGGGGTGAACCCGTGCCCGGCTCGAGAACGCGCTTCCACAGACGCATGTCACTCGTCCACTCGCCTGGTCACCGCCAGGGCCTTCGTGCCGTACCACGGCGGGACGATCGCGCCGAATCCGCCGGCCGGGCCGCCCGCGGCGACGACGAGGAGATCGTCCGGCGAGCGGAGCGCCGGATACACGCGGTCCTCGTCCTTCCGAGGAGCGATGGCAGCCTTGCCGACTGTCCGCCACTCGCGGCGCGTCACGCGCGCCGTTTCGAAGACGTAGTCGCGGATGTCCTTCTTGCTCCATCCCGCCGCGGCGATCACCTGCCGGTGCTGTGGCGCGATGACCAGCGCGTAGTTGCCGGGCCAGATCGAGTACGTCAGCATGTTGGCCCGGATCGCGGCGGCGTACGTCTGCAAGATCTCTCTCGGATCGTGCGTCCACTCGTTCATGACCTGATGCGGGGACTCGGCGGCCAGCACCGTCACCGCCGAGGCGTCGGGAGGAACGCCGCGCTCGGTCGCGAGCGGCGTCCACGGGCTCTCTTCCTCGTCCTCGGCGATACAGAACGTGAACTTGCCCGGGTGTCCGAGCGTCGAGCGGTCGAGCTGGCCCGGGATCCCCCCGAGCGCGTTGATGACGAGCAGCCGGATCGCTCGACCGATCGTCGCGTTGGACCGGCTGCCGTTGCCGAGGACGTTGTGGGTGCTGTTCATGCCGATCCGGCGGCGCACCGGGCCGTTGACGACGATGAAGGGCGCGCTGCCGCCGGTGCTCGCCGTGCTGCCGTGCAGCCCGAAGGCGGGGTCGCACATGGCCTTCACGCTCGCGACGATTACGGGCAGGGAGTCCGCGAGCGCGCCGGCCATCACGGCCGCGATGGTCACCGTCTCGGCGGTCAGCCGACGGCGACGGACCGGCTCGACGCCGACGATCTCGGTCGGCCGGAGTCCGATTCAGTGGGCGGAACGATCGGAAGCCCATCCGTCCAGCCGCGCTCCTGAAAGAGCTCGTTCGCCGCGAACGCATCCTCGACGTCGTACGCGCGCGCCTGCAGATCGTCGCGATCACTCACGCGCCGATCATGCGACAGGTTCGGTCGCCGCGCCACCGCTTGACTCCGACTCCCGTTTCTTCGATAGTGCGTTTCGGTCTCCAGCGTTTGACACGGGGGCGCCGATATCCCCCAGGCCCCTGAACGCTCGAGCGCGGCGCAGATCGACAACGAGTCGGGAGGTTCACCATGGCGCACACGGACGCGTTGAGCTACGAGGTCGTCGAGGGCTGGGAACAGCTCCCGGCCGGCTACGAACACCGCGACGTCGCGGGCGTCGCCGTCGACGGCGAGGATCGCGTCTTCCTCATCTGTCGCGGCGATCATCCGATCGTCATGTACGACCGGAAAGGCAGCTTCCTCGGATCGTGGGGCGAGGGCGAGTTCACCTATCGCACGCACGGCATCACGATCGGCCCTGACGAGAGCGTCTACTGCACCGACGACGGCAATCACACCGTGAGAAAGTTCACGCCGCGCGGCAAGCTCCTGATGACACTCGGCACGATGAACACGCCCTCGGACACCGGCTACGACGGCAAGGACACCGGGACCGTGTCCCGTACCGGCGGCCCGTTCAACCGTCCGACGAACCTCGCGATCAGCCCGAAGGGCGACCTCTACATCTCGGACGGGTACGGCAACTGTCGCGTGCACCAGTTCTCGCCGAGCGGCGAGCGCAAACGATCCTGGGGCGTTCCGGGCGGCGGACCCGGTGAATTCTTCCTCCCGCACGGCATCGCCGTCGCTGCGGACGGCCGCGTCTTCGTCTGCGATCGCGAGAACGATCGCATCCAGATCTTCAGTCCCGACGGCGAGTACCTGACCGAGTGGACGGACACGCAGCGGCCCACGCACATCGTGTTCGATCCCGAGGGGCGCGCGTACGTCTCGGAGCTCTGGTGGCACAAGGGGCAGAAGTCGCAGCGCCACGGCCCGATCCAGGATCCGCGGTACGGCCGCGTCAGCGTCTACGACAGGAACGGACGCGTGCTCGGTCGCTGGGGCAGCCTCGACGCTTGCGCGGCGGGCAGCTTCGTGGCGCCGCACGGCATCGCGGTCGATTCGAAGGGCGATGTCTACGTCAGCGAGGTCACGTGGACCTTCGCGGTGAGCCGCGGGCTCGCGCCCGCCGGCGCTCACACGTTCCAGAAGTTCGCACTGAAAGGATGACGGCCATGGCGACGACGAAGAAAGTCGCGATCGTGACGGGCGCGGGAAGCGGCATCGGCAAGGCGGCGGCGCTCGCGCTGCTCGGGGAAGGCTACGCCGTCGCTCTCGCGGGACGCCGCAAGGAAGCGCTCGAAGAGGTCGCGAAGGAAGGCCAGTCGACCGGAGCGCCGACGCTGGTCGTGCCCACCGACGTGGGGGATCCGGCGTCGGTGAGGAATCTCTTCGCGCGGACGAAGGAGACGTTCGGCCGGCTCGACGTCCTCTTCAACAACGCGGGGACCGGCGCGCCGCCGGTCAACCTGGAGGACCTGACCTACGAGCAATGGAAGACGGTCGTCGACGCGAACCTGACCGGCGTGTTCCTCTGCACGCAGGAAGCGTTCAAGATCATGAAAGATCAGGAGCCGCGCGGAGGCCGCATCATCAACAACGGATCCATCTCGGCGCACACGCCGCGCCCGAACTCCGCGCCGTACACCTCGACGAAGCACGCGGTGACCGGGCTCACCAAGTCGACCGCGCTCGACGGCCGCAAGTACGACATCGCGTGCGGCCAGATCGACATCGGCAACGCGGGCACGCCGATGACGGAACGGATGAAGCGCGGCGTCCCGCAGCCGAACGGGACGGTCATGCCCGAGCCGACGATGGACGTGCAGAACGTGGCGCGCGCCGTCGTCTACATGGCGAGCCTGCCGCTCGACGCGAACGTGCTGTTCCTGACGGTGATGGCGACGAAGATGCCGTTCGTCGGCCGCGGTTAATAGAGGAGCGCCGCGGCTTTTGCCGCGGCGCTTGTCGATCAAACGGCTTGCTTTGCCGCTTTCAGCGCCGCTTCGTAATCCGGTTCCTGCGTGATGTCCTTGACGTACTCGACGTGCCGCACCGTGCCCGTCTTGTCCACGACAAAGACCGCGCGCGCGTTCAGGCCGCCGAGCGGTCCGTCCTTGATCTGCACACCGTACGTCTGGCCGAACGAGTGGTCGCGATAATCCGAGAGCGTCTTGACTGCCGTCACGCCGGTGGCCGCGCACCATCTCTTCTGCGCGAACGGCAGGTCGGCGCTGATGGTCCAGATCTCCGCGCCGGCGAGCTGGCTCGCCTCCTGGTTGAATCTTCGCGTCTCCGTATCGCACACGGGCGTGTCGAGCGACGGCACCGAGGACAGGATCAGCACCTTGCCGCCGCTATCGCCCAGCTTCACCGGCTGCAGGCTGTTGTCGATGGCGGTGAACGCGGGCGCCTTCTGCCCGGTCTTGATCTCGGCTCCGACGAGCGTCACGGGGTTGCCTCTCAGCGTGACCACGCCTGTTCGTTCCTCTGGCATGAAACCCTCCTCGGGATGTGTTCGGGCTCTCGCGAAGCGTAACACCAATTGTCAGACGGGTTCGGCGCGGGCGATACTCCGGTGTCCCGCAGCGCGCTCGAGGAAGACTGCGTACGAGAGAGGCATCCGCTGAGCCATCACAATTCCCGTCAGACGCCGATACCGCTCGGGATCCGGTGACGTCGTGCCGGTCGACATCGCGACCAGGGCGTTGCTGCTGGGCTTGATCAGCGCCGCGTCGCTTCCTCTTGGCGCCGTCGTCGCAATGCAATGGTCACCCCGGCCTCGCGCCGTCGCCGCAATGATGGCGTTCGGTGGCGGCGCCCTGCTCGCCGCGCTCTCGGTCGACCTGGTCGCCGAAACGGTGCGGAAAGGCGCCTTCTACCCGCTCGCCATCGGCAGCCTGCTTGGATGTGGGCTCTTCGCGGCCCTCAACCAGATCGTCAACGCGCGCGGCGGATTCCTGCGCAAGGCCGCCACGACCGTGAGCTATCTGACCAGGCGCAAGAGCGAGCACGTTCGCTCTCTCGCCGAACGCCTCAGCCTGGTTCCGCTGTTCCAGGCGCTGCCGCCGCGAGCGATGGCCCGGCTCCTGGCCCAGGTCCAGGAGCGCACGTATCGGACGGGCACCACGATCATTCGCCAGGGAGAACCTGGCGACAGCTTCTTCGTGATCGAGCGCGGCACCGTCGACGTCATCGACGAACGGGACGGCGGGCGCACACTGAGCACCCTCACCGCCAACGATGTGTTCGGCGAGATCGCGCTGCTCACGGGGGAGCCGCGATCAGCGACGGCCGTGGCGACCGCAGAGACGCGGGTCTGGATCCTTCTCAAGGAACACTTCGATGGTCTGCTGGAGACCTCTCCCGAGCTCGCGAGCACCGTCGCTCGCCTGGCGGCCCGACGCGGTGCGGACTTGACTC
>QHRT01000041.1:1639-26052 GCA_003220195.1 Candidatus Rokuibacteriota bacterium | reverse complement strand
GCGGCGGCTCCTGTGGCGCCGGAGGGGCCACCGGCGGCGGCGGCGGGCTCGGCGGCGCCGATGGTGGATTGGGCACCCAGACCCAGACGTATGGCGACGTCACGCCATCACCTTGAAGTTCGTACCGGCCTTCCGGATAGTCGATGACTCGCCTCATCGGCGGCGGCGTCGGCGCGACCATGTACGTCGGCGCGGGATACATCGGCGCATCGTAGACAGGAAACGGCTCGCCGAGCACTGGTGGGACCGAGAGGAACGGGCCTCCGCCGAAGAACACGGGCGGCCACGGACGATGGATGGGCCATACTTGTAGAGTTTGTGGACGAGGTCCGGCCGGCAGATGGGGCACCGTCCCCTGATTTCCCTGAAACTGGGCCTGATTCCCGTGAAACTGTGCGCGAATGGGAAATGCATGGCCGGGCAGGGGGACCAGCACCAGCAGGGCAGCCAACGCGATATGGCGCATGAAAAGCCCTCCAGGGGCCAGTATACGAGACGATGCAGTTCATCCCTGGCTCCGCTAGAATGTGCCGCGTGGCTCGGCCGGACCCGGTCGGCGATTCTCGAATCGAGAGAGGGACGATGGCGGCGAACGGAACGGGAAGACGTGTGGCGGCCACCCGGAAACCGTCGGCGCGCACGGCGGTGGCTGGCAAGGGCCGGGCTGCGCGCGTCGTGCCGCTCGCCTCGCGTCGCCGGCCGCGCGCGGCGACGGCGAAACCGGTCAACGATGGGATTCTCCGGTGCGCGAAGTGCGGCAGCAGCTTCGTCGAGCGCGAGCCCGCGTTCGTGCACTGCCGCTATTGCGGCGCGCTGGCGCGAATTCCTCACGCGTCGATGGCCGAGCAAGAACTGTACGAGATCCGCTCGGGGCTTCGGCTGGCGTCTTGAGCTCGGTCCCCGGCGCGAATCCGGCGCCCGCCGCGCGACTCTCCCTCGGTCGGCTTTCCTTCCTCGACGGCCTGCGCGGCATCGCGATCATCCAGATGGTCGTCAACCACACGTCGCGCGACTGGCTCGAGCGCGCGATGGGGTGGACCCGGTATTACGTGGCGTACGGCAGCGTGCTGTTTCCGGCCACGATCTTCATCTTCCTCGTCGGTTTCTGCCTGCCGATTTCCTACCGTCGCGCGAAGGCGCGTGACAGCGCCCTCGTCGGCGCATGGAAGTACCTGCGGCGCGGCGCGGGCATCATGGCCGGCGGATACCTCTTGAATGCGATGCTGGCGCTCGCGCCCGGGCCCGGCGGCGGCTTCCACGTGACCATGGTGTTCGACGATGGGCCGCTCTGGGCGGGTGGCGTTCTGCAAACGATCGGGCTCGGCGTCGTCGTGTTCGGCGCGCTCCTGCCGTTGATGACCCGGGTCTGGGGGCGCTGGGCGATGGCCGCGTTCGGCGTCCTCTACTACGGCGCGTTCGAGGCGATGTATCCCGCGCTCATTCGATGGTCGGCGGCTCACCCCGTGCCGGCCCAAATTCTCTTCTTCGGCTTCCCGCCGTGGCCGTGGCTCAGCGCGGCCGCGATCGGGCTCGTGCTCGGCTGGCGGTGGCTCGACGCGCGCGAGCGCGGTCACGCCGCCGAGGTGCGGTACTTCCGCGTCGTGGCCCTGATCGGGGTCGCGTGCGTGGTGGCCTACTTCGCCTGGCAGCTCGCCCGTGACGTCGACGCGGATCGGATGAGTCGCGCCGCGGAGATCGGCATCGACGCCGCGACGATCAAGACCGCGGAGATCCGCTTCGGCTTCCGCACCGATTTCCTGCTCAACCACAAGTGGACGCCGCGCGGGATGACGGCGGTGCTCGTCGCCGGCGTCGTCGGCCTGCTGCTCGCGGGAACGTACTACGTGATGGAAATCAAGAACGTGTCGATGCCCTGGCTCGTCGTCCTCGGGCAGACGGCGCTGATGCTCTACTTCGTCCACCAGGTGATCGAGGCGACGATCCTCGGCAAGTTTCTCGGACTCCGCTTCACGAACTGGCCGCTCTACTGGCTGACCAACGTGGTGTTCGTCGTCGGGCTCGTCTATCTCGGCAAGGCGTGGCTCGAGGTGAAGCGACTGACGAAGTTCCGCGCGGTCGGCCGGGCGACGGTCCCGTCCTGAGCCCGACGAAGAAGAAACGATCCGGTCGCGCGCCGCGCGTCTCCCGGAGCCAACGGTAACCCTCGATGTCCGCCGTAGCGCCGGCCCGGTGGCTCCTGATCGTCGCCGTGCTGTCGTCGTGGGCGGCTCCCGTGTCGACCGCCGCCGCGGTGCGACGGCTCACGGTCGAATCGCGCCAGGACGTGCTCGGCGGGCGCCAGTTCGGAGCCGCCGGCGCGTACGAGAAGCTCGCCGGGGTGGTCGAGTTCGCGCTCGATCCGGCAAACCCTGCGAATCGCCGCATCGTCGACCTGGCGCGCGCGCCGCGTGACCCGGACGGTCGCGTCGTCGCCACCGCGAACTTCATGGTTTTGCGTCCGAAGACCGCCTCTCGAGACCGCGCGGTCGCGCTCCTGGAGGTGTCGAACCGCGGCGGCAAGGCGGTGCTGCCGTATTTCGCCGGCGCGGCATGGAGTGCCCATCCGACGACGTCAGCCGACTTCGGCGACGCTCTTCCGCTTCGTCTCGGCCTCACGCTGATCTGGGTCGGCTGGCAGTTCGACGTGCCGGCGGGCGACGGCGTCCTGCGCCTCGGCGCGCCGATCGCGACCGAGGACGGCCGCCCGATCGAGGGTCTCGTGCGGAGCGACTGGACCGTCGACGAGCGCACGTTCACGCTCGCGCTCGGTCACCGCGGTCACCGTCCGTATCGTGTGGCTGACGTCGACGACGCGGACAACGTGTTGACGGAACGTGACGGTCGCCTGGCGCCGCGCCGGGTGGTGCCGCGCGATGACTGGCGATTCGTCGACGACGACACGCGGATCTCGAAGCGCGGCGGCTTCGAGCCGGGCAAGATCTACGAGCTCGTCTATCGCGCGCGCGACCCGGTCGTTGTCGGCCTCGGCCTCGCCGCGGTGCGAGACATGATCTCGTACGCCCGGTACGAGGCCGCGAGCCCGTTCCCGGTCCGGCGCGCGATCGGGCTCGGCATCTCGCAAAGCGGTCGCTTCCTGCGGCACTTCCTCTACCAGGGATTCAACACCGACGAGGCCGGACGACCGGTCTTCGACGGCCTCTTCGTCCACACCGCGGGCGCCGGTCGCGGCAGCTTCAACCATCGCTTCGCGCAGCCGTCGCGCGACGCGCACCGGTTCTCGGCGTTCTTCTACCCGACCGACGTCTATCCGTTCACGGGCGCCACGCAACGCGATCCCGAGACCGGCGTGGAGGACGGGCTCTTCGCTCACGCCGCGCACGTGCCGAAGATCTTCTTCATCAATACCGGCTACGAGTACTGGGGCCGCGCCGCCGCGCTGATCCACACGACGCTCGACGGCGGCGCCGACGTCACGCCCTCCGCCAGCGAGCGTATCTACCATCTCGCCGGCGGACAGCATTTCGTCGGCGAGTGGCCCTCGACGGGCGAGCGACGGCCCGGCGCCGTCGTGACGTATCGCGGGAATCCTCTCGATTTTCGGCCGGCGTTGCGCTCACTGCTGACGCGATTGGTGGAGTGGGTGCGCGACGGACGCGAGCCACCACCGAGCGCCTACCCGCGCCTGGACGCGAGCACGCTCGTCACCGTGGAACGCGTGCGAGCTCCGGCAATCCCCGGCGTGCGCTGGCCTCGGGTGGCCCAGGAGGCGTATCGCGTCGACTACGGGCCGCGCTGGTCGGACGGCATCGTCACGCTGGAGCCGCCGCGGCTCGGGCGGCCATTTCCGGTTCGCGTGCCTCAGGTGGACGCCGACGGCAACGAGACTGCCGGCGTCCGGATGCTCGAGCTTCTCGTTCCTCTCGCGACCTACACGCCGTGGAGCCTGCGCGGTGGCGCCGCGAACCCGGACGAGCTCGTCGATTTCTACGGGACGTGGACTCCGTTTCCGCGCGACCGCGCGGAGCGCGACCAGAGCGGCGATCCTCGGGCGAGCGTCCTCGAACGTTACGGCACGCGGACGCGGTACATGGAGCAGGTCCGGCGTCAGGCCGAGACGCTCGTGCGATCGGGATTCCTTCTCGGCGAGGATGTTCCGCGTGTCGTCGAGCAGGCGGAGCGTCGCTGGCATTTCGTCATGACAGTGCCGTCGCCAGCCCGCCGCTCCTCGCCGTGAGGAGGACGCGTTCAGTCAGCGTCAGCGCCGAGCCGTGAGCGCGCCGTGGCGTCGACGCGCATCATGGCGTCGTCGTGCCGTCGTGCTCGTTGTCGTGATCGCCGTCACGGTCATCGTGGTGGTCGCCGTCCGGTTCGCCTCTGCGGCCCTGTTCACGGCGGCGCTGGCGATGCCGGCGTTCGATGCGTGGGTCGCCCGGTGGTCGCCGGTCCCGGCGCGGGAAGAGATCAGCCTCGCTTCGTCGACGCCGGCCGACCTCTATCGGCCGCGCCACCCGCGCGCCGCGGTGCTGCTCGTGCACGGGCTGTCGCCGGCGGGACGGCGCCATCCCGAGCTCGTCCGGCTCGCGCGGCTCTTCGCGCGGCACGGCTATCTCGTCATGGTTCCTCAGTTCGAGGGTCTCGCGTCGTTCCATCTGAGCGGTCACGAGGTGGAAGAGACCAGAAAAGCGATCACGCGCCTTCGCGCCGAGAGCCACACGGTCGCCGTGGTCGGGTTCAGCTTCGGGGCGGGACCCGCGCTGCTCGCCGCGGCCGACGAGAGCGGGCTCGGGTGGATCGGGAGCTTCGGCGGCTACGCGGATCTGAGGAACGTGATCGTCTTCCTCACCACCGGCGTTCATCAGTTCGGATCAGAGCGCTACCGGGGCCACGTCGAGGAGTACAACCGGTGGAAGCTCCTGGCGTTGCTGGCGCCGCTCGTGGACGACGCTCACGACCGCGAGACACTTCGCCGGATCGCCTCGCGCCGGCTCGCCAATCCCTTCGACGACGTTCACGCGCTCGCCGCCGATCTCGGGCCCGCCGGCCGAGCGGTGATGGAGCTCAGCGAGAGCCGGCGTGAAGAGCAGACGCGGAGGCTGCTCGCGCACCTGTCACCAGCCACGCGCGATGCGCTCGACCGGTTGTCGCCGGTGACCGTCGCTTCGCGGCTCCACGGCCGGCTCTGGCTCGTTCACGGCGCCGCCGACGATTCCATTCCGTTCACCGAGAGCCTGCGTCTGGCTGCGGCGTCGGGCGCCGGGGCGCGCGTCATCATCCTCGACTCGTTCCACCACACCGGGCCCCAGGCGCCGTGGCGCATGCTGCTGCGCCGGGCGAGCGATGCGCGCGCGCTGTTCCTGCTCGTCGACGCGATCCTGCACGAGCCTCGAGCCGCGCGGGACGCGTCGTCCGTCGCCACGCGCCCTTGACGCCGCCCATACCGTGAGCGACTCTCGCGCCACCGATCACCGACGACCGGAAAGGACTCCTATGCTGAATGCCGTGCTCGGCGCGCTGGCCTTCGTCCTGCTCGTCCAGTCCCCTGCCGGTGCCGCGGACGTGCGTGTCTTCGTCACCAACGAGAAGTCGAACGACGTCACCGTGATCGACGCGGCGACCCGTGCGGTCGTGAAAACGCTGCCGGTGGGTCAGCGGCCACGTGGCGTCGCCGTCAGCCCGGACGGCCGCCGCGTCTACGTCTCCAACAGCAACTCGGACAGCGTCAGCGTGATCGACGCCCGGGAGTTGACGATTCTCAAGACCGTTCCGGCTGGAGTCGATCCCGAAGGGCTCACGCTGAACAAGGCCGGGACGCACCTCTACGTGGTGAACGAGAACGAGCTCGCGGTGACGGTGCTGGACGTGGCGTCGATGACGGTGGTGCGCAAGATCGAGGTGGGCAAGGAGCCGGAAACGGCCGTGCTGTCGCCGGACGGCCGGTGGATCGTCGTGTCGAACGAGACCTCGAACGACGTGCACGTGATCGACACGGCGACGAACGCCGTCGTCAAGAAGATCGCGGTGCCGAAGAATCCGCGCGGCATGCGGTTCACGGCGGACTCGCGACGGCTGCTCGTGGCCAGCGAGCAGGCGCACGAGGTCTCGGCGATCGACATGACGAAGCTCGAGGTCGAGCGCTCGGTGAAGACGGGCGGCGCCCGTCCCGTCGACGTGGCGATCACGGCGGATGGCGGTCGCGCGTACGTGTCGCACGGACAGTCGGGCGACGTCCGGGTGCTCGATCTGAAGACGCTCGACGTGGTCGCGACGATCCCGGTCGGTCCGCGGGCGTGGTGGACCGCGTGGACCCCGGACGGCGCGTTTCTCTACGTGACGATCGGTCGCGCGAACGAGGTCGCGATCATCGACACGCGCTCGAACACGGTCGTCGCGCGCGTGCCGTGCGGCACGCTGCCGTGGGGCGTGGCCATCGCGACGGTGCCGTGAAGCAACGGCGCGGCCACCGCGCCCCGGTCACATCACGAGCTTCAGCCACCTCTTCGCGCCGTCCGACGCCCGCGTCAGAATGAGCGCGTCGAGTCCCCACCCGCGCCCCGCGCGCGCGAAGAGGAACATGACCATCGCGGTCGTCAGCATCACGTGGAATCCCTGCTGCCCGAAGCTCATCCACTGCGTCGCGAGCCCGTAGTTCAGCGTGAGGAAGAGCCCGACCAGCGCGGCGAGCCCGGTGAGGAATCCGAGGACGAGCCCGACGCCGACCGCGACCTCGCCGTAGGCTTGCAGCGTCGCCCAGAGCGAAGCGTTCGGCAGCACCGTGCCTTCGAGGAAGTCCTTGTACCAGCCGACCGGATTGTCCCTGGCGAACTCGGCAACGCGCTTGGGCTGGAATCCAATGAAGCGCGGGGTGACGACCGGGTAGGGCATGACTCCGAACGCGAACGCGAGCGTGAGCTTGGTCCACACCGCCTTCAGGAACCAGATCCCGACGACGATTCTCAGCACGGCGATCCAGAGGCCCGGACGAACCATCGACAACAACCTCATTGCGGCACGACGGCCGCTCGGCTTCGATACGTCAAGGAGGGCGAGACCGCCGGGCTCTCCGCGTCGGCCCGGGCGCGCTCCACGAGGGCGTGGTGAGGGGAGAGCGAGCACGCCGGATCGGTCAACGCGGCGTCGCCGGCGAGGTGGAAGGCCTGGCAGCGGCAGCCGCCGAAGTCGATCGCGCGACGATCACAGCTCCGACACGGCTCCGGCATCCACGCCTCGCCGCGAAACGCGTTGAAGCCGGACGAGCCTTCCCAGATCTCGCCGAGCGGACGATCGCGGACGTTCTCGAACGTCACGCCCGGGAGCGTGTGCGCCAGGTGGCACGGCAGCGCGAGCCCGTCGGGGCTCACGACGATGAAGCGGCGGCCCCAGCCGTCCATGCACGCCTTCGGGAGGTCTGTGTAGTAGTCGGGGAAGACGAAAAGCACTTCCATCCGGCCGCGCAGCCGGTCGCGCGCCGCCGCGGCCACGACGCGTGCGCGCGCGAGCTGATCGCGCGAGGGCAAGAGCGCCTGGCGATTCAGGAGCGCCCAGCCGAGATACTGCGTGTTGGCGAGCCCCAGGCGATCCGCGGACAGCCGCTCGGCGAGTGCGACGATCTCCTCGACGTGGTCGAGATTGTCCCGGTGCAGGACCGTGTTCATGGTCAGCGGGAATCCGAGCTCTTTCACCCAGCGCGCGACCTCGAGCTTCCGCTCGAACGAGCGAAGTCCGGCGATGCGATCCGATGCGGCCGGCTCGACGTCCTGGATGGAGAGCTGCACGTTGTCGAGCCCGAGCTGGCGAAAGCGGGCGAGCCGCTCGCGAGCGAGCGGGATGCCGCTCGTGATCAGGTTCGTGTAGAGATCGAGCTTCCGTGCCTCTTCGATCAGCGGTTCGAGATCGTCACGGAGCAGAGGCTCGCCGCCCGTCAGGTTCAGCTGGACGACGCCGAGGTCTTCCGCGGCGCGGAAGACGGAGATCCAGCCCGCGGTGTCGAGCGCGTCGGCGTGCCCGGCGTAGTCGAGCGGGTTCGAGCAGTAGACGCAGCGCAGCGGACAGCGGTAGGTCAGCTCGGCGACCAGCGTGTACGGCCGATGACTGACGCTCACGTCGTGTCTTGCAAGAGCGCGCGATCGGCGAGCGCGGCGAGAAACGCGAGCGTCTCGCGCTCGATCACCTCGCGCGGCCGATCGGCATACTTCTCGACGAGCTGGTCGACGATCGCGGCCACCGTGTGCTCGCCCGTGCACAGACGTGCGACGTCCGCCGCGGTCGCGTTCAGCTCCAGGCCGCGCTCGGGATAGAGCAGGAGGTACCGCGACGTCTTCCGATCGAAGCGGAGGCGGGCCTTCGCCGCGAGTCGCGGCTTCGCGTCGGTCGCGATCACACGCGTGGGCCGTCCGGTCCCCACCCGGGCTCGATGTACGCGGCGTACGCGCAGTCGAGCAGGTGCCACAGGATCCGGGTCTTCTCGATCAGCGCGGCGACACATCGCTCTTGCAGCTCGTAGGTCGTCGCGTGGCCGACGACGAACTCCATCGCCTCGAGCGAGTCGCGTCGCGCGCGCGGCACCCGGGACCGGAAGTACTCGAGCATGTCCTTGCTGACCCACGGATAGTGCTTCTCCCAGGCAAGGACGCGCTTCGACATCAGATCCGGCGCGAAGAACTCGGTCATCGACGACGCGACCGCTTCGACGAGGCTCCGGTCGCGCACCAGTGTGACGTACGCGTCGCACGCGAACCGGACGCCCGGAAGCACCGAACGGCAGCTCGCAACTTCCTCACGGTCGAGCCCGACGCCTTCCGCGAGGCGCAGCCACAGCTCGAGCCCGGCCTCGCCGGCCTCGTCGCCGTCGTGATCCCGGATCCGCCGGATCCACATGCGGCGGAACGCCGGATCCTCCGACTTCGACAGGATGATCGCGTCCTTGATCGGGATACGCGTCTGGTAGTAGTAGCGATTCAGCACCCACTGCTGCAGCTGCAGGCGCGTCAGCTTCCCGTCGTGCATGAGCGCGTGATAGCGATGGTGATCGTGATAACGCGAGGCGCCCTCGCGCCTGAGCCACTCGATGAACTCGTCCCGCGAGAGGGGCGCTCGGGTCATAGCGTGATCTCCATCCCGTCGTACGCGATCTCCCAGCCGGCGGCTTCGACCCGGGCGCGCTCGCGCGAGTCCTCGCGCAACACCGGATTCGTGTTGTTGACGTGAATCAGGATCTTCCGCACGGCCGAGAGCCCGGTGAGCCGGGCGAGGCTGCCGTCGGGCCCGCCGACTGGCAGATGAGCCATCTGCTCGGCGCGTTTCGTTCCGAGGCCGCCGGCCGTCAGCTCGTCGCTCGACCAGAATGTTCCGTCGAAGAAGACGCAATCGGCGCCGGCGAGCGTGTCGGCGACGGCGGGAGAGATTTCACCTACGCCGGAGAAATACGCGAGCGTCACCCCGGCGACGGCGTCGCGGATCAGGAGGCCCACGCTGTCTTCGGGGCTCGCCGGCAAGTCTTCCAGGTGCACGGGAGGCTTGCCGGGAACCGCGATCGCTTCGACAGACAGCCCGATCGGCGCGTGACGCTCGATGGGCGCGCCGGCGCCGGGCGCGTCAGCGCCGACGACGTCTTGCGGGTGGCCGAGCACGAGACGGCGCCACGTCACCTGTCCGGGAAAGCGCTCGAGCGTGCGGTAGAGGACGTTCTTCTCGATGAATCCCCGGCGCACCTGGTCGGTGGCGTAGACCGTGATCGGGTGCGATTCGCGGAGCGACAGCACTCCCAGGCAGTGATCCAGGTCGCCGTTCGTGAGCACGATCGCGGCGATCGGCGAATGCCGAGGCCCGCGCGGGTGGAGCGGCTCGAAGCTCTCGATCTGCTGGCGGATCTCCGGGGAGGCGTTCAGGAGGACCCACGCGTCTCCGGAGGCGCTGACCGCGACGGACTCCTGGGTGCGGGCGGTCGCGCGGATCGTCTTTTCTCGGACACCCCGACAGTTGGCGCAGCCGCAGTTCCACTGCGGAAAGCCTCCGCCGGCGGCTGAGCCCAGCACCCGGATCCACACGGCGCGGCTTAACCTCCAGAGAGACGAGAGCCCTCCGCACCGGCGAAATGACCGATGCGAAGGGCTGCTCGTGAAGCGGGCGAATCGCTAGAAGCGGTCGTCCTGTTCCCTGTCGAAATCGTCCTGGTAGGAGTTGATCTCGGCGTCCATCTTGAGCTCGATGAAAGTCGGGGTTTCCCAGGTCATCGCTCTCACCCCCTCTGGTGACGGTGAACGGCGTCGTTCGAGCGGTCTGATGTGGGTGCGATCCTAGACAGCCCACCGGGCATCTGTCAAGAGCCTTGGGCCAGGGATTTCACGTAACGGTAAATGGCCCGGATGTCGTCGTCGCTGATGATGCCTTTCCAGGGTGTCATCCCCGTGCCCGGCCGGCCGTTCTGCACGATCTTCAAGAACTCGTCCTCGGTGCCTTTGAACGAGCGCAGATTTGCCGCCGCCGCCGTCCCGGCGGCATCTATCCCGTGGCACTGCGAGCACTGGGTCAGGTACGTCGATCGCGCGGCGCGCTGCTCGGGAGTCGGGGACTGGGTCTGCGACGGCGGCTGCGGCGGAGCCGGCGCCGGGGCCGCTGGCGTTGGCGGCGCCTGCGCGACGGCGATTCCGTGACGCAGGAGGATGTCGGGCAAGGCACGCGGCGTCAGCTGGCGGATCGCGCGATCGACCGCGTTCTTCAGCTCGACATCGGTTTTCCGGACGGCCGCGCCGATCGGCAGCTCCCGATCCGGGTCGCTGATCGCCACCGCCTGAAAGCCTGGGGTCTTCTTGACGAACCAGCCGGCGAGCGGTGACTCCATCACGATCGCGTCGACCTCGGCGGTCGCCAGCGCCGCGAACGTCTCCTCCGCAGTCCGGTAGACCTTCCGGGTGAAGCCGCGCTCGTACACGAGCGCATCGCTGAGCGTCATCGCCTGGACGCCGACCAGCTTCGGCCCGAGCTCGCCGGCAGACCGGACGCCGCCGACGCTCGGCGAGACGAGGGCCTGGCGCATCACGTAGTACGGGATCGAGAACGCGAGCCGGGGCTTGTCGTCCGTGAACCGCGACGTGACGGGCAGCCCCATCACGAGATCGCAGCGATCCTCGTGCAGCTGCCGGAACACGAGAATCTCGCGCGCGGTCGGGAACCAGTGAACGCCGAAGTCCGCGCCGACGGTCTCGGCGATCACGCGCGCGATCTCGACCTCGAAGCCGGGCGACTTCGGGTCCTGGCTCGAAAACGGCGGGTTCGACGGATCCGCGCATAGCCGGATCCGCCGGACCTCACCCGCGCTCGCCGCGGTCGCGATCGACAGCGCCGCGACCGCGGCGACGACGGACGGGGCTACTCGCCGAGCGCGAAGACGACGACGATGTCGCTGTAGTTCGTCTTGAGCGCGTCGGTCCATTTCGACTCTTTCCCGAACCAGACCTGGGATCGCAGCGTGCCGCCTCCGACCACGGCGACGTACTGCTTGCCGTCCACCGCGTAGCTGATGATCCCGCCCGACTGCGGTGTGCCGATGTTGAACGACCACAGCTCCTGCCCGTTCCTGGCATTCAGCGCGACGACTTTGCCCTCGGCCGTCCCCTGGAACACCAGGTCGCCGCCGGTGGTCAGCGTCTGGCTGACGAGCGGCGTCCGGTTCGACCATTCCCAGGCGATCGTGTTCTTGCTGACGTCGAACGCCCGCAGCACGCCAGCCTGCTCTGCTCTGGTGAAGTGCTCGGTCGTGTTTCCGGTGAAGAGCTGGCCCCGTTTGTAGCTCAGATCCGCGACGTACGCGTACCGCATGCAGAATTCGTTCGACGGAATGTAGAGGAACGTGGTCCTCGGGTTGTAGACCTTGGGCTGCCAGCCGGTGCCACCGAGCAGCGACGGGCAAACTTCGACGGGTGGGCCGCCCATCGTCGGCCGAATGCCCGGATTCTCCACGCCCTTGCCCGTCACCGGATCGGGCTTGCCCCAGGTGAGCGACTTGATGAAGGGCGCCGCGGAGAGGAATTTCCCGTTTTCGCGATCGAGCGTGTAGACGTATCCGAGCTTGTTGGCCTGGACGACCGCCTTCAGTGTCTGCCCGTTGCGGACGACGTCGATCACGTGATGCTCGGCGACCGTGTCGTAGTCGAACGGCTCGTTGGCCAGGTACTGGTGGAACCACTTCATCTTCCCGGTATCGAGGTCGAGCGCGACGGCCGACATCGAGTAGAGGTTGTCGCCCTTGCGCATGTCGGCGATCCACGGCGCCGGGTTTCCGGTCCCGAAGTAGAGGAGGTTCGTCGCCGGATCGTACGTCCCCGTATGCCAGACCGCCGCGCCGCCGATCTTCCACGTGTCAGCGGTCCAGGTTTCGCTGCCGGGCTCACCGGCGGCGGGAATCGAGTACCACCGCCACTGGCTCTTGCCCGTCTCGGCATCGAACGCCTCGACGAATCCGCGCGGTCCCATCTCGCCCGGTCCGGCCATCCCGACGACGACCTTGCCTTTCACGACGAGCGGAGCCTGGGACACGAAGTAGCCGTCCGCGTAGTCCGCGATCTTCGTCTCCCAGACCTGCTTGCCGGTCTTCGCGTCGAGCGCGACGAGATGCGCATCCAGCGTGCCGAAGATCACGCGGTCCTTGTAGAGCGCGACCCCACGGTTATGGGGAATCAGGCGGACGAGCGCGCCGACGTCGTCGGGAATCTTGCGCTCGTGCCTCCACAGCGGCACACCGGTGACGGCGTTCACCGCGTGGACGCGATTGAACGCCAGCGCGGTCGACGTCGTGAACATCACGCCGTCGTTCACGACCGGCGTCGTCTGCTGGTCGCCGAGGGTGCCGCCCGCGAAGATCCACTTCGGCACCAGCTTCTTGACGTTGCCGGGATTGATCTGGTCGAGCGGACTGAAGCGCCAGCCGCTGTACGTGCGGTTGTGCATGAGCCAGTTGGCGGCGTCGCCGTCGGCTCCGAGCAGCCGATCGCTAGTGACGTCCCGCCACTCCGCGGCCGGCGCCGGCGCCGCGGTGAGCGTGAAGAAGAAGACGGCCAGTGCGGCGACGACGACTCTCGAGAATGTACCCATACCGTTCTCCGCTAACGCCTCACGAGCGTTGAAGTTAGTTCTGTGGCCGCCGAAGCATTTCCGCGATGGCGACGTCCAGCTCGCGTCGGGTGGTCAGCCCCTCGAATTTGGCCCGGATCGTTCCGCTGCCGTCGACGACGAAGATCCACGGCTCCGAGCGGAGCCTCCATTCCTTCACCGTCCCCGTGAACTGGTCGGGAGCGTCGGCCTGCCAGATCTCTTGATGGATGAACGCGACGCGATCCCCGTAGGTCGGGATCAGCGTACGGACGACGTCGACGACGGGTCCGCAGACGCGGCTCTGGCAGAGCCGCGGCGATGCGAACACGATGACCTGCGGCTGCTTTCTCGCGATGGCATCGGCGATGCGCACCCGATGCAGCCGGGGATCCGGCGGGACACTCGAGTCGATCGTCTTCAGATCCGGGACGTCCGTCGCGATGAGATTGCGACTGCGCGGCGCCGGCGTTCCGGGCGCCGGAGTCGGCGACACGGCCAGCACGTTCACGCTGTACCGCGACCCGGCCACCGGGCCGTCGCCCTGGCGCGCGAGCACCTCGATGCCCCAGACGCCCGGACGCTCGAACGCCACCTGGGCGACGTAGAGTCCCCGCACGTCGGTCGTGCCGTCGTGGACGTGTCGCGTGCCGTCGGGATGGACGTGCACCGGCCGGTCGTTCTCGACGACTTCGAGCTTGCGGTAGGGCGCCGGCACTTCCACCGCGAGCTTCGCGTCCTCGGCGCGGATGTCGTACACGCGCACGATCACGTCGGCGTCGGCGAGCAGCGTGGTACGTGTGAGGAGGCCGAAGGCGAACCGGTTCTGACCGACGACGAGCTCGGCCGTTGTCATCAGGACTTGAAGTTGCGCGGGCTCGGCCGCCGCTGCTCGCGCGCCACCGGGCACGCTGGGCCCCATGGCGACGAGAACGGCGGCCATCACCAGGTGGAACACGAGCGGTCAGTCCTCCACGATCACCTGGCCGTACATCCACGGATGCGGCAGGCAGATGTAGTAGTAATTGCCCGGCTGGGTGAACGTGATGGCCTTCGTGCCGTCCTTGTTGAGCGACCCCGTGTCCCACATCCGCTCGGGCACGACACGCTCCGTGCCCCACGCGGTCGCCGTGTGCGGCAGATCGCCGACGTTGGTAAAGGTCACGGTCGTGCCTTTCTTCACGCGGATGCGCGCCGGCAGGAAGCTGTACTCCACGTTGTTGCCGCCGATCTTGACCGTGTCGACGCCCGTCGCGATCGGTCCGGTGGGACCGGCGATCGTCTGGGGCGGCGGAGGCGGCCACAGCGGGCCGAGCTGCCCTTTCAGCGAGAACGCCCACACCGCGTCACCGTACGCGCTGCCCTGCAGCTGGTTGCCCCCGGTCGCGATCGCGACGTACTGCTCGCCGTCGACTTCGTAGATCACCGGGGGCGCGTCGGCGCCGAAGCCCGTCTGGAACCGCCACAGCTCCTGGCCGGTCTTCGCGTCGAGCGCCAGGAAGTTGCCGTCCGGCTCGCCGCGGAACACGAGGCCGCCCGCGGTGACGCTGGAGCCGCCGCCCCCGCCGATGCGGTACGGCGTCTTGTGCTGCCAGGCGATCTTGTTCGTCTTGCTGTCGATCGCCGTGAACGTTCCGCTCATCGTCGAGCTGATCGGCGCGGCCTGGCTGCCGCCGACGTAGCGCTGGCCGAGCTTCCACGTGTCACCGAAGCGCGTGAACGCGCTGGTGCGGACGGTGCCCGGGACGTAGAAGTAGCCCGTGTCCGGGCTGTACGGCATCGGCGACCAGTTCGTGCCGCCGATTCCCGACGGCTGCATCAGGACCGGCGTCTCCCAGAACACGTCGAAGATGCATCCGGCCTTCTCGTAACCCTGGATCGGCTCGGCGCACTGCGGAACCGTCGCGTCGCCGCGCGGGAACGGCTGCGTCTTGGCCGTCTTCTGTCGCGGCTCCTGCGGCACCGGCTTCTCGTCGATACCGATGAGCGGCTTCCCGTTCGTGCGATCCAGGATGTACACCCACCCGGTGCGGCCGGCTTCCGCGATGCCCTTGCGCGGCTGGCCGTCGATCACGGTGTCGAAGAGCACGACCGGGCTCGCGGCGTCGTAATCCCAGATGTCGTGGTGGACCTGCTGGAAGTGCCAGGCGTACTGCCCGGTCTTCGCGTTGAGCCCCACCATCGACGCGCAGAAGAGGTTGTCCCCTTCGCGCATCGACCCGTCGTAATCGGGGCCGCAGTTGCCGGTCGCGAAGTAGACGAGGTTGAGGGCCGGATCGAGGGCCGGCGTGTTCCAGATCGTCGCGCCGCCGCGCATCGAGTGATCGGTCCCGGCAGGCCACGTGTCGGCGCCGATCTCGCCGGGCCCCGGCAGCGTGTACCAGCGCCAGAGCACTTCGCCGCTCTTCGCGTTCAGCGCGGTCAGCCGGCCGCGCACGCCGAACTCGCCGCCCGACAAGCCGCTGTACACGATGCCGTCGTAGTAGAGCGGCGCGCTGGTGATCGTGTAGCCGTTCTCCCATTTCTCGATGGGCGTCTTCCACACGACCTTCCCGGTCTTCATGTCGAGCGCCACGACGTTGGCGTCGAACTGACCGAAGAAGAGCATGCCCTCGCCCATCGCGAGCCCGCGATTGACCCAGCCGCAGCACACCGTCGAGATCTTCTGGTCAATGCCGGACCAGTACTCCCAGACGATCTGCCCGGTCTTCGCGTTCAGCGCGAACACGTCGTCGTTGCCGGTGATGACGTACATGACGCCGTCCTTCACCAGCGGCGACGCCTCGAACGAGTACTTGCCGCCCGCGCCGGAGCCTTTGAGACGGGTCATCCAGACGCCCTTCAGCTGCTTCGCGTTCGTCGTGTCGATCTGCTTCAGCGTGGAATAGCGCTGGTTCGTCAGGTCGCCGCCGTTCGTGACCCAGTCCTTGCCCGGAGGACGCTTGAGCAAGGTGTCGATCTCGGGATCGGCGGCCGAGGCCAGTGCCGCTGGTGCGAGGGAAAAGGCGAGGATCGTGAGGATCGAGAGCAATCGATGACCGCCGTAGCGCATGACTTCGCCTCCGGGGTTCCGGTGAGCTCCGTTGCTCGATCGTGCTCGCGTCGAGCGCGCCGAGGACGGCGCGGCGGCCGACGCGGTAGAGCGCGTCCTTTCGACGCGCTGCGTGGAAGCGATCACCTCCCGCCCGAGCCGAGTGGCCGGATGCTAGCGCCGGCCGCGGAGCGAGTCAACGAGGACTGCAAGCGGGACGGCGCGCCGGCGCCACGGGTCACGCGCGCCGCGGCTGAAAGAGCTCGATCGGATTGCCGGAGGGATCGTCGATCAGGATCTGGGAGCCGCCGGGGCCGGTGACGATGTCGTTGCGAAAGTGGACGCCGGCGCGCCGGAGGCGATCGACTTCCGCCTGGAGGTCGTCGACGATCAGGTGAATCCGGTTCCAGCCGCCGGGCGCCGGTCGGCGCCCATCAGGCATCGGCCGGCCCGCCGAGCTCGTCGGTCCGCTCAGCAGCAATCGCAAGTCGCCGAGCGCGACGTCGGCGAACGCCGGCGCCGTTTTCGAGATGAGCGTGAAGCCGAGATGATTCATGTAGAAGGCGACGGCGGCCTCGACGTCGTCGACCATGTAACGCACGTTCACCATCGTCATTGCGACCCTCCTCCTCGCATGTTGCGATCGCCGATCGCGGCCGGCAGAGGCCGCGGCGCCCGCATGTCAGCGGCTCCGCGGAGGCCGATAGCCGATGCCGTAACGCGCGTAGATCGCGCCGATCGTGCCCTCGGTACCGAGACGCTCGATGGCTCGATCGATCGCGTCCCGGAGCGCCCCGTCGGCTCGCCTCAGTCCCACGGTCAGATCCCAGCTGAGCTCGGGCTCCGATTCGTACGCGTTGACGAACCGGAGCGGGGTCTCGCGATGGATCGCGTTCCAATATTCCGCCGACGCCGGAGACACCGCGGCGGCCTCGACGCGGCCGCCGATGACGGCGTCGAGCATCTCCTCTTCGAAGCCGAATGGTACGGTCCGGACACCGCGCCGGCCGAGCAGCATCGCGGCGAGCGACCCCACTTGCACGGCGACGCGATGGCCGACGAGATTGTCGAACGTCGTGACGTCGGCCCGTCGGGGCGGAAGTGCCAGCCCAACGCCACTTCGCTGATACGGACGGGAGAGCAGAAGCCGGCGCTCCGCTTGCGCTTCGGCCACCCCGATGGTGTCCAGCACGATGTCACAGTCGACCGACCGGAACTGGTACCCGGTGGTGACCCATTCGACTTCCAGCGCCACGCCGAGCTCGCGGGCAAGCGCGCGGGCGATCTCGATCTGAAAGCCGGGGGGATCGGCGTTCTTGCTTGCGAACGGCAACGCGTTGGCGTGGGCGCAGAGCGAGAGCACACCACGCTCCTGGATGACGTGGAGCGGCCGCGCGGTCGCGACTGAAGCCGAAAAGAGCACCAGCAACAACATGCAGCCGCGGCTCGCGCCTCGCGCCGTGGACCGTCGCCGACGGTCCATCGTCATGGGTGCGTGTCTTTCAGACTCCGGATGTAGGCGACGATCGCCCGCAGCTGCGGCTCGCTGAACGAGCCGGCGAATGCCGGCATTGCGCCTTCTTTGCCGACACGAATCCGATTGAGCAGATACTCGTCCGTACGGTCGCTGCCGGCCAGTTTCGGGCCCCGCCCGGCAGCGCGTCCGCCGTCCTGATGGCACCACCCGCAAGACGTGGCGAAGAGCTTCTCGCCGTCCACGGTGTTGCTGCTGCCAGTGTCGGGTGAAGCCGGTTGGCGTTCCTGACCCCGCCCGGCGTGAGCGGCGAGAAGCAGGACGGCGAAGATCGCCCCGAACCGCCACGAAAACTTCACGAGCTCATGCTATCGCGGCGCGCGATGGGCCGGGCGCACGCTCCCGCGCCCGGCCCGTGTTCCCCGATCAATCGACCGTGAACACCACCAGGGCGCCGGAGTCTTTCGGCATGCTCTTGAACGGCTCGCCGAACAGCTCGGCAAACTCGTCGCCGACCAGCGAGCCCCAGCCGGTGGCGACGGCGATGTACTGCTTGCCCTTCGCGCCGTAGCTGATGATGCCGCCGTTGTGGCCCAGACCGTTGTTGTGCGACCACAGCTGCTCACCGGTCGTGGCGTTGTAGGCGCGCAGCCAGCCGCGCGGATCCGGCACGAATACCAGGTTCCCGCCGGTCGCGAGAAGGCTCGCCAGCGGCGGTTCCGGGAACATGACCTCCCACTTCTTGGCGCCCGTCACGGGATCTCGTGCCGAGATGTGTCCGTGCGCCTTGTCGCCCTCCGGATTCCGCAGCTTGAAGTTGGCGCCGATGTCGAGCTGCGCCTGCGGTTCGGTGATCGGCGTGGTCTTGATCACCTCCAGGTCCATGCACCATTCCTGCCCGATCTTGTAGTAGAGGCCGGTCTTGGGACTGTACGCGCCCGAGTTCCAGCTCATACCTCCCGCGATCGCCGGGCAGAGGTTCTGGTGTTTCCCGAGCGCCAGATCGCGCCGACCGATCAGCTCACCGGTCTTCGGATCGATGCCCTTCACGAAATTGATGTGCTTCACGAGCGGCCAGACGTTGACGACCTTGGCGTCCTTGCGGTCGTAGACGAACACGTGGCCGCCCTTGTTCGGATGGACGACGAGCTTCTTGCCATCCCGGTCGATCATGACGAATTCGCCGACGGCGCTGTCGAAGTCCCACGCATCGTGAGGCAATTCCTGGTGGTAGAACTTCAGCTTGCCACTGTCCGGATCGAGGGCGATCACCGACGTGGTGTAGAGATTGTCGCCCGGTCGCGGCCCCGCCGTCTTCCAGTCCGCGCCCGCCCAGTCGTAGAGCGGAGCCGGGTTGCCCGTGCCCCACCAGACCGTGTTCGTTTCGGCGTCGTATCCGCCGGCCATCCAACCGCCGCCACCACCGGTCTGCCAGGAGTCGTTCCCCCAGGTCTTCTTCGCCTCCTCGGTGCCGGCCACGGTGAAGAACTCCCACAGCTTCCGGCCCGAGTTGGCGTCCACGGCAAAGATCGGCCCGCGCCATGGCCACTCGCCGCCCTGGGACCCGATGATCACCTTGTCCTTCACCACCAGCGGCGCGCCGGTGAAGCCGACGGTGAGCTTCTCGGAGTTCAGGAGCTTGGTGTCCCAGGCGGGCTGTCCGGTCTTCTGGTCGAGCGCGATGAGCCGACCGTCGACCGTGCCGACGAAGATCTTGCCGTGGCCGAGGGCGATCCCGCGCGTGTAGGGACTGTGAGTTTGCTTGGCGACCAGGTCGTCGTTCAGCTTGGGGAAATACGACCAGAGCGGCTGTCCGGTGACCCCGTCGAGCGCCCACACGCGGCTATACGAGCCCGTGTAGTAAAGAACGCCGTCGGCGGCCAGCGGCATCGACTGCAGTCCGCGCGTCGACCGACCCGGGTGATGGACCCACGCAACGCGCAAGCGCTTGACGTTGCTCGAGTCGATGGTCGAGAGCGGGCTGTAGTGCCACGAGTTGTAATTTCCGTGGTACGTCATCCAGTCGTTGCCCGTCGTGTCCGACATCGCCGCTTTCGCCTCGGTGCCGGACGTTCCCTGCGCCATCGAACAGGCTGCGAGGCCCACAGCCACGACAGCGAGACCGATCATGGACACGAGTGCGCCAATGGGTTTCATGAGGTGCGCCTCCTTCTGCGAAGTTGAAAAATACGAAGGACGGCTTCGCCGTACACCAGGACACTCCGTCTGTCTCGCGCCGGCACGTGCGATCGGCAGAACCGCGTTCGACGCCGCGACCGCGGTGAGGACAATCAACGCCACTTGTTCGGGGATGTCAAGCGTTCGGCCTTGCGAGAGCCGCTTCCCGCGAGTCCCTTCTCGGCTTCGTCCGCGGCGCTATACTCCGGCCACGCCTCCGGCCCACGGACACGAACCGAGTATCGAGGAGGATTCGCATGAAACGATCGTGCACGGCATCGATCCCGACGTTGACGCTCACGCTCTTGCTGGCCGTCGTCACCGTGGCTGCCGCGCAAACATCGTCCGGCTGGACGACGTACGGAGGCGATCCGGGCAACACGCGGTACAGCACGCTCACGCAGGTCAACTCCGGCAACGTCGAGCGGCTCAAAGTCGCGTGGGCGCTCCAGCTCGGCTCACTCAGGTCGCAGGAATCGACACCGATCGTGATCGGCGACACGCTCTTCGTCACGTCGTCGCACGGGCCGAAGAACGTCTTCGCGGTCGACGCCAAGACCGGCGCGCTCAAGTGGCGCTATTCGCCCGAGGTCCCGGCCGGGATCGAGCAGCATGCCTGCTGCGACGTGAACAGCCGGGGCGTGGCCTACGCCAACGGCAAGATCTTCTTCGGCCGCCTCGACGGCCATCTGGTCGCGCTCGATGCGAAGACGGGCAAGGAACTGTGGAAGACCGCCGTCGTCGACTACACCGGCGGCTCGGTGATCACGTCGCCGCCCACGATCGTCAAGAACCTCGTCATCACCGGATTCGGCGGCAGCGAGTACGGCGTGCGCGGCTACCTGAGCGCCCTCGATCAGGACAGCGGCCGCGAAGTCTGGCGGTTCTGGACCGTCCCGGGCCCCGGCGAAGCGGGGAACGACACCTGGAAAGGGGATTCGTGGAAATTCGGCGGCGCCGTCGCCTGGCACATCGGGTCGTATGATCCGAAGCTGAACCTCCTCTACTACGGCACGAGCAATCCTTCCCCGTGGGGCGCCGCCGTCCGCGGCAACGACAGCAGCAACATCGGCCCGTATACGAACCTCTACAGCGCGAGCACGGTGGCGATCAACCCGGACACCGGCAAGCTCGTCTGGCACTTCCAGCACACTCCCCACGACGCCTGGGACTACGACGGCGTCAACGAGCTGGTGTTCGCGGACCTGGACGTCGGCGGTCAGAAGACGCCCGTGGTGCTCAAGGCGGATCGCAACGGCTTTTTCTACGTGCTGAATCGCGAGAACGGCAAGCTGATCTCGGCCAAACCGTTCGTCGACATCAACTGGGCGACCGGCATCGACATGAACACGGGCCGGCCCATCGAGGTCGCCGAGAAACGGCCGCGACTGAACTTCCGCGCCACGAACATCTGCCCGAACCTGATCGGCGGCAAGAACTGGATGCCGATGAGCTTCAATCTTCAGACCGGGCTCGTGTACCTGCCGACGATGAACCTCTGCATGGACATGGAAGGGGCCCAGCCCAAGTACACGCGCGGACAGTTCTTCCTGGCGGCGGAGTTCGACCTCGGCAAGAGCGGGCCGGGCGGTCATCTCGGGAGCGTGCTCGCCTGGGATCCGGTGAAGCAGCAGAAGGTGTGGCAGAACACCGACCCGCTGCCCTACGTCGGCGGCATGCTGAGCACCGCCGGCGGGCTCGTCTTCCATGGCGACCTGCGCGGCTGGTTCAAGGCGCTCGATGCGAAAGACGGCCGCACGCTCTGGCAGTTCAACACGGGGTCCGGGATCAGCGCCGCGCCGATGACGTACGAGCTCGACGGCAAGCAATACGTTGCCGTGGTGTCGGGCCGAACGTTCGCGATCCCCGCCTTCTTCGGGCCCATCGGCGAGAAGATGGTCGCGGCGAGCGCCGAGGGAGGAACGCTCTTCGTCTTCGAGATCCCGAGCCGGTGAGGTGTGGGCGCGGCTGCGGCGCCACCGCCCCGGCCGCGCGTCCAGAAGCGCGGACGGTTCAGTGGTGCGATCGCTCCTCGCGATGCTGGTCGCGGCCGGACTCGTCGTCGCTGCGTCGACGCCGCATGCAGCGACCGACGCCCTGCGCGTGTGCGCGGACCCTGACAATCTCCCGTTCAGCGCGGCCGCGGGCTCGATTCGAGGACTCTACGTCGACGTCGCGGAGCTCGTGGCCGCCCGGCTCGGGGTGCGCGCCGAGTACGCCTGGTGGCCCACGCTGTACGGCCAGCGCGCCGTGCGCAACACGCTCCTCGCGGACCGCTGTGACGTGTTCTTCGGCCTCCCGGACGACAAGGACTTCATGGGACAGAAGCTCGCTCGCACGGTCGCGTTCCTCGACGTCGGCTACGTCGTGGCCGTCCCACCCACGTTCGCGTTCACGACGCTCGACGACCTGAAACCCGTGACGGTTGCCGTGCAGTTCAGCTCGCCGCCTCAGCTCCTGCTCGCCTCGCGCGACGGATTCCGGATGGTGACGTTTCGCCGGGTGGAGGAGGCGATGGACGCGCTCACGCGCGGCGACGCCGGCGCCGCGTTCGTCTGGGGGCCGACGGGAGGGTACTACAACAAGCACAAGCTCGGCGGTGCCTGGCGTCTGATCCCCGTGGCCGAGCCCGGACTTCAGTGGCACGTCGTCGCGGGAGTCAGAAAGGGAGACACGACGCTCAAGGAGCGTATCGACGGCGCGCTCGGCGCGCTCGGGCCCGACATTCGCCGGCTCGCCGAGCAGTACGGATTTCCGCTCGCAGTCCCCGCGGCCGCGCTCGCCAATCCGTTCGCCGGCCGGGTCGACGCCGTGCCGCTCGGTCGGAGCGTCTTCAACCAGCACTGCTCGCACTGTCATGCGCCCGATGCGCAGAGCCCGGAGCCGAGCCGTGACCTGCGTCGATTGAAGCGGCGTTACGGCGACCGGCGACAGGAGGTGTTCTACGCGACGGTCACGGGCGGGCGCCCGGCGCAGGGAATGCCGCCGTGGGCGCAGGTGCTGAGCGGGGACGAGATCTGGCAAATCTGGACTTTCTTAGAGTTGATCCAGGCCGAGCCCTGACCGTGGTCGTGGCGCTCGCCGTCGCGCTGGTCGCGGCCGTGAGTCTCGTCATCACGCTGGTCGCTGTCGCCGCGCCGGACGTGTCCCGTCCGTCCGTCGCCGCCGGATTTCGCATCGACGTCTTCGCCGCCGGTCTCGGCGCGCCGCGCGCGCTGGCGATCGATCCGTCCGGGACGTTGCTCACGTCGATCTCCGCCGAGGGACGCATCGTCGCGCTGCCCGACCGCCGCGGGCGCGGCGTGGCCGACGACGTCGTGACGGTCGCGCGGGATCTCCAGTTGCCGCACGGCCTCGCGTTTCACCGGGGCCTGCTCCACGTCGCGGAGACCGGCCGCGTCCTCCAGTTTCGCTGGGACCCCGTGACGTTGACCGCGCGCGAGCCGACCGTCGTCGTCGACGGCCTTCCCGCCGGCGCGCATCACTGGACGCGGACGATCGCGTTCGGGCCGGACGGAAGCCTCTACGTCGCCGTCGGCTCGTCGTGCGACATCTGTCGCGAGGAGGACCGGCGGCGCGCGGCGATCGTGCGGTACGACGCGGAGGGCTCGCGCGAGCGCATCGTCGCGCGCGGGCTCCGGAATCCGGTCGGGCTCGCGTTCCACCCGAAGACCGGGACGCTGTGGACGACCGTGAACGAGCGGGACTGGCGTGATGGCGGGGCGCCGCCGGATTTCGTCACGTCGATCAACGAAGGCGCGTCCTACGGCTGGCCGGATTGCTACGTGCAAGACGGGACGTTCCGGCCGGACCCCCAGTTCCGTGGCGACGGCGGGTGCCGCGGCTTCACGACCCCGACGCTCGAGCTGCCGCCGCACTCGGCGCCGCTCGGACTCGTCTTCTACACGGGTAGACAGTTCCCGTCAGCGTTTCAGGGATCGCTCTTGGTCGCTCTTCACGGCTCGCGCGCCGGGTTGCCGCGGGCGGGCTACAAGATCGTTCGCATCACGACGAAGGGGGGCCGGGCGGTGTCGATCGAGGATTTTTCGGTCTGGTGGAATCGCGACGTCGGAACGATCGGGAGACCGGTCGACATGGTCGTCGGTCGCGACGGCGCGCTGTACGTCTCCGACGACCATGCCGGCCGTATCTACCGCATCACGTACTGAGGCCATCAGTGGGGGGCTTGGGGGGCCCTTCGAGCCCCCCCAAAGTGGTCAATCCAGCGCGAAGACCCAGATCACCCCGCCCTGCGGCACGTCCGTCTTCGTCCCGAGATGCGCGTCGATGCGCGCCTGCATGCGCTGCGCGTCGACGCCCCAGCCCGACTGCACCGCGACGTACTGCTTGCCGTCGATCGCGAACGAGCTCGGCACGCCGGTGACACCGGAGTTCGTCTTGAACTCCCACAGCACCTTCCCGCTCTTCGCGTCGAAGGCGCGGAAGTTCCGATCGTTCGTGCCGCCGGCGAAGACGAGACCGCCGCCCGTCGTGAGCATGGGACCCCAGAGGTGCCACTTGAACTGGTGCGTCCACACCTTCTGTCCTGTGTTCATGTTCCAGGCCTGGACCTCGCCGATGGTCGACTCGCCCGGACGCAGGCTCAGGCTGATCTTCGGCCGGTCGACGCCGAGATAGAGCTTGCCGACCTCGTACGGAGCTTCCTTGCCCTCGAGCGTGCTGCAG
>QHRT01000041.1:0-1625 GCA_003220195.1 Candidatus Rokuibacteriota bacterium | reverse complement strand
GGCGGCCAGTCCTTGCCGCCCCACAGCCCCGGGCAGAAGGAGACCGCCCGCCCGACCACCGGCTTCTTCTCCGGATCGTACGTCGGCCGTCCCGTCTTCGGATCGATGCTCTTGAAGACTTCCTGCTTCACGAAGGGCTTCGCGTCCACGAAGCCGATGCCGTCCGCGCGACGCTCCAGCAGCCAGAGATACCCGTTGCGACCGGGATGCACCAGGCTCTTGATCGTCTTGCCATTGCGCTGGACGTCGAACAGGAGCGGCGTCGAGACCTCGTCCCAGTCCCACGAGTCGTTCCAGTGATACTGGTGATGGCCGCGAATCTTGCCGGTGTCGAGGTCGAGCGCGACGACCGAGCTGGTGTAGAGGTTGTCGCCCGGGTGCATGTCGCCGGGCCACGGGGCGGCGTTGCCGGTGCCCCAGTACGTCAGGTTGAGCTGCGGATCGTAGTGCCCCGTGATCCACACCGACCCGCCGCCGGTCTTCCACGCGTCACCGCTCCAGGTCTCGCTGCCTGGCTCGCCGGGGGCGGGGATCGTGTAGGTCCTCCAGATCTGCTCGCCGGTCTTGGCGTCGAACGCCGCGATGAATGCGCGCACGCCGAGCTCACCGCCCGACGTCCCGACGAGGACTTTGCCCTTCGCCACCAGGGGCGCCATCGTCGAGTAGTACCCCTTCTTCCAGTCGTCGATCGGCTTCTCCCACATGACCTTTCCGGTCGCCGCGTCGAGCGCGACCAGGAACGCGTCGGTCGTGGCGAGGTACACCTTGTCCTCGTAGAGCCCGACTCCGCGACTGGTCGGGTGGAGCTGCAGGAGCTCCTCCGGCAACTGCCTCTTGTAGCGCCAGATGACGTCGCCGGTCTTCGCGTTCAACGCGAGCACCTGCGCCTGCGGCGTGGCGACGAACATCATGCCGTTGTTCACGATCGGCGGCGCCTGATGGCCCTCCGTCACGCCGGTCGAGATGTTCCAGACGGGCTTGAGGCGCTTGACGTTGCCGGTCGTGATCTGGTCGAGCGCGCTGTAGCCCCAGCCTGCGTAGTTGCCGCGGTACATGAGCCAGTTCTGCGGCTCCGGGTTCAGGAGCCGGGCGTCGGTCACCGCGCTGACGCTCATGGAGCTCTGCGCCGTCAGCATCGCGGGTGACAGACCGAGCACGAGGACCAGGCACGAGACGAGGATCGACCGTGGTGACGTCATCAGCCCCCTCCTTGTTCGAAACCGGGACGACCGATAAAGCGACCGGAGACGCGGAGCACTCCGTCGACGGTCTTGAGCGGTAACGCCGGAAGCCGTCGCGGAGCAGGACCCTCGAGCACGCGCGCGCCGTCCTTCATGTCGAAGACCGAGAAGTGACAGGGACACTTGATCGTCTTCGTGTCGGCCTGCCACTCCCACACGTCGCAGCCGGTGTGCGTGCAGACCGCGGAGTACGCGACGACCCCATCGGCGGCGCGCGCGCGCGTTTCTTCGGCGAGGTCCCGAGGGTCGAGATGGACCAGCAACACCTGATTGAGCCGCGATCCCGCGCGCACCACGCGCGTCGTCGGGTCGACCGGGTACGCGATGACCGGAGGGCCTCCCGGAGGAATGCTCTGCGTCGTGAGCGCGTCCCGTCTTTTTTCA
>QHRT01000021.1:2541-18400 GCA_003220195.1 Candidatus Rokuibacteriota bacterium | reverse complement strand
GCCGCAGGACGTTCCTGAATGTCAGCGCCACGGGCATGGTCGGCATCGCCGCCTCGCCGTTGCTCGGCGCAATGACCGCCAGGCGCGCGTTCGCCCAGTTGAGGCCCACCGCGGCAACACTGAAGCTCATGAGCATCCAGCCCCTCACCGGTCCGTCCGCGTCCTATGGCATGCGCGTCCACGCCGGTTCGGAGCTGGCGGTCAAGGAGCTGAACGCGGCGGGCGGAGTCCCGCACGAGCGAGGAAGCCGGTACGTCATCGAGCTCGTCAAAGCCGACATGGCGAACGATCGCAACGAGGCGATCGCGCTCTTGCGCCAGGCGGCCGGCGATCCCAAGATCCTGGCCGTGATGGGGCCCTGTAATTCGGTCGGGTTCCTGCCCATGGTGCCGGTCGCGGGCCAGTTGAAGATGCCGACGATCGGCAACGGATCGGGCCCGCCGCTCAAGGAGTGGAACCCGTACGTCGTGCGCGTGAACCCGGCGATCGAGATCGCCATGCCGATCTTCGTCGAGGCCATGGTCAAGCACCTGGGCGCCAAGAAGATCGCCTTCATCCACGACCAGACGCAGGACGGTCAGGTCGCCTCGTACAACGCGTCCAAGAGGACGGTGCAGAAGCTCGGCGTGCAGATCGTCGCCGACACCGTGTTCCGCTCCGGGGAGCAGGACTACTCCGCCCAGATCTCCACGATCCGCGCGGGCAACCCGGACCTGGTTGGCATCATGGCCGCGATCGGTGACGGGGCCAGAGTCGCCCTGCAAATGGTCGACGGAGGCATCAAGGCGCCGCTGTACACGCCCGACGGCGCCTTCCTGGATACGACCGCGTGGGACAACGCCCGCGGGGCGTTCAAGGGCGGCTTCACCTGGATCGCGGCGGATCTGGTGACCGCCACCGGCGGCCTCCGGAAGTTCCTGGAGGACTACTCGAAGGCGTATCCCGACCTGTCGCCGACGCAGTACTCCACCTACGGGTACGATTCGGTTCACACCGCCGTGGAAGCGGCGAAGAGGGCCGGCACGATCACGGACCGGGAACGATTCGCCCAGGCCCTGGGCAAGCTCGAGTTCATGACGCCCCTGGGCAATCGGGTCGTCTTCAAGAATCCGCCGACCGGCGACAACCTGAACCCGGTGGTCACCGCGGTCCGCATCACGGATCGCGGCAAGTACGAGCGCATCAACTAGGTGGGGGGCCCCGACATGGCCCCCACACCCCCCAACGCTCGGAGGTTCGTGTCACCATCGGCCGCTCCGCGGCCGATGGTGTCGACGAACTGTGCACGCCGGCATAGCCGGACACGCTCCTCGACCGCCGTTGGCGGACGGGTTCCGAGCTCGCGTGGACTCCGGGATGCTCCCGGCTGGAGGATCCCGCAGTCCCGAGGCACCGCTGATGGCCAAGAGCCGGCGTGACGACTGGTTCGTCGGAGTCCAGGTCAACGCCATCAGTCTCCTCGACGAGGGCATCGAGCCGGTCCTGGATCTGTTCCAGCAGGAAGCCGCCGCGAATGCCGTGATCGTCACGGCCCACGGCTTCAACCCCGAGGTCATCGATCGGCCGCTCGAATTTCCCGGACATGGGGAGCGGGGCTCGCACCACGGTGCGGGCGGCTTCTTCGCGACACCGCATCCCGAGTTCTACCGCGACGTTCCGCTGGGTGACTTTCGCGCGCGCGAGCCCGTGTTCTCCGGATTCGACGTTCTGGAACGCGTGCTGCCCGCCGCGCATTCGCGGGGCATGTCGGCGTACGTTTACGTTCTTGAAACTGCGAGCACCGGAGGCAAGGCACGAAACGTGCCCGGGTTTCCGCGTCTGCTGGAGATCGACATGCTCGGCCGGCGCGGCGGGCTGCCGTGCATCAACAATCCCGGGTATCGGGCGTGGAAGCTCGGCATCGTCGAGGACCTGGAGAAATCGTACGAGATCGACGGGTTCCTCTGGGGAGTCGAGCGCTGGGGGCCTCTGCATCGAACGCTCGCCGGCGAGTGTCCCGTGTGCTGTATCGCGCGCTGGCGAGCGCGGTCGAACGATGGCGGGCCGATCGCCCCGGCAGCCAGACGCCGTTGATCGAGCTTCTGCGCATCGTCATGCAGTGGCCGGAAGTGGTCCGGTGGGAAAGCCTCTGGACGGAACGGTATCTCGCGCTGCATCGAGAGCTGTATGGAGTGGCCAAGTGGATCGCGCCCGAGCGACCGTTCGGCCTCGGACTCTGGCATTACTACTTCATCAACCCGCTCCTCCGCGCAGAATGGAACCTCTCGGAATTCGCCTCGTCCGCGGACTTCATCCGGCCGATCCTCTATCACCTGGTGGAGGGACCCCGGATCGATCGCTACCTGACGCTGCTCACCGAAGGCCCGTTCAGGGGGTGTGCGGGTGAGGAGCTCCACGCGGCATTCTCTCGAGCTCTCGGATTGAAGCTGCCGTCACTGGCGACGATTGGCGCGGAGGGTCTGCCCGGCGACTACGTCCGTCAGGGCGTCGAGATCGTGCGTCGCGAAGTGGGCGAGTCGATGCCGATCTACGCGGGCATCGGCGTCGATGTCGTGCAGGAAGGATTCTCGCGCCGGATGCAGCCCGACGACGTCGTGAGGCCGGCGCCGACGGGATCACCGTCTCGAGAAACTATGCCGAGATGCACGTCGCGAATTTGAAGGCCGTGGGACAGGCTCTCCGCAGCGCCGGTCGGCCGCAGACCAGCTAGGCCAGCCCTGTGGCCCGAGGTGTCCTGGCCAGGTACTGCCCGTACCCGGCGGACTGTCGGAGCGTGCCGTCTTCCACGACGACCTCGCCGCGAATGATCGTGCTCACCAGCTTTCCGCGCAGCGTCCATCCTTCATAGGCGCTGTAGCCGCTCAGGCTGTGGAGATCGTGACGGTGGACGCGCCACTCCGCATCGGGATCGAAGAGCACCAGATCGGCGTCGGCGCCGACAGCGATCGCGCCCTTTCGGGGCGCGAGCCCGAACACCTTCGCCGGCGTTTCGCACAGCAACTCCACCAGCCGCGGCAGGTCGATTCGCCCTTTCGCGACTCCCTCGCTGTAGAGGACTCCCAGCATCGTCTCGACGTTCGGCATTCCAAAGCGCGCTTCCAGGAATCGCTCCCGAGGCAGGCTCTTCATCTCGAACGGGTAGGGGGCATGATCCGAACCCACGACGTCCACTGTCCCGTTCATGACCGCCTGCCACACCCCGTCGCGCTCCTCGCTCGTTCGAAGCGGCGGCGCGATCTTGGCCAGCCCTCCGTGGCGGATCACGTCATCGTGGGTGAGGGCCAGATACTGGGGACAGGTTTCGCTCCACGCTCGCTGACCGGCCAGGCGCGCTTGATGGACGAGCGCGATCGCGGCCGGCGTCGTCATGTGGACGACGTAGAGCGGACACTTCGCCAGCCGCGCCAGCGTCAACGCTCGATACGTGGCCTCCACCTCGGCGTCGGAAGGACGTGTCGACAGGAAGTTCTCCGGAGAATACTGTCCGCGGGCCTTGAACCTGTCCTCGAGGTAGTCACAGAGATCGCCGTTTTCCGCGTGGACGCAGACGATCCCCTGTCTCTCGCCGAGGAACGTGAGGGCCTCGAGAAGGCTGTAATCGTCGTACATGATGCCCTGGTTGCGATAGGCCATGAAGATCTTGAAGCTGGTGACGCCGGCCTCGAACGCGTCGACGAACTGCCTCGTGTTGCCGCGCTCGGGCGCCGGCAAGCGGCAGTGCATGGCGAAGTCCACCACCGACCGGGATTCGCCCTCCGTGCGCCAGTGCTCCAGATACTCGCCGACCGGCATTCCCGGTTGGCCCATCGCGTAGATGATGACGGTCGTCACGCCGCCGTACGCGGCCGCCGTCGTGGCGGAGGTGAAGTCGTCGATATGCGCGGTGAACATGCCGAAGTGGACGTGGGCATCGACGATGCCGGGCATCACGATCTTTCCGGTGGCGTCGATCCGGCGCGCCATCGCACTGGACACGTCGACTCCCGGTGACAGCAGGCCGACGATCTTGCCGTCGCCGATGGCGACGGTCGCCTCCCTGACCATGCCGCCGGCCACGACCATCCCGCCCTCGACCAGCGTGTCGATCTGGTTGCCCATCTCGTCGGATCCTCCTCAGGCGCCCTGACGAAGCGGCATCGCCCAGGGGCGCATCGGCGAGCCCGTCGAGCCGCGGAGCTTCAGCGCCGCGGCGAAGAACGCGAACTCGTACACGCGGTCGCGCGCCAGCTCGTCGAGCCTCAGCACCTCGATGATCGGCACCCCCTGCTCCGAGATCAGATAGAGATGCACGGGATTGTAGTTTCCGGGAACGTCGACCGAGGGAAGGTACTCGAGCGCGGCCGTGTCGGCGCCGAGAACGATGGCCCCGTGCCCCTCCACGAGCCACTGTGCGGCCCGAACGTTGATTCCCGGCGAGTTCGTCAGATAGCGTGGCGGATCGTCCCACACCGACATCCGGCCGGTACGAACGAGCACGACGTCGCCTTCCTCAAGTTTGACTCCCTGTCGGTCGACCGCTCGCTGCAGGTCCTCGGGAGTGATCGCGTAGGAATCCGCGAGCATCTCGACCCCCTTGGTGGCCGCCACGTCGAGCAGCACGCCGCGCGCGACGATCGGCGGCATCCGATCCGAGCCGCACTTCTGCCAGTGTCGGCTGCCCAGATGCTCGTCGACGTCGAAGTTGTTCCAGATCTTGCCCCGGTAGGCCCAGTGGTTCAGGGCGTCGATGTGGGTTCCGCAGTGCGTGTACATGAGGATCGAGTCCCCGGAGTATCCGAGACGCTCGTTCATCTCGCGGCCCTGCCCGGACAGGTCGTCGATGCAGGTGCCGTGCGGCGTGTGCGTCATCCAGATCTGGTAGGGCGGATCGGCACAGGCGACCCACGTCGGCATGCCGATGAAGTAATCGACGGCGAGATCGTAGATCCTGGTCGCGTCCACCCGCTGCATCACGCGCGAGCGGGATTCGGGAGTGATCAGGTTGAGCCGGCCGATCTCGTCCGCCTCTCCGAAGGGACTCTTGCCGACGGCGTTGCGCGGAACGTTGTCACCGTTCATAGGACCTCCTCGGTCGAGTCAGCACACCTTGCGGGCGCAGCAGAATGACCAGGACGATGCTGAGGCCGTAGAGGGCGAAGCGATAGACCGCCGCGAAGCGCAGGAGCTGCGGCAGAAACGTGAGCACCCACGCCATGTAGAACGACGGGAAGAAGCCGAGGTCCGCGGGGTTCACCACGAGGCTGTAGTGCGCCGAGATGGCGCCCGCAAAGGCGGCGAGCGCCGCTCCGAGACGGAATGCGATCACCCTCGTCCGGAGCACGTCGATGCCGTTGGCCGCCGCCGCCAGAGGGTTGTCGCGGACCGCGCGCGCGGCGAGCCCGATCCGCGCCCCCTCGTAGCGCCACACGACGTAGATCGTGAGCAGGAGACTCCCCGTCGTGACGCCGAGGGTGGTGCGCAGCGGGATGCCGGAGAAGCTGCTGGCGCCGCCGAGATAATCGATGTTGAAGGCGATGACGCTCATCGTCTCGCCGAATCCCAGCGTGACGAGGCTCGAGACCAGGAGGTTCATGCGCATGGTCACCAGCGCGAGACCGGCGCCGACCACCCCGCCGACCACGATCGCGACGACGACCGCCGGCGCGAACGGCCAGTGAAAGTTGGTGGTGAGCACCGCCGCGGCATACGCCCCCATGCCCGCCGCGGCGGCATGGGCCACCGAGAGGATGCCGGACGACATGGTCACGTAGAACCCGAGCGCCAGCATCGCGTTGATCATCGTGACGATGAGAATCGGCTCCCAGAACGCGAACGACGTCATCTACGCCCGGTACGACCCGAACAGTCCGAGCGGACGGAAGTAGAGCACCGCGATCAGGATCACGAAGGCCACCGCATCGCGCAGGCTCGACGACACGAAGCCCGTCATGAGCGCCTCGATCACCCCGAGCGTGAGCCCCACGGCCATCACGCCCTCGATGTGCTTGTTGCCCGCCACCAGCATGCAGACGAAGGACTTCAGCGCATACAGGCCCGCGACGAATGCCCAGGCGGAGCCGTACAGGAGCGCGATCGAAACCCCGGCGACCCCGGCCATCATGGACGCGAGCACCACCGTCACCTGCGCCACGCGGTTGACGTCGACGCCGAAGGCCGCCGCCACCTCGTACCTCNNACGTAGTAGCTCACGCCGGCCATGATCAGCAGCGACACGACGAGGTTCGTCAGCTGGAGGGTCGTCACGCCGACGCCTCCGATCACGACTCGCTTCTGCGCGATGAGGCGCGGGAAAGGGACGGGATCCGGACCGAAGATCCCGGCGGTGGTGTACTGCATCAGGATCGCGACGCCGATCGTGCCGATCAACGGGACGAGCAGGTTCGGGCTGCGCAGCGGCCGCAAGACGACGCGCTCCAGCACCATGCCCATCACCCCCGAGACCAGCACGACGCCGAGCACGACGACGAGGACGTTCGAGGAGATGTGCGCCGCGATCCAGAGCCCGACGAACATGGAGATCATGAAGATCTCGGGGTGGGCCATGTTCACCACCCCCATGACGCTGAAGATCAGGGAAAAGCCGAGCGCCACGACCGTGTAGGTGCTGCCGATCACCACACCGTTCGCGACTTGCTGGAGGAAGAGCTCCACGGCCGGGCTCATCACCGTCGGCCACCGAGGAACACCTCCTGAACCTCCCGGCTGGCCTCGAGCTCCCGCGCGGCGCCGTCGACCACGATGCGCCCGACGTCGAGCAGATAGGCCCACGAGGCGACCCGCAACGACATGCGGGCGTTCTGCTCGACCATCAGGATGCTGATCCCGGCGTCGTTGATCTCCTTCACCAGGCGGAAGACGTCGCGCACCAGGATCGGCGCGAGCCCGAGCGACGGCTCGTCCATCAGGATCAATCGCGGCCGGGCAACGAGCGCGCGCGCGATCGCGACCATCTGCTGCTCGCCGCCGCTGAGCGAGCCGGCGAGCTGATGCTGGCGGTCCCGGAGCCGGGGGAAACGATCGAGCATCTCGTCGATTCGTCGCGCGCAAACGCGCCCATTTTCAAGTTGTCGAGTACGGTCAAGGAGTCCCAGAGCTGTCGGCCTTCGGGCACCCACGAGATTCCGAGCCGGTTGATCCGATGCGGCGGTCGGTTCGTGATGTCTTCGCCGGCGAACTCGATCGAGCCCTGCTTGACCCTGACGAGCCCGAGCACCGCCTTGATGATCGTGGTTTTTCCTGCGCCGTTGGCCCCGAGGATCACCCGGAGATCGCCTTCGGTGAGCGTGAGGTCGACGCCACGAAGCGCCGGGATCTTTCCATACGACACGTGAAGATCGGAGATCCGGAGCAGCGTCGTCATTCGTCGCGGCCGAGGTAGGCCTCGATGACGTCCGGATTCCGCTCGATCTCTGCCGGCGTTCCCTCCGCGATCTTCCTGCCGAAGTTCAGGACCACCACCTTGTCGGACACGGACATGACGACGTTCATGTTGTGCTCGATCAGCATCAGGGTGACGCCCGACGCGCACAGCCGGCGCATGAGCCCGACGACCTCTTCAGCCTCTCGTGCCACCATCCCCGCTGTCGGCTCGTCCAGGATCAAGAGCGTCGGCTCGGTCGCCAGCGCTCTGGCGATCTCGAGACGCCGCTGGTCTCCGTACGGCAGCTCGCCGGGCATCAGGAGCCTCTTGTCGCCGAGCCCCACCGAGTCGAGCAGCTCGGCGGCCCGCCCGAACATCTCGCGGCGGTCCGCACGGTCGCGTTTCCTCCACAAGAGGGCGTCCACCAGTCCCGAGCCCGTCCGGCAATACCGTGCCGCCGCCACGTTCTCCAGCGTGTTCAGGTTCTGGAAGAGCTGCACGTTCTGGAACGTTCGGCCGAGCCCGAGCGCGGTGATTCTGTGCGGCGACCACCCGGTGATGTCGACGCCGTCGAAGCGCACCCGCCCCCGGTCCGGCGCGAAGATCCCGGAGATGGTGTTGAAGAGCGTGGTCTTGCCCGCGCCGTTCGGCCCGATCAAGGCGGTCACGCGTCGCTCGGGAACCTCGAAGGAGACATCCGAGACCGCGATCAGACCACCGAAGCTCTTGGTCAACCGCTCGACTGCCAGCATGTCCATATTGCCCGACGAGATACGTGGTCGACCGCCACGCTACTGGCGGGCGCGCGCGATCGGACCTGCCACCGGGACCGTCGCTGCGCGTCGAGCAAACGCGAGATACACGCCGCCGGCGACCACGATGCCGACCAGCCAGCTCAGGTCGGCGCCGCCGAGCAGCTTGATCGAGATCGGCCCCTGCAGCGCCGGGACCAGGCCGTCTTCGACCGACCACCCGGCGCCGAGGCCGACGAGGAACGCGAGGACGCCGCCCCAATTGATGTCCCCGTACGCGCTGCGGTCCGGCTCACGGTAGAGCTCGTCGACGTCGATCCGGCCGCGCCGCCGCACGAAGAAATCGGCGAGGACCACACCGGCCCAGGGACTCATCCACAGCAGCAGGCTGATCATCCAGTTGTCGAAAGCCTTCGCGAACGAGGGCTGGAAGACGAAGTAGATCGTGACGACATACCCGACGACGCCCGCGATCAGCGCCATCGCCGCCCTCGGCAACCGGACGCCCATGCTGAGCGCCGCGAGCGCCGCGGAGTAGACGTTCAGGATGTTCGTCGCGATCGGGCCGTGCAGCACCATCAGGAGCACCAGCAGGCTCGTGAGACCGCCGAAGACGGCGCTGACCATCTTCGCGGGATCGGTATCGTGCGTCACGCTGGCGACGGTCGCGCCCAGGATCGCGAGCCACACCGTCGGGACGAACATCCCGACGTAGCTGTACCAGAAGACCGCGGTCGAGGAAACGGTCCGGGGGACGAAGCGCGAATAGTCCGATGCCCACGTGACCCACGAGATGCCCCAGCCGACGCCGATCGCCGTCATCAGGAGCGTGAGCATCGCGAGATGGGCCCCCGGCGGCAGCGTGCTCGTGAGTCCCCAGTCGACGACGCCCGGCCGGGTCCACGCCAGGACACTCATCCACAGCATGACGACGGCGGTCGCGGGCACCGTGTACTTCTCGAACGTGCGGATGGCATAGAAACCGTAGAGCCCGATCAGCACCTGGACGACCATCACGATCGTGACGACGGCGAGATTCGTCGACCACGTGTCCCCGAAGCCGAACTGGCCCAGGATCGCGACCGCGATTCTCACCGGGAAGTACGTGTTCACGCCGATCCAGCCGAGCGTCATGAGGAACATCAAGACGCTCGGCAGGGACGCCCCGCGACGGCCGAACGCCGAACGGCAGAGCACCATCTGATTGATGCCGGTCCGATGGCCCATCACGGTGAAGGCCGCGAAGACCGTGCAGCCGACCAGGTTGCCGATCACGATCACCGCGATCGTTTCCCACAACCCGAGCTTGAGCACGATGCCGAGCGCGCCGAGCGCCCAGTTGATCGGCGCGATGTTGGCCCCGGCCCAGATCCACATCTGCTGCGGGCCGGTCGAGTCCTTCTCGGCCTCCGGAATGGGCTCGATGCGGTGCTGGTCGGCGCGAAGCTCCGTGGGGGTGGAGGCCGGCATCACCGTCACTCCGCGGCCAGCTTCGCCATCAGCTCCATCGCGTCGGGTTGTTCGGTCACGATCGTCAGACCGGTGATTCCGGAATCGGCCCACGCGCGGTAGCGTTCGCGGATGCGCGCGGCGGAGCCCACCAGCGACATCTCGTCGCAGAATTCGTCGGGGACCGCGGCGACCGCTTCGTCCTTCCGCTTCGCGAGGAAGAGCTCCTGGATGCGCTGCGCGGCGTCGCCGAAGCCGCGGCGGACCATCATGTCCTTGTGGAAGTTCTTGTCACGATGCCCCATGCCGCCCACGTAAAGCGCCACGCGCGGCTTCATGCTCCGGAGCGCTGCCGGAATATCGTCGGTGATGGCGACGGCGGCCCGCGCCTGGATCTCGAAGTCGCGATAGCCTTTGCCGCCGCCGGCGCGTCGGAAGCCTTCTTCGAGCCACGGTCGCATCATCGGCATCAAGCGGGGGACGAAGCCCAGCGGGAGCCAGCCGTCCGCGACCTCGGCGGTGAGCTTCACGTTCGTCTCGGTGCCCGTGCCGAGCCAGATGGGAAGCCGAGGGTTCGTGTGCAGGATCGACATCAACGGCTTCCCGACGCCGAGCGCCCCCGGGCCCGTGTAGGGCAGCGAGATCTCGCGCCCGTCGTGCGACACCGGCTCTTTGCGCTCGAAGATCTTGCGCATGATCGCGACGTAGTCGCGAATGCGCCAGTACGGCCGGCCCCACGGCTGACCGTACCAGCCCTCGACGATCTGCGGTCCCGACACGCCGAGCCCGGCGATGACCCGGCCGCCGCCCGCGAGCGCATCGACGGTGGCCGCCGCCATCGCCGCCGTGGCGGGCGGGCGCGCGGCGAGCTGCATGATGCCGGTGCCGAGACGGATCCGTTTCGTCAGCGCGGCGAGATACCCGAGCGGCGTGATGGCGTCGGTGCCGTACGCCTCGGCGGTCCACACCGAGTCGTACCCGAGACGCTCCGCGAGCAGGACCTTGTCGGCCGGCAGCGAGAGCTCCGCGCCGGAGTAGCCGAGGTTGAGCCCGAGCTTCATCGCGTCACCTCAGTTGGAATCTGGCGGAATCTGGCCAGGATAGTCGCACGAGCCGCCTCGAGCGAGCCGTAGAATCGGACCGTGCTCGATCGCGACACCATTCTGCGCGCGCTCGGTCGACTGGCCGAGCTGCTGCGCGAGCGTGACACCGAGGGCGAACTGTGTCTGTTCGGCGGCACGGTGATGGTCGTGGCCTTCCGGGCCAGACCAAGCACGAGGGATGTGGATGCGATCTTTCAGCCGACGGCGCTCGTGCGAGAGCTCTCGCGACACGTCGCGACCGAATTGGACCTGCCGGTGGACTGGCTGAACGATGGCGTGAAAGGCTTCGTTTCGACGCGGCACGAGACGACTCCGGCCGACCTGCCGCAGTTCGACGGCCTGCGCGTCGTGAGGCCGACGCCCGAGTACATGCTCGCGATGAAGTGCATGGCTTCGCGCGTGGCGGCGGGGCCGGACGATCCGGGTGACGTGGCCGACATACGTTTCCTGGTGTCCCACCTGGGACTCCAATCACCCGAGCAAGCGCTGGCGATCGTCGCGCGGTATTACCCCGAAGACCGCATTCCGCCGCGCGCGGTCTACCTGCTCGAGGACATCTTTCGCGGCATGGACGCGACACGATGAAGCGCCCGGGCTCGCTGTCCGAAGTCGCTCGTCTGGCCGACAGCAGCCGAACGTTCCATCTCTTGCTGAGTGACTTCATCGACGAGTTCCGGGCGGGGCGACGGGCCGCCATGCTGGCGGAAGAGCCTCGTCGACTCGGCCGGGTGTGGGAGCGTGGCGACGTCGCCGACGCCTATGTGGCTGCGGTCGCTGTCTCGCTCGCTCGTGAGATCGCCGAGCCGCCACCGCGATGGGCCTGGGACGAGAGCAGAAACCTGCATCAGCCCTGGTTCGCATGGCCGGGTGCGGCGCTGCGCGCCACCCTCCTCGCGGAAAGCCTAGCGCCATTCCGCGAGCGCAATCTCTTCGTCAGCGCCAACGCGCTCTCGCGGGCGTGATCGATGCCCGCGTGGCTCGAGGTGCTCGGCGTCGCGGGCCGGCTCGGGCTGACGTCGTTCGGCGGACCCATCGCTCACCTGGGCTACTTCCACGACGAGTACGTCGTGCGGCGGCGCTGGGTCGACGAGGCGCGATATGCGGACCTGGTCGCGCTGTGCCAGTTCCTGCCGGGTCCGGCGAGCAGTCAGGTCGGCATGTCGATCGGCATCATCCGCGCGGGACTCCCGGGTGGCGTCGCGGCGTGGCTGGGATTCACGTTGCCCTCGGCTGTCGCGCTCGTGCTCTTCGCGTACGGCCTGCGAGCGACCGGCGTGTCGGACGCCGGATGGCTCCACGGCTTGAAAGTGGTCGCGGTCGCCGTCGTCACTCAGGCGGTGTGGGGGATGGCCAGAACGCTCGCCCCCGATCGCGAGCGCGCCTCGATCGCCATCCTCACCGCGATCACCGTGCTGGCGTCGCGAACGGCGATGACCCAGGTGCTGGTGATCCTGGTGGCCGGTCTCGTCGGCTGGCGGCTGCTTCCAGCATCGCCGGCGCCGGCGCCGGCGGAGACACGGGTCGCGATCGGCAGACGCCTCGCGATCGGATCACTGATCGTCTTCTTCGTCCTGCTCGTTGGACTGCCGATCGCGAGACAGTTGAGCTCGAGCCACGCGCTCGCGATCTTCGACAGCTTCTACCGCGCGGGCTCGCTGGTCTTCGGCGGCGGTCACGTCGTGTTGCCGTTGCTTCAAGCCGAGGTCGTGCCACCGGGGTGGGTGACGAACGAGGAGTTCATCGCCGGCTACGGCGCCGCGCAGGCCGTGCCCGGTCCGCTCTTCACGTTCGCGGCGTATCTCGGTGCGGTGATGCACGAGCCGCCGAATGGCTGGGCCGGTGCGGCGTGGGCGCTCATCGCGGTGTTTCTCCCGTCGCTGTTGATACTCGTTGGCGTGCTGCCGTTCTGGGACGCCCTGCGCACGACGGCCGGCGTGCAGGCCGCGCTGCGCGGGATCAACGCCGCCGTCGTGGGCTTGCTGCTCGCGGCGCTCTACGACCCCGTGTGGACGAGCGCGGTGAAAGGCCACGGCGACTTCGCGCTCGCGCTCGTCGCGTTGGGTCTCCTGATGTTCTGGAAGATGCCGCCGTGGCTCGTGGTCGTGATCGCCGCTCTCGGCGGCGCGATCATCGGTCGCTGATCCGCTGACCGGTCATGAGCCGGTGCCCGTCGGGCGTTCGGATGCCGAACTCGCGCATGCCCCACGGCGTGTCCGCGAGGTCCTGGATGGTCTCCACGCTCCGTCCCGCGAGCTCGTCGTCATACGCGTCGACGTCGTCCACGCGCAGATACGCGAAGGAGTTGTGGGAGCCGAGCGCGCGCGGCGGCCGATCGTCCGGGCATTCGCCGAGCATGATCATGCAGCGATCCCTGGCGACGAAGATCCACCCGGGCGGCTCGGCCACGACGTGAAAGCCCAGCGCGTCGACGTAGAACCTCGCCGACCGGCGCACGTCGTGAACGGCGAGGACGTGGTGATTGGCGAGGATCCTGGGCATCAGACCCGCTCGACGGTCACCCCTTCCGCGTGCTGGGCGACCACGCTCAGGTCACCCGGATCGGAGCTCAACACCGTTCCGTCAGGCTCGGCGAGCGGGTCAGCGCTCGAACACCGTCTTCGCGATCCGGCCCGCCGTCATCGCCGCCGGCCAGCCCGCGTAGAACGCGAGGTGGGTGATGACCTCGCCGATCTCTTCGCGCGTGACGCCGTTCGCGAGCGCGCGCTCGATGTGGCCCGGCAGCTGATCGCCGCGATACATCGCGATGAGCGCCGCGACCGTGATCAGGCTCCGGTCGCGCTTCGAGAGTCCGGAACGCTCCCAGACGTCCCCGTAGAGGACTTTCTCGGAGAGGTCGATGAGCTTCGGCGCGACTTTGCGGACTTCGTTGCGCGCCGTCGATGCCGCGGGCGGTGTCGTCGCCATCAGGGTGTCGCTCCTTCGCGGACCTCGCGGAGACCGGCGAGGATCTTGTCGGTTTCGAGACTCATCTCCATCAGCGCGGCTTGCGCGTCGTACACCTCGCCCGCGACCTGCCTCTTGATCTCGGGCTCGAACACGTGGAACACGGGGAGCCCCAACGGGACTCCGGCCAGTGGGCCTGCGTAGGACGGGTCGCCGGCGACCACCGTTTGCGCCAGCGTCTGCGTGCTCTCCGCGTCGGGAGTGCCCAGCAGCACGACGACGTCACGGTGCTCTTCCGCCACCCGTTTCACCGCTGCCTGATCCTCCAGGCCCATGGCGCCTGCCGCCGTTCAGACGTAGCAGGCCGTCAGCGTCAGGATGACGTCCGCGCCGGCGCTCTTCGCGCACTCGGCGACGGCCGGGCCCGGCACACCATCACGCTCGCCGAGCGCGATCACTTTCTTGCCTCGAAGGTCCATCGGGTTCCTCCTTGCTTAGGCGAGCGCGGGATTGCGCTCGATGATCAGCGAGATGCCGTCGGATAGCTGCGTCATACGACCGAGGAAGAGGCTGCCCTTGCCCGTGAACATCGTCCGTGCGAGCGATCCGTCGACGAGACCGCGGCGCGCGTGTCCGAGAAACGGGATCGCGGACGCGATGTGGCCTTGCGTCGGCGAGAAGCCCGGCATCCCGCGGGCGGCCACGAACGCGTCGACGTCGGCGCGCGCGATCAGCTTCTCCAGCACCGCGAGGCTGGCGAGCGTCCGGTAATTCGTGAGCGGCACGTTGCCGCTTCCCGCGGGCTCCGTCGCCTCGGGGTTGTGCAGCTCGAGCGCGAAGCGATCCACGTCGAGCAGCGTGAGGCCGAGCGTGGCCAGCGGCTCGCTGTAGAGCGCCTTCACGATCGCGAGCGGCGCGGAGCCGGACTGAACTTCGTGGAGACCGATCGCGTCGAGCCGGATCACCGGCGATACGCCGTCGTCCTGGCCGACGTGGATCGCAAATCCGGCCAGCACGTCCTCGATCACCGGCATCGCGTGCTTCAGATGTCCCTGGAACTTCATGCCGAGCTTCGCCAGCGAGCCGCCGGCGAGGACGACCACGTCGTGCTGCACCTCGGAGCGCACGAGCGTCCCCGCGAGCATCAGCGCGTGCATCGGCGCGCAGCAGAACGCCTTCACGTCGCTGCCGGTCGCGCGCGCGCAGCCCGCCCACTCCGCGGCGGCCGCCGCAGTTGAAGACGTAGCGCACGGCGGATCGATCCAGCGCGCCGGGACGCGCGAGGAGATGGGCCAGCGCGAGCCCCGCGGTCGCTTTCACGGCGAGGTTTTCGAGCAGCACCTGCGCGGTGAGCGTGTCGTCGTCGTCGTGACCTGCGAGCATCGCACCGAGCAGTCGGCCGTCGGAACTCCGGAGTGGCAACGCGCCATGACGGGTGACGCGCTCTTCGATCGCGTCCGCCGTCAGGCCCGGCTTGATCGGCGGGCGCCCGGAGTCGTGTCCCACGATCGGATGCGCGTCGAGTGCCACACGGGCTCGCTCCGCAACGTCGCGCTCGAGCGACAGGAGCTCGAAGCCGTCGGCGCTCGCGAGCAGGCCGAGAAACTCGTCCTCCGGCACGATCTCGCCGTCAGGGCCACACCGCGACGCGTCGTCGACCGGATGCTTCCACCACGGCGTCGGCCACTTGGCGAGCTGGTCGACGGTCAGGTTGCCGAGGAAGACCTGGTTCGGCCGTCGATCGGGTGCGGCATCTCGCGAAGCACACGCAGGGGCTTCGCGCCGAGCTGGACGAGACTCGGCACGTGCGCCAGCACGAGCGCGACGTCCTTGACCACGGGCATGCCGATCGCGGCCGCAGAGGTCACGTCAACAAAAGACGCGAATCGAGGCGTGAAGTCAAATCGTCAACCGAGATCGGCGATGCGCGGGCCGACTTCTTCGATCAACAGCTGGAGCGAGCGATGGTCCCACGCGGGATCGTCGGAGTCCAGCGTGATCGCGAGCAGCATGCCGAAGCCGCCGACCATCTCGTAGAGGCGTCGGATCTGGTCCGCGCACTCCTCGGGATCGCCGACGATCCACATGTGCTCCATCATATAGTCGACGTCGAGCGCCTCGTCGGGCATGGCCGGATCGATCTTCCCCGCGGCCATCTGCGGAGTCCCGTAGCGGTTCGGATACTGATGCCGGACGTAATTGCGTCCGAGCACCGCGCGCCCGCGCTCGCGCGCCAGGGCCGGCGTCTCCGCGACGAAGATGTCGCGACCGATCCGCCACTGCCGGCGGTC
>QHRT01000021.1:0-2392 GCA_003220195.1 Candidatus Rokuibacteriota bacterium | reverse complement strand
CCGGGTCCATCGCGGGCGCGGTGACGTCGAAGTATTTTCCGTGGTGACTGAACGCGCCGTCGGAGGCCCAGAGCCCGAGCACAATGTCGAGCGCCTCCGCCGACCGCGCCCGCACGTCGGTCGGGGAGAGGCCCTCGAGGCCGAAGAGGGCGAGATCGGTGGGAATGGCGCCACCGCCGATGCCCCAGTAGAAGCGGCCGCGCGCCAGGTGATCCAGCATCGCGATCCGATGCGCGATCTCCACCGGGTTGTGAAGAGCCAGCAGCGTCACGCCGGTCGCGAGAATGATCCGCTCCGTCTGGAGCAACGCTTGCGCGATGAGCAGCTCGTGAGCCGGCGCGTTCTCCCATCTCTCGGTGAAATGCTCCCCGATCCAGACCACGTGGTAGCCGAGGCGATCCGCCAGCCTGATCTGCGCGAGGTCGCGCTGGTAGGACTCCACGAACGATCGCTCTGGTGGATGGAGCGGCATCATGAAGAGCCCGAATTCCACGGCCGGCGCTCCTACACCGATTCCTTCAGCACGGTATGGATCGCCGCCACGATGTCGTCCTTGCTCGGCAGCGCCGCGTTCTCGAGCGTCGGGCTGTAGGGCACTGGCACCGGCGCGGCGCACAGGCGCGTGACCGGCGCCTTGAGCGCCCGGAACGTCGGCGGATCCTCGACGATCAGTGTCGCGATCTCGGCGGCGGCCGAGCACGTCGCCGGCGCTTCGTCCACGATCACCAGCCGGCCGGTCTTCTGGACCGACGCCCGGAGCGTGTCGACGTCCATCGGCACGAGCGTGCGGGGGTCGACGACCTCGATCGAAATACCCTCGCGCGCGAGCTCGTCGGCCGCGGCGAGCGCCGCGTGCACGTAGTACGCGAGCCCGATGACTGTCACGTCCGTGCCGGCGCGCTTCACGTCGGCGACCCCGATCGGCACGACATGGTCGCCGTCGGGGACGGGCCCCTTCAGCGTGGCGAGCCGGCTGCACTCGAACGAGACGACGGGGTTGTCGTCGCGAATCGCGCTCTTCAGCAATCCCTTCGCGTCGGCCGGCGTCGACGGCAGGATGATCTTCAAGCCCGCGAGATGCATCCACATCGAGTACGGGCTCTGGGAATGCTGCGCGGCGAGGCCGATGCCGCCGCCGGTCGAGCAGCGGTACGTCACCGGGAAATCCGCCTGGCCGCCGAACATGTACCGGATCTTGCTCGCCTGATTGACGACCTGGTCCATCGCGACGAACGAGAACGTCACCATCCGCCAGTTCACGATCGGCCGGAATCCACACCCGGCGGCGCCGAGCCCCATGCCGGTCAGCACGGCCTCGGAGATCGGCGTGAAGCGAACGCGCGTCGGGCCGAACTCCTTGAGGGGATCACCGGTGAAGTCGGTGGCCATCGTGAAGACGCGCGGATCGCGCCGCATCTCCTCCGCCACGGCTTCGTCGAGCGCTTGCTGGAACGTGAGCTCGCGCATCGCTATGCCCTCTCGGCGACGAACATGTCGACCAGCAGATCCTTGGGATCGGGAAACGGGCTCGCCTCGGCGAACGCGACTGCATCCTCCAGGTCGCGCTGCACGCGACCCCGCATCGCATCGACCTCCGCCCCCGACAGGACGCGCTCGGCCAGCAGGTGGCGCTCGAAGCTCGCGATCGGGTCGCGCTTCTTCCAGGTGGCGATCTCGTCCGCCTGCCGTGTTTCCGGAGGCGGCGCGTTGCGCATGGCATGGAACAGCCAGCGATAGGTCTTGCATTCGACCAGCGTCGGCCCGCCCCCGCGCCTGGCGCGGGTCACCGCGGTGTCCGTCGTCTCGCCGACCGCGAGGACGTCGTTGCCGTCGACGATGACGCCCGGGATGCCGAACGGGACCGCGTGCGTCGCGATGTCCGCGCTCGGATGCTGGACGCCGACCGCGTTGTTGGCCGCGTACTGATTGTTCTCGCACACGAAGACGATCGGCAGCTTCCACACCGAGGCGATGTTGAGCGCCTCGTGGAACTCGCCCTCGGCGGCGGCGCCGTCACCGAAGAAGCAGACGACGACGTTGCCCTGGTTCTCCATCTGCGCGGCGAGCGCGGCGCCGCACGCGATCGGCAGCCCACCGCCGACGATGCCGTTGGCGCCGAGCATCCCGATCGCAAAGTCCGCGATGTGCATCGAGCCGCCCTTGCCCTTGCAGTAGCCGTCGACGCGGCCGAACAGCTCCGCCATCATCCGTCGCGGGTCGGCGCCCTTCGCGATGCAGTGGCCGTGACCGCGGTGCGTGCTGGTGACGCGGTCGGCGACACCGAGCCTGGCGCAGACGCCGACCGCGACTGCTTCCTGCCCGACGTACGGATGCACGGCGCCGTAGATCTTCCCGGCGGTCCTGAGCTTTACCGCAAGCTCGTCGAACGCGC
>QHRT01000020.1:14004-20540 GCA_003220195.1 Candidatus Rokuibacteriota bacterium | reverse complement strand
GAGAGCGACGGTAGCGGGCCGGTGGTGACGATCGGGCTGCACGTCGCGCCGGTCTTGACCGGAGTCATCGGAACCCGAATCGAGATCGACGCGAACGCGAAGCGTGATCAGTGGGTCCTGCTCGAGCAAGTGTTGCATGGCACGAAGCCGGGCGAGACGGTCGCCAGCGGGGCGACGGCGCCTTTCCTGGAGCGCCGGTTCGAACTGGCGTCGACCGGCGAGGGGCTGGAGAAGGAGAAGTCAGTCTACCTTCTCACGGGGCGGGAGCGCCCGGGGCTCGGGCTGTGGGGAGCGATGACGCCATTCGTCGGCCGGCGGCTCGAGCTTGAAGCGTTGCGACGCCAGCTGGCCCTCGCGGGAAGCGGCGAGGGGCAAGTCGTGACGCTTCTCGCCGAGGCGGGGATGGGCAAATCCCGGCTGATCCACGAAGTCGCTCACGCCTGCCGTCCGGCGGGCTGGCGAATCGTCGAGACCACCGCCACCTCGTACGAGCAAGCGACGAGCTACGCACCAGTCGTCAGCCTCCTCAGGACGTATTTCGCGATTCATGATCGTGATGACTTGCGCGACGTCCGCGAAAAGGTGACGGGCAAGCTCCTCGCACTCGATGGCGCCCTCGCCCCTTCTCTGCCGGCACTCCTCGCGCTGCTCGACGTTCCGGTCGAGGACCATCGCTGGCTCGACCTGGACCCTGCTCAGCGCCGGCAGCAGACGCTCGACGCGGTCAAGCGCCTGCTCGTGCGCGAGGCGCACGTCCAACCATTGATGACGATCTTCGAAGACCTCCACTGGATCGATACCGAGACGCAGGCGCTGCTCGATGCTCTCGTCGAGAGCGTGCCCGCGTCACCGATGTTGCTGCTCCTGAGTTGTCGGCCCGAGTATCGCCACGCCTGGGGAGGCAAGACCTACTACACCCGGCTCCGCCTCGATCCGCTGCCGTCCGAGAATGCCGACGAGCTGCTCGATGCCTTGCTGGGGCGGGACGTTTCTCTCGTTCCCCTCAAGAGCCTCCTCGCGGGAAGGACGGGGCGGAATCCGCTCTTCATGGAAGAAAGCGTGCGGGCCCTGGTCGAGACGAACATCGTGCAAGGCGACCGTGGCGCGTATCGCCTGGTCGAGCACGTGGATACCATCGAGGTCCCGGCGACGGTGGAGGCGATTCTCGCCGCGCGCATCAATCGTCTGCCCGCGGACGACAAACGGCTGCTGGAGACCGCTGCCGTCATCGGCAAGGACGTGCCATTCGCGCTCCTCCAGGCCATCGCCGACGAGGACGAGGAGGCGCTCCGGCAACGGCTCGGCCGTCTGCAGAGCGCCGAATTCCTGTACGACCACAGTTTCTCTTCCGACGTCGCGTACACGTTCAAGCACGCGCTGACCCACGAGGTGGCGTACGGCGGCATCTTCCATGATCGACGGCGCATGCTCCACGCGCGCATTGCCGACGTCATCGAGAGGGTCCATGCGACCCGCCTCAACGAGCACGTCGAGCGCCTCGCTCACCACGCGCTCCGCGGTGAACTCCGGGACAAGGCCCTCGCGTACCTGCGACAGGCGGCGACGAGGGCGGCCACTCGATCGGCGTACCGTGAAGCCGTCAGTTTTCTCGAACAAGCCCTGGACGTTCTGCGTCATCTGCCGGAGTCCCGCGAGCGACTCGCGGAATCGATCGACATCCGTCTCGATCTCCGCAACGCACTCCTGCCGCTGGGGCGACATCGAGAGATCCTCGCGATTCTCACGGACGCCGTGCCGTTGGCCCACGCTCTCGATGATCCGCAGCGTCTCGGCTGGGTCTACACCCACCTGACCCCGCACGCCTGTCTCGCGGGTGACTACGATCGCGCCGTGGAGGCCGGCCAGCGCGCGTCCGCCATCGCCGAGGCGCAGGAGGAGCCCGGCCTTCAAGTCATGAGCACCTTCTTCCTGAGCTTCGTCTACTTCATCCTCGGGCGGCATCGGGAAGCGGTGGAGGGTCTCAGGCGCAACGCGGCGGTCTTGCAGGGGGCGCTGCGCCTCGAGAGCTTCGGGCAGCATGGCCCGCTCTCCGTGTTCTCACGCTGCTTTCTCACCTGGTCCCTGGCAGAACTGGGCGAGTTTGCCGAGGGCATCGTGACGGCCGAGGAGGCCATCCGCATCGCCGAAAGCGTCGACGAGCCCTTCACGCTCATGCATGCCTACCTCGGACTCGGCATGCTCCGCCTGCGCAAAGGCGACGTCGACCAGGCCGCCCTCCTTCTCGACCGTACGCTCGAGACGTGTCAGCGCGGCGACATCCAGAACCTCGTTGCCGAAATCACCGCAGGCCTGGGCTTGGCCCACGCGCTGGCGGGCCGCGTCGCGGACGGACTGTCCCTTCTCGAGCGGGCTGCTTCCGAGCGGGCGACCGGGCAGGTGGGCCGCGAGCAGATCGCGGTGCAGCTCGGGGAAGGTTATCTGCTGGCCGGCCGTTTCGCCGACGCGGACGCCATGGCGCAGCATGCCCTCGATCTCTCGCGGCAGCACCGGACAAGGGGCACCGAGGCGTACGCGCTGTACCTGGCCGGAGCGGCACCGGCGCATCAGGATGCGCGCGACCTCGTCGACGTGTCGGCAGCGCGCTATGGCGAAGCGCTCGCACTTGCCGACGCGCTCGGCATGCGCCCTCTCGTCGCCCACTGCCGGCTCGGCCTCGGCCGGCTCTATCAGCGAATTGGCCAGCGCGGTCCGGCCCGGGAGCATCTTGCGAGCGCGGCGACCATGTATCGCGCGATGGAGATGACCTACTGGCTTGCGCAGGCTGAGACAGCGATGAACCCGAGCGACCCTGGAGCGCGCGCTCACGTCAGTCTCGATGATTGATTCGTCGCCGTCCGGTCCGGGTGTTCGCTATCCGCCCCCGTTGCTGTTCGTCCTCGGCATCATTGCCGGATGGCTGCTCGACCGTGCGTTCCCGCTGCAGCTCGCTGGACCGGCTGCGCGCTCCGCTGGAGCGCTCGTGGGCTGCGTGCTCGTCGTCTGCGGAAGCGGCCTGGCGGCGTGGGCCGTCGCGACGTTCCGCGGCGCCGGCACGACCATCATTCCGAACCGGCCGGCTTCGACACTGGTGACGCACGGCCCCTTCCGGCTGTCTCGCAATCCCATGTACCTGGGGATGACCCTCGTGTATCTCGGCGTGATGCTCCTGCTGAACTCGATCTGGATCCTGTTGTTCCTGCCGATCGTCCTCGTGATCTTGCAGCTGACCGTCATCCGACGGGAGGAGCGCTACATCGGCGCCACGTTCGGAATCGCGTACGACGAGTACCGCCGCCGCGTCCGCCGCTGGCTGTAGCAGGGGGCTGATAAAGGCCCATCTGCTTCGTTGGCGCCCTCGGCCGCACGCTCGACGTACAGGGAGTACGCCTCGCGTGCGGCCGTCGGGCGCCGCCTCGCATCTGGACCTTTCTCAGTCCCCTGCTCGTGATCGGATCGTCTCCGAATTAGCGATCAGTCGCCGAGGCGCCCCAGCAGCGCGGCGATCTCCGCGCCTCCGGCTGGCGGTCGCCAGTCGACATGCACGACCTCGACGCCCTGGGCTTCAAGCTCGCGCGCGAACAGCTCGAGCCCCACGTTGACGACGCGCAGCGGCTCTTGCGGCATGACGTCGGTGGTGTTCATGCCGACAGGAGCCGCGACGCGAGACGGGGATCCAGCACGAGGGCGGCGGAGCGGGCGGCCTGCGCACTGGACGGCAGAACGTGGACGTCGGCGGCCCGGAGCTCCGCGATTTGCCGCGCGAGCCCCTGCGGGTCGCCGTCGGTACCGACGACCGACGCGATCGCGACGAGCGTGCGGCCGTCACGCTCGGCGGTCGCGCGAGCATCCCGAATCGCCGCGGCCAGCGATGGCCCGGGATCCGGATGAGCGCCGCGGCCCAGGACCAGGTCGACGAGCAACACCGCGACGTCAGCTGCCGCGCCGGCCTCGCGAATGCGGCTGTCGCGTGCCGCGACGTCGATCATCGGGTGCGCGCGGCCTCGCGTGAATTCGTCGGCGCCGAGATCGATCACCCGATGCGCGCTCCCCGGCGCGGCGCCATCGATGTTCACCGGACCCACGAGCGGTTCGAGAATCACGCGCGCTTCGTGCGCGAGCGTGCCGCCCGTGAAGAGACCCAGCAACGCGCCGCGCGGCCGCGCGCCGGCCGCGATCGCCGCGACACGAGATCGAACCGCCGCGGCGTCAGTGAACGATCGCGGCGTCCATGCGCGCCCGCGGATCCCGGCCACGGCCGCTTCGGCGGCGTCCTCGAGCGTCGTCACCCACGTCGCGGGCGCGCTGGCCGGGACCGCCGCGCCGAGGGCGCAGACGACCACCGGCTTCGTGATCGTCCGGATCGCCGCATCGAGCTGTGGCATGACTTCCGGCGCCGGTGGCTTCGCGATGATCACGATCGCGTCCGTCGATGGATCGTCGGCGAGCTTCCGGAGCGCGAAGAACGTCATCATGCCGCCGACCTCGGCCGAGAGATCGCGCCCACCGACGCCGATCCCGTGCGAGATGCCTTCGCCGAGCGTGGCCACGTGCGATGCGACCGCCTGCAACCCGGTGCCCGCCGCCGCCACGCACCCGATGCGGCCTCGCGGCACGACGTTCGCGAACCCGAGTCCGACACCGCCGAGATAGGCGGTGCCGCAGTCTGGTCCCATGCAGAGTCGCTGCTGCGCCAGCGCCAGTCTCTTGAGCTCGACCTCGTCGCCGACCGGCACGTTGTCGCTGAACAGGAACACGTGCAGGCCGCGGCGGAGCGCGGTGAGGGCCTCGAGCTTCGCGTAGTCGCCGGGCACCGAGATCAGCGCGACGTTCGCGTCGGGCATCTGCTTGAGCGCGCCGTCGAGCGTGCGCGGCAGCGCGCGACCGGTCGATTCGCGCGCCCGCCGCCGCTCGTCGAAGAACCCTTTCGCTGCGGCGAGCGCGGCTTCCGCCTCGGCGTCAGTCGCAGCGTCCACCGCGAGAACCAGGTCGGCGGCCGTCGCATTCTTGCTGTCCGGCGTCGCGAGTCCGGCGCTCGACAGGAGCTCGTGGTTCGCCGGCGTTCCCATCAATGCCGCGGCGAGACGAACGCCGGGCAGGGCGCGGACCTCCGCGGCGACGTGCATCAGCACGACGGAGTCCTGGTAGAAGCCACGCCAGACGGTCGCGCGGACCGGCATCGCGAGAGGCGCGACTCAGCCGGGATGGCGCTCGCCGAAGGCGACGAGCGCGTCGACGAACGGTCCGGACGGTGGTGTCGCGATGCCGGCGCCGATCATGCGCGAGGCTTTCGCGTGCGCGATCGCCGTGTTGATCCGGGGCACGATCCCGGTCTGGACCACCTTGCGGATGTCGATCGCGGTCGGCGTCCCGTCTCCTCCGAGCGGCGCGATCGGAAACAGCGGATTGCCGCCGACGCAGATCTCGCCCATGTCGCGCGTGGTCTGCACCGCATCGGCAAACGATTTTGCGCCGACGATCTTCTGCACCGCGGGCGACGCCGCCATCGCCATGCCTCCGAGCCCGTACGTCTCCATGATGGCCGAGTCTCCGGTGTCACGATTCGCGTCAGCGGCGGTGAAGCCGGGGAAGTAGAGACCGTCGACCACGCTTGCGGGTCCGGTGAACCACCTCTCGCCGAGACCGGCGACGCGGATGCCGAACTCGATGCCGTTGCGCGCCATGGTCGAGACGACCGTCGAGCCCGGAAGGTCTTCGATCGCGCGCGCGGCCGCCTTCGCGGCGCACATCGACCAGGCCAGGAAGAACTGGTCGTTGTCGCGCGTGACGAATCGAAGAATCTTTTCGAGCTCCGCGGCGTTCGGGGCAGCGGCGACGAGCGGAGCGGCCAGCCGTCGCGCGAGCAACCCGGTCGCCGCCGCATTCCGCATGTGCATCTCGTCGCCCATCGAGAGCGCCTGGGCCATCAGGCTGGCGAGGTCGATCGGCCCTTCCCGCTCGAGCACCGTCGCGAACGCCGGCGCCGCGACGTCGCGGACCCACGCGAGTCCGGCGAGCGTCTCGGGCCCGTGCGCGCCGAAGCGCAGCTGGTGGCCCCATGGCCCGTCCGCGATGAACGAGCACGCGGAGGTGCCGTTCACGCGATCCTCGACGACCAGCACCGGCGTCTCCGGCGAGATGATCCCGGCCATCGGTCCGACCGCGCCGTGGCTCGCGCACGGGGCGAACGTGATCTCGCCGGCCGCGGCGAGCGCGTCCGCTTCCTCGGCGCTGCGCACCCATCCTTCGAAGAGCGCGGCCGCGCGGACCGCTCCGCGCATCGGCCAGCACATTCGCTTCCACTCGATCGGCGGGCCCGCGTGCAGCAACGTACGGCCGGAGAGGCCGATGGCCTCGCGCGCCGGCCGGACCGCCGTCCACGCCGGCCGCGCCCGACACAGTCGCTCGAGAGCCTCACGATTCGCCGCGCCGACGTTCATGGCCGTCATCGCGGCGCCATTATAGTATCCGGGTCGATGAACGCATCGCCGCTGCTCACCCTGCGCGGCATCACGAAGGCCTTCCCCGGCGTCGTCGCC
>QHRT01000020.1:0-13967 GCA_003220195.1 Candidatus Rokuibacteriota bacterium | reverse complement strand
AAGAGCACGCTGATGAAGATCCTGTACGGCTTCTCTCGCGCCGACGCCGGCGAGATCCGCCTCGACGGCGCCCCGATCGCGATCGCCTCGCCGCACGACGCGCGACGCCATCGCATCGGCATGGTCTTCCAGGAGCTCGTGCAGGTGCCCGCGCTGACCGTGGCCGAGAACATCGCGCTCTTCCTGCCGGACCTCGGCGCCGTGCTGGATCGGAGAGCCATCGCGCGTCGCATCGGCGACACGTCGAACCGCTACGGGCTCGCGACCGATCCCGACGCGCTCGTGTGGCAACTCTCCGTCGGCGAACGACAGCGCATGGAGATCGTGAAGCTCTTGCTCGGCGACGCCCGGATCTTGCTGCTCGACGAGCCGACGCGAGGCCTCGCCCCTCACGAGGTCGAGAGCCTGTTCGGAATCTTCCGGAATCTGCGCGGCGACGGGTACGCCGTCGTCTTCATCACGCACAAGCTCGAGGAAGTCCTGGCGTGCGCCGATCGCATCACGGTGATGCGCCAGGGCGCCGTCGCCGGCTCGCTCGGTCGCGCGGAGGCGACCACGTCGATCCTGGTCTCCCTGATGTTCGGTGGGGCGGTGAGCCCGGCGCCACGCGGCGCGCCGGCGACCCGTGGCCGCGAGACCACGCCGATTCTCGAGTTGCGGGGTGTGAGCGTCCCGCCGGAGGGCCATGCCACCGGCCTCACGAACGTCGACCTCACGATCTGGCCACACGAGATCGTTGGCGTCGCGGGCGTCGCCGGCAACGGCCAGCGCGAGCTCGGCGACGTGATCATCGGGCTCGCTCCGTGCCGCGCCGGCCGGAAATGCTACGCCGGAGTGGACGCGACGCGATGGTCGGTGGCGAGGCTTCGGGCGCGCGGCGTCGTCTTCATCCCGGAGGACGCGCTCGGCATGGCGGCGGTCGGCGGACTCACGATCCTCGAGAACATGGTGCTCGGCGATACGCGGAAGTACGCGCGCGCCGGCGGCCTCGCGATCGACTGGGATGCCGCGCGGACCGACCTCGAACGCTCGCTCGCACGTCTCGGCGTCTCGATTCCGTCGGCGGACCGCCCGATCGGCGCGCTGTCCGGCGGTAACGTCCAGCGCGTCATCCTCGCCCGCGAGATGGCGCGCGAGCCGCGCCTGGTCATCGCCTTCTACCCGACGCGCGGTCTCGACGTCAGGAGCGCCGTCGCCGCGCGCGAGTTGCTGGCTCGCGCGCGCGAGCGTGGCGCGGGCGTCCTGCTGATCTCCGAGGATCTCGACGAGCTGTTCGCGCTGGCGGATCGACTCGTCGTCGTGTTCCGCGGCCGGATCGTCGGAAGCGGCGCGCCGGGCGATGGCGCATCGGACACGCTCGCGATGGACGACGTCGGCCACCTGATGACGTCCGGAAGCCGGCCCGTTCGTGTCTGACGCGTCCGTGCTTCGCGATCCCCGTCTCCACGCTCTGGCGCGCTTCGCCGGCCTCCTCGGCGTCGCGCTCGCGGTGTTCGCGGCCGTGCTGCTCGTCTTCGGAAAGAATCCGCTGCGCGCGTACGTCGACATCTTCGCGGGCACGCTCGGCTCCTCGTACGGATTCTCCGAAACGCTCGTGAAGATGATCCCGCTCGTCCTGGCCGCGCTGGCCGTCGCCGTGCCGGCGAGGATCTGGCTCATCAACGTCGGCGGCGAAGGGCAGCTCTTCGTCGGCGCGCTCTCGGCCACGTGGGCCGCGATCCACCTGCCGGGGCTGCCGGGATGGCTGCTGCTCCCCGCGATGGCCGCGCTGGGATTCGTCGGGGGTGGTCTCTGGGCGGCGCTGGCGGGCGCGCTCCGGGCGCGCGGGTGGGTCAGCGAGACGATCGCGACCTTGCTGATGAACTACGTCGCGATCCTGCTCGTGAACTTCTTCGTCTTCGGGCCGTGGAAGGATCCCGAAGGCGTCAATTACCCGCAGACCGCGGAGTTTCCGGCGGGCGCGCTCCTGCCCACGCTCGGCGGCACGCGCGTGCATCTCGGCCTCCTGTTCGCGCTCGTCGCCACGGCCGTCTTCGCGTTCGTCCTCGCGCGGACGCGCTGGGGCCTCGAGATGCGCGCGATCGGTGGCAACGCGGAAGCGGCGCGGCGCGCCGGAATTTCGATCACGCGCTACGTCGTCCTGTTGATGTTCGTCGGCGGCGGTCTGGCGGGTCTCGCCGGCATGGCGGAGGTGTCCGCGATCCAGGGACGTCTCAGGCCCAGCCTGTCTCCCGGCTACGGGTACTCGGGCTTCCTGATCAGCTGGCTCGCCGGCGGCAGCCCGGCCGGCATCGTCGCCGCGTCGTTCGTGCTCGCGGTGATCGTCGCGGGCGGAGACATCTTGCAGATGACGCAGGAACTGCCGGGCTCGGTCGTGAACATCCTGATGTCCGTCGTGCTGTTCGTCGTGCTGGGCCGGCAGGGGGCGGGACGATGAGCGCGCTGGTGCGCAGTCTCCTGGCGGGCTCGATCCTCTCCGGGACGCCACTGCTCTACGCGACGCTCGCGGAGCTCGTCGGCGAGCGCGCGGGCGTGGTGAACCTGGGACTCGAGGGCGTCATGCTGATCGGGGCGGTGACCGGGTTCATCGCGACGGTGCACACCGGCAGCGCGATGGCGGGCGTGATCGCGGCCGCGCTCGCCGGCGCCGTCTTCAACCTGGTCTTCGCGTTCCTCGTGGTGACTCGCCGCGCGAACCAGCTCGCGACCGGGCTCGCGCTGATGTTCGCCGGCGTCGGGCTCTCCGCGCTGCTCGGCGCTCGATACATCGGAAGCCGGATCTCCGGTCTGCCGGAATTCCGTGTGCCGGTCCTCGCGGACGTGCCTATCATCGGACCGGCCTTCTTCGTCCACGACGGGCTCGTCTATGCGGCAGCTCCGCTCGCGGTGTTGCTCTGGTGGATCCTCTTCTCGACGCGATGGGGGCTCGAGGTCAGGGTGGTCGGGGAAAATCCGGTGGCGGCGTTCGCGGCAGGCAAGAACCCGTACGCGCTGCAGTATCAGGCGCTGTGCCTCGCGGGGATGCTGGGCGGTCTCGCCGGGGCGCATCTCTCGCTCGGCGTCGCGCGCACGTGGGCGGAATGGATGACGGCGGGGCGCGGGTTCATCGCGGTGGCGCTCGTCATCTTCGCGAAGTGGCATCCGCTGCGCGCCATGGCGGGCGCGCTCCTCTTCGGCGGCGCGATCTCGCTGGAGATCCAGATGCAGGCGCGCGGCGTGAAGGTGTCGCCGTTCATTCTCGACATGCTGCCCTACGTGTTGAGCCTGGCGGTGCTGGCGATCTGGGGCGGAGCGCGCCGTCACACGGCGCCGGCGAGCCTCGGCCGCGTCTTCCAGGGCATGCCATGACGCTCTTCACACAGGAACGCACGGAGGTCGACCGATGACCAGGACGCTCTCGACGATCGCGACAGTCCTGACCCTCGTGGCCGGCGTCGCAACGGCCGGCGCGGCGGAGCCGTTCAAAGTCGGAGTCGTGCATCTCGGCTCCGTCACCGATGGCGGCTACAACCAGGCTCACGCCGACGGCATCCAGGCGATGAAGAAGAGCCTGCCCGACGTCGAGGTGATCCAGGTCGAGAACGTGCCGGAGGGCGCCGACGCCGAGCGCGTCATGGAGAACATGATCAAGAGGGGCGCCAGGGTGATCTTCGCCGCGAGCTTCGGCTATCTCGAGCCGGCGATGAGGGTCGCGCAGAAATATCCCGACGTGAAGTTCTTCCATCCGGGCGGCTACAAGCGAACGCCCAACATGACGACCTACTGGGCCAGCACGCCCGAGGCGTTCTACCTGATGGGCATGGCCGCCGGGAAGACGACGAAGACGAACAAGGTCGGGTACATCGTCGCGCTGCCGATCAGCTTCTTCCTCGCGAACGTCAACGCGTTCGAGCTCGGCGCGCGCTCGGTGAATCCGAACGTGGAGACGCGCGTCGTCTTCACGGGCACGTTCCTCGACCCCGGCAAGGAGGCGGCGGCCGCGAACGCGCTGCTCGAGCAGGGCTGCGACGTGCTCGGGGTGATCGTGGATTCACCGATCACGGTCGTGCAGACGGCCGAGAAGCGCGGCGCCTACTCCGTCGGCTTCCACTCCCTCGGCGTGAGCAAGTTCGCGCCGAAGGGCTTCGTGACCGGCGTCGCGTTCACGTGGGGCACCCTCTACACGCGGCTCGTGCGCGAGGTGATGGACGGCAAGTTCAAGAGCCAGGACATCCTGGGCAGCTTGCGCGACGACTTTCTCACGCTGGCGCCGTTCGGCCCCGCCGTGCCCGCGGACGTCTCGAAGCTGGTCGACGCGAAGACGCGCGAGTTCATCGCCGGCGCGGCGCATCCGTTCCAGGGGCCGCTCAAGGACAATCGCGGCGCCGAGCGCGTGAAGTCCGGCGAGGTGTTTCCGCTGGCGGATCTCCGCAAGATGGACTGGCTGGTCGAAGGCGTGGTCGGGCAGCCGCGGTGAGCTCGTCGGCGCCGCGGGGCGCGTGCTACGGATGAAACGACAGCTGCATCGCGTCGTCCGGAACGACCACCGTCCCCGCTTTGCCCTCGAGCCCCGCGATCGCGTCGTCGAGCGCGCAGATCGTCGCCCGCCCGCCGCCGTCGTGCACGAAGCGATACGCGGCCCGCACCTTCGGGCCCATGCTGCCGGCGGAAAACGGCTCCTGCACGAGCAGGGTTCCCAGCTCGGTCACCGTGAGGCGGCGCAGATAGCGCTCGTTGCTCTTGCCGAAGTTCACCGCCACGCCCGGGACGTCGGTGAGAATGAGGAGCGTCTCGGCGTGAATGTCGAGCGCGAGCCGCGCGGCCGCGAGGTCCTTGTCGACCACGGCTTCGACTCCGCGTAGCTGACCGTCGGGACGGCGCAGTACCGGCACGCCGCCGCCCCCGCACGCGACGACCACCGCGCCGGCGTCGAGCAGCGCGTGGATGACCTCGACGTCGACGATGCCGACCGGCTGCGGCGAGGGGACGAGCTTGCGCCACCCGCGCGCGTCGACGTGCGCCCAGGTCTCGCGCTTGTCGCGCATCCGCTGCTCGGCGACCTCTTCGGACAGGAAGGGGCCGATCGGCTTCACCGGCTGCGCGAACGCCGGGTCGTCGGCGTCCACGAGCACCTGGGTGAGCAGGCTCACGACGGGCCGGACGAGCCTGGCCGCGTGGAGCTCGTTCCGCAACGCTTGCTGGATCATGTAGCCGATCTGGCCCTGTGTCTCGGCGCCGCAGACGTCGAGCGGGACCTCCGGCACCAGCGCGGACGCGGCCTCGTTCTGGATCAGGAGGTTCCCGACCTGGGGTCCGTTGCCGTGCGTGAAGATCGGCTGGTAGCCCCCGGCGATGAGCTCGACGATCTGCCGACAGGTGCGGCGGACGTTGTCGAACTGCTCTTCGTAGCTCGAGAGTTGCTTCGCGCGGAGGATCGCGTTGCCGCCCAGCGCGACGACGATGCGCTTCATTCCCGCACGTACACCCTGTACGTGTAGTCGACGTCGGCCTTGCCGCGCGCGTTGATGGGAAGCTCCCACGTGAGCTGCGAGTGCGGGTTCGCTTTCTTGAGGCCCTTGGCCAGCTGCTGCACTTTCGCGGCGGGCGACGACGTCACCACCTCGCCGGAGAGGTCCTTCGTGATCGTGAGCGTGACGCTCCGGTCCTTGAAGTTGGTGACCTTCAACTGGCCGCGGACCGTCAGCAGCGTGTAGCTCGACCCGTAGAACGTCGCCGCATTCCTCTTGCGATCGACTTCGAGCTCCGTTCGCTCGGCCTTGATGTCGACCGCCCGCGTGATCTTGACCGTCGTCTTGCCGCCCGCGCTCGTGTAGTAGAGCACGTCCTGTCCGAGCGGCTGCCCGGCCTGGACGGTCATCGCCGGCGCCGTCGTCCACGGCACACGCCCCCCGTTGGTGAGCCGCACGCTGTGCCAGATTTCCTCGCCCCGCTCGGCGTCGCGCGCATCCTCTGCACGCTGGCGCTCCTGCTCGTCGAGCGTGTCGCCGATCTTCCACTGGTACACGTGATCGTACGGCGATTCCGCGGTGAACATCGGGTAGTAGCCGCGCTCGCCATTCTTGAGCGACACGCCCTTCCGCTCGTAGAAGAAGAGTTCTTCTGTCGCCTGGCCTTCCAGCGCGTTCGTCGGGACACCCGGCGTCGTCTGTCCGGCCATCGAGCCGCCGAGATTCTGCATCACGACCGCGCGCCGAGCGCCGGGCTGCCCGGCGGACGGGGGATTCGCAAGGCTCGCCAGGAACGTCGCGAGGTCCTCGCGCAAGGCCATGGGATCCGTGACGTCGGCGAACTGGATGTTCGGATACCCCGTGATGAACTTCACGGCGACGTTGTCGAGATCGTCGAGGTCGTTGACGATCTCCGCCTTCGCGGTGATGCGCGCGGTCTTCGGCTCGGAGATGTCGATCACGTAGCTCGGCGCCCAGCTGATGCCCCTGGCCAGGTACTGGATGACGAGCCGGGCGGCGCCACTCGCATTCGTCGCGCGCGCGTGCAAGGCGGTCGCGCGCTTCTTCCGCGGCACCGTGGTCTTCAGCGGGCCGCCGACGCGTGAGAGCTGATCGATCGCGTTCTTGTTGAGCGCGACCATGCCGTTCGGCGTATCGAACAGCACGAGGGACGCCGCCTCACTGGAGGGGAGCACCGACGGGGACAACGCATATCTCGGCGCCGGCGTCGGAGGCGGCGCAGGTCGGCTCTCGGGGACGGCGAGAATCTTGCCCCGGATGACGCTCGTGCCACCGTAGCGGGCCTCCACGGTCTCGCCGACGTTCGCTTCGAGCAGCTCGGCCACCGTCAGCGCGGGCAGCTGCTGGACGGATTCTCGTTCGAACGCGATCAGGTCCTTGAGCGCGCCCCCGTCGCCGCGCGTTTCGACCCACAGGGTCCCGTGCACCGGCGCCGGCAAACCGTCGACGAGAACCGTGACGTCTCCCCTCGGCAGAGGGGCTTCCCGGGCCATGAACCCCAGCCCGTTCTTGAAGAGCGACACCGCAACGACGGTGGTCGGGAGCGCCGTGGCGGGCTCCTCGGCCAGCGCGGCGTACGCCGCCATCCACGCGACCATGCCAACCAGGACTACGCCGAGCGTCGCTTTCATGGTTTCTCCTCGTGCGTTTATCTCAAATCCGGGGACGTCCCGAGAAACTCTCCGACGCGCGCCGCGACCTCTCCCGCGAGATGCCAGGCCATCCAGTGCTCGCCGGACGGGATGACCTCGAGCCGCGAGCCCGCGACCGCCGCGTGCAAGCGGGCCGCGTGAGCCGGCGGAAAGTGTCGATCTCGGTCCCCCCACAGGACGAGCGTCGGAGCGTGAATCCGTGCGAAGTGCTCGGGCAGGCGCCGGAGCGATCCCGAATAGGCGCCGCACATCCGGACGATGTAACGGCGCACGGCCGTCCGGCGAAAGCACTGCCAGAAGTCCCGGCGCAGCTCGGGCGACAGGCGTACGCCTCTCGGCAGGAACGTCCGCTCGGCGCGGGTGAAGACCGCACGAGGCAGGTGGCGGAGGATCACCCGGTTCCAGCCGTACTGGCGGAGAATCCTGATTTCCCACGATGTTGCCTCGTCCCACTGCACGAACGAGTTCATCACGCAGAGCCGCCGGACTCTCTCCGGCCAGCGCGCCGCGAGCACGAGCGCAGGCTGACCGCCCATGTCCATCGCGACGACGTCGGCGCGATCGATATTCCAGGTTTCCATCATCCGCACCAGACGCTCGGCCATGTGGGTCGGCGAAGCGCCGCCCTTCCACTCGTCGCTCTCGCCCATGCCGGGCCAGTCGAAGGCGATGACGCTCGAGCGGTCTGCGAGGCGGCGCGCCACATCACACCAGATCTGCAGGGTTTCCGGGTAGCCGTGAAGCAGGATCACCGGTGGACCGGATCCGAGCCGGGCGACGCGAACGCGCTTGCCGTCGGCGTGGGACTCGAGCTCCGTCGCGAGCATCAGCCGAGATCCCGGTGGAGCCGGTCGGCGGCCAGCAGGGATGCGTGGAGCCGCCGGCGAGATAGAGTCCCTCGACGAACGGGCTCTTGTGGGGCAGGCGCCCCGCCCGCATCGATTGCGCCGTCATGACCGGGTTCATGCTGTCGCGGTGCAGACGAAACTCCTGGCCCCACTCGCTCGGCACGCGCGTCGCGACGATCTCGTGATCCGAGATTCCGGCACGCCACCACCGATCGTCGATCATCCGCGTGAGGGCGCCGCGCTGCCCGTTCGGCCCGAGACGGGATGCCGTCGCGTGACCGAGCGGAGCGATGAGACGCGCCGGCCACCAGCCCTCGACGCACGCTCCGCGATCGACCACGCCCGGCATGACGAGCAGCGTGCAGCCGTCACGGCCCTCACCGAGGTGAAACCGAAGATACGGCGGGCGCGGTTCCCCGTCGAGCCGGCTCGGGCACGGGATCGAGCAGCTCCAGGTGAGTTCCGAGCCCGTGCGCGTTCGAGAGGACGGCGTCCGCTTCCGTGACGCCGCGATCCGTTTCGACGCCGACCACGCGACCGGCGCGCGTGCGAATGGACCGTACCGACACGCCCCACGTGAATTCGACGCCGTGCGCTGCCGCGTGACGAGCGAGCGCGCACGGAATCGTCGAGATCCCGCCACGCGGGTAATACGCGCCGAATCGGTGAAGGGCCGCCGGGATCAGCGCCAGCACGCTCGGCGCCTCGGCCGGGTCCTGACCGGCGATGTGGGTCCAGATCGCGATCGCGTCGACGACCTCGCGCGGCAGCCCGCTTCGCGCGAGCACGCTGTCGAGCGACCGTCGGAGAAATGCGAGATCGCGCCAGGCGCCGGTGCGGAGCATGTCGCGAAGGCGCGGGGGCGGCGCCGTGAGGAGCGGTCGCGTTCGCATATAGACCCGGTCGACGGCCCTCACGAACGCTTCGTAACGGCGGCCGCTGCCCGGCCAGCGCCGGTCGACCGCGGCGGCCGTCCGGGCGCCGTCGGTGAAGAATTCGAGCGACTCACCGTCACCCGACGTCACGCTGTAGAGCTCGTCGATGCGCTGCAGCGCCGCAATCTCCTCGAGGTCGACTCCAACGGCATCGAGCGCCCATGCGAGACCCGGGCGATCCAGCAGGACGTAGGGACCGGCGTCGAACCGCGTGCCGGAAAACTCGACGCCGGACGCAAGGCCTCCGGGTCCCGCGCGCGCCTCGAACAGTCGAACGTCGTGCCCGAGTCGCGCCAGTCTCGACGCCGCGGTGAGGCCGCCCATGCCGGCGCCGATCACGATGACCCGTCGCTTCATGCCGGCAGCGAGAGCAGACGGAGAATCAGCCGCCGGTACGTGCGCGCGAGCCATGGGTCGCGACCGAGCGGGGGGAACGCTGCCGTGTCCATGGCGGGCACGAACGCGGCGCCGCGCCGGCTCGCGTACTGGTAGACCGGATACGCGACCAGGCTCAGGAACGCGGAGAGCTCTGTGTCGTACGGTCCACGCCAGCCCTCGATCGGCTCGTCCACGCCGTCCACACGGATCTGCGCTCCCGGATCGCCGAACCAGTGACAACAGGCGCGGAGCAGGAACGACCTGCGCGGGTCGGGCACGCCCATGTGGCGCGTCGCCACCATGTCGACGGCGAGCGCATCGCGGCCGGCGTAGAGACGGCGCGGACGCCGCGGGTTGCGGCATCCGATCACGCCGACGAGCCCGTCGGCCGCGGCGTCGTACGCGTCGACCAGCGCAAAATCCGGGGGGAAGTCCGTCAACGGCGTCAGGATCGCCGTGTCGCGGTGCGCCTGTCGTTCCGCGAACAGGAACTCTTCGAGCCGCGGGCCGACGCCCTGCAGCGCGCCGATTGCGAGATGCGTGAGATCGGTCGGATGGCTGCGCATCTTGGCGAACACGATTCGGAAGTCCGCGTCCTTCCAGGTTCGCCCCACCGTGTGCTGCGCCATGCCCCGCGGGTACGTGTACGGGACCTGCTCCTCGGTGAGGTCCACCACGCGATAGTCCGTCGAGGTGAATCCGAAGTACCGCGCGACCTCATCCACGCCGCGATGGGCGAAGAAGCGGTCGTACACGTTCCGGCCTTCGACGACGGCGACGTCGGTGGCGCCGTGCCGGCGCAGGGAGCGCGCCAGCTCCTCGACGAGCACCGGGTCCGTGATGACGGAGGTATCGTCGCGGTGGCAGCCGAGCATGAAGCTCGGTTTGATGGCGACGGCGAGCGCGCCGCGACCGCGTCCACGCGCCCGCGCCGCCTCCGTCATGGCAGATGCCAGTCCACTTGCGTCCAGCAGCGAACGGAAGACTTCGCGTTTGTCCGCAGCGTTCGCGCCGCGGACGACGTGCACCACGCCGCCTCGTCCGAGCGGATGATCGCGAACGTCGGGGCCGCGGTGAGCGCGGGGAACGAAGAAATCGCCGACCGCGCGGGCTTCGTCCGCCACGGCGCTCGCGGTCACGCCGGGGCGAAGAAGATCGTCAGGTCCGAGCGACCGCGCGAGCAGCTCGAAGATGCGCCGGTGCTGGTTCTCGTCGTGCCACATGCGGGCGAATTCGGCGCGGACGTCATCCGAGAGCTCCGGAAGTCGTGCGGCCAGGTCCGCGACGCGTTGCCAGCAGAGCGCCGCGGTCTCTTCGGCGTCGACCTGCAGCTCGCAGAACTCCTGAAGCGACAAGAACCGGAGTCGATCGCGAACGCTGCCGGGCACCTTCCCGGCGAGGCGGCCCGCGGCGACGGTCAGCGCCGCCAGCGCTCGCGCCGCGGGCGCATGGCGCCAGCGCGCGTGCTGCTGCACCGAGCTGGCCCAGCCGGCCACGGCGCCGGCGACCTGCGCCGACATCGCACGCGCACGAACCCGGAGGCGTGGCGCACGCAGCAGGACGCCGCGCGTGTAGATCGCGTGCATCTCCTCGTCTTTCCAGGCCCACGCGATGGCATGGCGGATGACGTCCTGCACTTCGGGGTCGAGCGACGTCCTGGCGAGCCGGCGCTGGATGAGCTCGTCGCGATACGCGATCGAGACGAGCTGCTCGCGCTCGATGGCGAGAAGGAGAAGTCGCGTCAGCTCTTCGCGCGGGTCGTTCCGGTACCGGGCCCGGAGCGTGGCGAGCGTGGCCTCGAACTCGTCGACGACACGAGCCGGCTCGCGACGAGCCGCGATCACGGTCGAACGGCGCCCCGGGAAGAGGTGGAAGTCATCCCGACTGCCGCCGATTGTAGCGAATCCGGAGCCGGCCGCGGGATCACCGGATCTGGACGCCGCAGACACTCTCGGGCTGACCGTCACAGATGATCCGTCGGGCGTCGTCGAGAAGCCGCTGCTCGCGGTCGGAATAGCGCAGGCCAAACGTGTATCCGACGAGGCTGATCGTCGACCGCGTCCATCCCCGAAAGCGAGCGAGGTGGTTCACGTCGAGCGCGTCACAGCCGTGGAGGTACACGAAGATCCACTTCCGATGAGGCGTGAGATAGCTGAATCCCGCTCCGGTGATCCGGGTGCCACTCAGGTTGATGGACCGCAAGTTGATGCCGGCGATGTGTCGCAGATCGTCGTCGCGGACGTCCGAGTCGTGGAGATCCAGATCTCCGATGTTGACGAGTGAGGGATGGGCCAGTGGCTTCAACCGTCCCGCCACCTGCCGTGGCAGCTTGACGCTCACGTACCAGTGAGCGGCAGGGAGCGAGATTGCACGGATGCCCGCCGCGCGGCCGAGAGTCTTTTCGCCGGTTCCGCAGGTGAAGCAGTTCACGTCTTCCCGGAGCCAGAGCTCGCCGAGATCCACGGCATCGGGAAACTCGAGCGTGAAGGACGGTGGAGAATCAGTGAACGGCTGGCAGCCAGAGACCACGACCGCCAGAATCAGCAGGCAAATCACTCCGACGCGCCGGAGGGCGCCGGCCGCGCGGCTACGGGCCCTCGTCGCGGAGCTCCGGGATCGTGCGCGGCGGGAACTGGCGATCGGCGTAACGCGTCAGCACGTCTTCCTTGAGCTCGATGCCGAGTCCTGGCCCCGTGGGCAGCGCGAGATAGCCGTTCTCCACGCGGAACGGCGTCACCGCGACCTCGGCCGCCCGCGGCTCGAAGTTCACGAAGTACTCCGTGATCAGAAAATTCGGGATTGCCGCGGAGACCTGGAGCGTGGCGGCGAGGCCGACCGTCGTGCTGTTGTAGTTGTGCGGCGAGACGACGACGTGGTACGCCTCGGCCATCGCGGCGATCGCGCGCAGCTCCTCGATGCCGCCGACGTTGCAGACGTCCGGGTTGATGATGTCGGCGGCGCGGCGCTCGAACACCTCGCGGAACTCGAAGCGCGTGTAGAGCTCCTCGCCGGTCACGATCGGCAGCCGGATCTCGCGGCGACACTCGGCGAGCGCGCCCAGGTCCCGCGCGGAGACGGGCTCCTCGTACCAGAACGGATCGAACGGCTCCAGCAGCCGCGCGATGCGGACCGCGTGCATCGGCGCCAGGCGTCGATGGACTTCGATCAGGAGATCGACGCGCGGACCCACCGCGTCGCGCACCGCGCGCACGGTCTCGACGACCTGCCGCTCGGCGTCGCGTGAGATGTGCGTCCGCCACGGGCCAGGAAACGGGTCGAACTTCAACGCGGTGAAGCCGCGCGCGACGGTGTCCTTCGCTTTCGCCGCGTAGGCATCCGGGGTCTTCGCGCCCGAGTACCAGCCGTTGGCGTAGACGCGGATCCGCTCGCGGCATGGCCCGCCGAGGAGATTCACGACGGGCACGCCGAGCCTCTTGCCGGCGAGGTCCCACAGCGCCTGCTCGAGGCCGCTCACCGCGCTCCAGAAATCCATCGCGCCGCGCTTGCCGGCGAAGTCGTGATAGGCCCAGTGCGTGAAGTGTCGGATGTGGCCTGCGTCCCGGCCGACCAGGTAGCGCGCCAGCTGTCGGACATGCGCCGCGATCGACTGGTCGCGATCGGCTTGCGTGTAGCACTCACCCCACCCGTGCAGGCCGTCGGACGTTTCGACCTTGACGAAGAGCCAGTTCTTGCCGTACCCGGGATCGACGATGAACGGCGTGACGGCCGTGACTTTCATGCGCGCTCTCCCTTCCGCGTGAGGGTCGACAGGGGATGCATGACGAGTTTCAGGCCCGAGACTACGGGCTCACTGCGCCGATGTCGAGCGGCCACGCGCGTGGCACAATGGCCGGTGCGCGCGTCCGACCGCTCCCAACCCTGCTGCGAACGAGCACGCGCGGGCACACGGGTCCGCCGCGCTGGCTCCACACGACGAACTGGAGGTCGACATGAGGATCGGATTCATCGGGCTCGGCAACATGGGCGGGCCGATGGCGCTGAACGTCCTGAAGGCTGGCCACACGCTGGTGGTCTCGGACGTCCGGCAAGAGAGCGCGAAGCCGCATCTCGACCAGGGCGCCGCGTGGGCGGAGACGCCCGAAGAGGTGGCGCGGGGGAGCGAGGTCATCTTCACCTCGCTGCCGAGCCCCCGCGAAGTGGAAGCGGTGGCGCTGGGTCCCGATGGAATCCTGCACGGCGCGGCGCGCGGCGCGGTCTACGTCGATCTCTCCACCAGCTCGGCCACGCTGATCCGGCACATCCACCGCGTGTTCGCCGAGGTGCGGGAAGTCCACGTGCTCGACGCTCCGGTCAGCGGCGGCGTGCCCGGCGCGCGGTCCGGCAAGCTCGCGGTGCTGGTGGGCGGCGATGACGAAGTGTACCGGCGCGTCAAGCCGGTGCTCGACGCGATCGGCGACAAGGTGATGCGCGTGGGCGAGATCGGCTCGGGGACGATCGCGAAGCTCGTGCACAACATGGTGTCGGCGTGCACGCGCATGGCGATCGCCGAGGGGCTCACGCTCGGCGTCAAGGCCGGTGTCGCGCCGGAAGCCTTGCTCGACGCGCTCCAGAAGGGCTCGTTCGGGCAGGGCCGCTTGCTGAAGGAGATGATCCCGGACATCGTGTTCCCGGGCGCGTTCGAGCCGGCGAACTTCGCGCTCCGGCTCCTGCGCAAGGATGTCGGAC
>QHRT01000019.1:12539-13072 GCA_003220195.1 Candidatus Rokuibacteriota bacterium | reverse complement strand
CCACGACGTCTCGCCGGGCGCGCCGTTCTGGCTGCCGAACGGGTGGACGATCGTGCGCGAGCTCGAAAAGTTCGTGCGCGAGGTGCTGGACGCGCGCGGCTACCAGGAGATCTCCACGCCGATCCTGGCGAACAAGAGACTCTGGGAGCAGTCCGGTCACTGGGACTATTTCCGGGACAACATGTTCCTGGTCGACGCCGAAGAAGAGACGTTCAGCCTCAAGCCGATGAACTGTCCCGAGTCGACGCTCGTGTATCGCAACCAGCTCCGCTCGTACCGCGACCTGCCGTTGCGCTACGCCGAGATGGGGCGGCTGCATCGCAACGAACGGTCCGGGACGCTCTCCGGTCTCTTCCGCGTGCGGCAGTTCACGCAGGACGACGCGCACATCTACTGCCGGCTGGACCAGGTGCAGGACGAGATCACGGGCGCGCTCGAGCTCATCCGCGAGTGGTACAAGACGTTCGAGATCGAGCCGTTCTACAAGCTGTCCACGCGGCCCGAGAAGTCGATGGGCACCGCCGAGCAGTGGG
>QHRT01000019.1:11072-12532 GCA_003220195.1 Candidatus Rokuibacteriota bacterium | reverse complement strand
CTCCATCGGAACGGGTTGCGCTACGACCTGAACCCGGGCGATGGCGCGTTCTACGGACCGAAGATCGACGTCGACATCCAGGACATGCTCGGCCGTCGCTGGCAGGTGGCGACGGTGCAGGTGGACTTCGGCCAGCCTGACCGCTTCGGGCTCGAGTACATCGACGCGGACGGTCAGCCGAAACGGCCGGTGATGGTGCATCGCGCGATCTTCGGGTCGTTCGAACGGTTCATCGGCATCCTGATCGAGCACTACGCCGGCGCCTTCCCCACGTGGCTCGCGCCGGTGCAGGCGCGCGTCCTGCCGATCAGCCAGAAGCACGAGGAGTACGCGCGCCTGGTCTGGGAGCGCCTACGCGCCGCGCGCGTCCGGGCCGAGCTGGACGACCGGAACGAGAAGCTCGGATATCGCATCCGCGACGCGCAAGTCCGGAAAGTTCCCTACATGTTCGTGGTCGGCGAGCGAGAGCGGCAAGCCTCGGCGGTCAGCGTCCGCCACCGGACGGAAGAAGACCTCGGCGCGGTCCCGCTCGACACCGTGCTCGCAGACCTCGCGCGCGAGATCGGCACGCGCGCCGCCGTCCTCACCGTGGGCCGCTCGTGATCGCCCCCGCGACCGCCAATCCCCCGTCTCCCTCGAACGGGAGCTAACGAAGGAGCACGCTTATCAGCCAAGCCAGGGAAATTCGCATCAACGAAGGCATTCGAGTCCGCGAGGTCCGGGTCGTCAGCGCGGAGGGTGAGCAGCTCGGCATCATGCTCACGCAGGAGGCGCTCGATCGCGCGCGCCAGCGGGAGCTGGACCTGGTCGAAGTCGCGCCGGAGGCGCAGCCGCCGGTCTGCCGCATCATGGACTTCGGCAAGTACAAGTACACGCAGTCGCGGCGGCTCAAGGAAGCGCGCAAGAAGCAGACGACGATCCAGGTCAAGGAAGTCAAGATGGGCCCGAAGACCGAGAAGCACGACTTCGACTTCAAGCTGAAGCACGTGCGCCGGTTCCTGGAAGAGGGCCACAAGGCCAAGGTGACCGTCCGCTTCAAGGGACGCGAGATGGCGCACACCGAGCTCGGATGGAAGATGCTGCAGAAGATGGTGGAGGCGGTGCAGGACATCGCCAACGTCGAGAACAATCCGCGGATGGAAGGGCGCATGCTGCACATCGTCCTGAGCCCGCGCGCGCAGCAACATTGAGGATGACCGAATGCCGAAGATGAAGACCAAGCGCGCGGCGGCCAAGCGCCTGAAGAAGACGGCTTCCGGCAAGCTCAAACGCGCCGGCGGCTGGAAGCAGCACAAGCTCGAGAAGAAGCATCCGAAACGGCGGCGCAAGCTCCGCGCGTCCAAGATCGTGTCGAAGGCCGACGAGAAACGACTCAAGGCGCTCGTGCCGTATCTGTGAGAACCGGTTAAGGGCGAGGTCACTCCGAAGGAGGAGGCAACATGCCACGGGCGAAAGGCGGA
>QHRT01000019.1:2915-10907 GCA_003220195.1 Candidatus Rokuibacteriota bacterium | reverse complement strand
GACCGGAAGATTCTCGCCGAGCTGGCGGTGGCCGACCCGCCGGCGTTCGCGAAGCTCGCGGAGACGGCGAAGGCGCAGATCGCCTGAGCCGTGCATCCGCGCGTCGACGCGATCCTCCGCGAGGCGCGTGACCAGCTCGCCGCCTCGCGCACGTCCACCGAGATCGAACACCTCAAGACCCAGGTCCTCGGGCGTCAAGGGACGCTGACGCAGCTCCTGCGCTCGCTCGGGACCTTGCCGGCGGCCGAACGCCGCGAGGTCGGCGCTGCGGCGAACGAGGCCAAGCGCGCGCTCGAGGCGATGGTCGAGGAGCGCCTCCGGGAGACGGCCGAGCGCGAGCGCCGAGCGCGGCGCGAGCGCGAGCGGCCGGACCTGACGCTCCCGGGCCGGCGGCCGGCGCTCGGCGCGCTCCATCCGCTCACCCGCGTGCACGACGAGATCGTGGCGATCTTCCTCGGGCTCGGCTTCTCGCTCGTGGACGGGCCGGAGATCGAGACGGACTACTACAACTTCGAGGCGCTCAACATTCCGCGCGACCATCCCGCGCGCGACATGCAGGACACGTTCTATCTCTCCGAGGACGTGCTGCTGCGCACGCACACCTCGCCCGGGCAGGTGCACGTGATGGAAGGCATGCGACCGCCGGTGCGGATCATCGTGCCGGGGCGGGTCTACCGCCGCGACGTCGCGGACGCCTCGCACTCTCCGGTGTTCCACCAGGTGGAAGGCCTGGCGGTCGATCGCGACATCTCGATGGGCGATCTCAAAGGGACACTCGAGCTGTTCGCGCGCGAGATGTACGGCCCGCGGTCACGCATTCGGTTCCGCCCGTCGTTCTTCCCGTTCACCGAGCCATCGGCCGAGGTCGACGTCCTGTGCTTCCTCTGCGACGGCAAGGGCTGCCGCGCGTGCGGCAACGGCTGGCTCGAGATCCTCGGGTGCGGCATGGTGCATCCGCGCGTCCTCGCGAACGTCGGCTACGACCCCGAGGACTTCACCGGCTGGGCCTTCGGCATGGGGATCGAGCGCGTCGCGATGCTGAAGTACGGCGTCGAGGACATCCGCCTCTTCTACGACAACGACCTGCGTTTCCTGTCACAATTCGTCTGATCACTCGTCCGCGAAATCTTCAGTTGCCTGATGTTCGTTTCTCCGACAAAGTGCTAACCGGCTCATGAAGATTCCGTATCGCTGGATTCGTGAGTTCGTCGACGTCGAGCTCTCCGCGGACGCCGCCGCCGATCGCCTCGTCAATGCCGGTCTCGAGATCGCGAGCGTCACGCCGGTCGCACCCGGGCTCTCCGGAATCGTCGCCGCCGAGATCGTCGCGGTCGAGCAAGATCTCGGCGAGAGCCACGGCCATCGGCTCTGGCTCTGTCGGGTCTCGACCGGGCGGGAGAGGTATTCGGTCGTGTGCGGCGCTCCGAACACCGCGGTGGGCCTGCGCGCGCCATGGGCCCCGCCGGGCGCGACGCTGCCGGGCCACGGCGGCGACGCGCCGCGGAAGATCGGCGTGGCGACGCTGCGCGGCGTCGAATCGCAGGGGATGCTCTGCTCGGAGCGCGAGCTCGGCATCGGCGATGCGCACGAGACGGGCGTGCTCGCGCTCCCGGCGTCGATCGCGCCGGGGACCGACCTCCTCGCGCACCTCGGGCTCGATGATAGCGTCCTCGACGTCGAGATCACGCCCAACCGTCCGGACTGTCTGTCGGTCGTCGGCGTGGCGCGCGAGCTGTCGGCGCTCACGGGCGCTGCGTTCCACGAGCCACGCATCGAGCTTCCGGAGAGCGACGAACCCGTGACGTCGCTCGCGCACGTACGCATCGAGGCGCCGGACCTGTGTCCGCGCTTCACCGCGCGGGTGATCAGCGACGTGAAGCTCGGGCCGTCGCCGCTCTGGCTCGCGCTTCGCCTCCGCGCCGCGGGCCTCCGACCGATCAGCAACGTCGTCGACATCACCAACTACGTGATGTGGGAGCTCGGCCAGCCGCTCCACGCGTTCGATCACAGGTCGGTCAGCGAGGCCTCGATCGTCGTGCGGCGCGCGCGATCCGGCGAGCGAATCACGACCCTGGACGGCCAGGAGCGGCTGCTCGACCCGTCGATGCTGCTCATCGCCGATCCCCGACACGGCATCGGCATCGCGGGGGTCATGGGGGCCGCCGCGACCGAAGTGACCGCGTCGACGAGCCGTGTGCTGCTGGAGAGCGCGTACTTCCTGCCGGCGTCGGTCCGCCGCACGTCGCGCGCGCTCGGGCTTCGAACGGACGCGGCCTATCGCTTCGAGCGCGGCGCGGACATCGAAGGCGTCCCCGTCGCGAGCGCTCGCGCCGCGCAGCTGATGGCCGAACTCGCCGGCGGACGCGTCGCGCGCGGGGTCCTCGACGTGTATCCCGAGCCGCGGCCGCGCCCGCGCGTCACGCTCCGGATGAGTCGGATGCGCCGCGTGGTCGGCGTGGCGCCACCCGTCGAGGACGCGCGCCGGATCCTCGAACGCCTGCGACTGCCGGTGCACGCGAACGACGCCGGCTCCGTCGAAGTCGAAGTGCCGAGCTTCCGGCGAGACCTCGCGATGGAAGACGACCTGGTCGAGGAGCTGATCCGCGTCTGGGGCTACGACAAGATCCCGTCGACCTTGCCGAGCGGCGCCATGCAGCTCGTGCGGCAGCCGGACACGTTCGTGCGGGCGACGGTCGCGCGCCGCGCGCTGATCGGCGCGGGGCTCAGCGAAGCCGTGACGCCGAGCTTCACCGATCCCGCCCGTGCCGGCGCGTTCGGCGCCCGCGCGCCGATCACGCTCCTGAATCCGCTGAGTCAAGAGGGTTTACTGCTTCGCGCGCATCCGCTCGACGGGATCCTGGGCGCCGTCGCGGCGAATCTCCGCCGGCAGCAGCCGAGCGTACGGCTGTTCGAGATCGCTCGCACGTACGAGCGTCACGATGGCGGGACGCGCGAGCCGCGCTGGGTCGCGATCGCGCTGGCGGGCCGCAGGTCGACGCCGTCGTGGTTCGGCTCGCGCGATGCGGTGGACGTCTCCGATGCCAAGGGGGTGGCGGAGCTCGTTCTCACGGCGTTCCGCGTCGACTACCGTACCGGCGAAGGATCACTGGCCGGCTTCGAGCCCGACGTGCACGGTGCACTCGTCGCGGGCGATGGTGTCATCGTCGCGGAGTTCGGCGAGGTGGCGAGCTCGGTCCGCGAACGCTTCGGGCTCGACGCGCCGGTCTTCGCGGCTCTCGTCGCGCTCGACGCGATCGGTGTCGTGCCGGAGATTCCGCGGCGGTACGAGCCGTTGCCGCGGTTCCCCGCGATCCAGCGCGACGTCGCGTTCGTGATCGAGGACCCGCGGGTGAGTGCGGCGGACGTCGAGCGCGAGATCCAGGCGATCGGCGGACCGCTCCTGCGCGCCGTGGCGATCTTCGACGTGTTCCGGCTCGACGACGGCCGGCGGAGCGTCGCGTGGCGACTCACGTTCCGGGCGGACGACCGGACGCTCACGGACGAGGAAGTGAGCGCGATCCACGAGCGGATCGTCCGGCATTTGAGCGGCCGGTTCGCGATCACGTTGCGGAGCGGGGGCGACGCCGCCCCCCGAGAAAGGGACACCGGATGAGCGAGGAGTTGACGGGGCGACTTGGGCAGCTCGAAGAGGCGGTTCGCCGGGCCGGGGACGTGATCACGCGCCTGAGGGACGAGAACCAGCGCCTCAAGAGGCAAGTCGAGCAATTCGAGGAGCAGCGCCGCCAGTCGCTGTCGCAGATCGACGCCATTCTGAAAGACATCGCGAAGCTCGAGCTCGGCTGAAATTCGCATGAGCGGGCCGGCGCGGGTCGAGCTCAGGTTTCTCGGACAGATGCTGGCCGTGCGGACGGAAGCCTCGCCGGAGTACCTTCGCTCGCTGGTCGCGTTCGTCGAGGGCCGGGTCTCCGAGCTTCAGCGGGGTGGCGTGCAGGATCCCATGACCGCCCTGCGTCTCGCGGCGCTCGACATGGCGGACGAGCTCATGCGGCATCGCGAAGAACGCCAGCGAGGCGAAGTCGACGTCCGCACCCGCATCGACGCGCTCGTCGCCCTGCTGGAGAGCGTCACGCCGGCCGGCGAATCTCCTTGACGCCGGGGCCCCCGCGCGGGTACACAAAGGACCGACCTGCGCTGCTCGTGATGCCGGGGGAAGGTTTCAACCTCGCACACAAAAAGGGAGCCTGGACAGAGGGCGGTGAGCAAGCCTCTCGATGAAGGGGACGCCTGAAGCCCTCGACATAGAGGTTCCCACCTGGCCACGCCAGGTTCGAAACACCGCCGGCACACGGCAGGGCGGGCAGTTCCGTTCCTCGGCCCACCGCACCGCTGACCATTACGTTACGTTGACGCGCCCGGACTGCGCCCCCTATACTTGTCAATCTGACAAGGCCCAGGGTGAAGCAAAAAACGCTTCAGGCGGAGTGAAGCTAAACGACGTCTGATTCACGAGGGCGAGCATGATTGAAGCGATCGGAATCGGTCTGGCCCTCGCCGTGATCGGGTTCCTCGCGGGGTACCTCCTCCAGAAGTGGCTCGTCGACAAGAGGTTCGGGGGCGCGTCCGCCCACGCCTCGCGCATCGTTTCGGACGCCGAGCGGGATGCCGAGCGCATCGTGTCCGGCGCCGAACGGGATGCCGAAGCGCGGGTGAGGACCGCCACGCTCGAGGCGAAGGAGCAGACGCTCCGCGCGCGCTCCGAGTTCGAGACGGAAGCGCGACAGCGCGAGCGCGAGATCCAGCAGATCGAGCAGCGGATCCTGGCGAAGGAGGAGCAGCTCGCCCGCAAGCTGGAGGACCTGGAACGGCGACTGCGTGAGTTCACGACAAAAGACCGCGATCTCGTCACGCGGGAGCGCGAGCTCGGCACGCGCGAGAAGAAGCTCGACGAGGCGGAGCAGCGCGTCGCCACCGCGCTCGAGGAGCAGCGCCGCAAGCTGGAGGCCATCGCCGGCCTCACGGCGGAGGAAGCGCGCCGGCAGCTCCTGGCGCAGATGGAGGAAGAAGCGCGGCACGAGGCCGCACTCCTCGGGATGAGGATCGAGGAGGAAGCGCGCGAGATCGCGCACGTCAAGGCGCGTGAAGTTCTCGCGACGACGATCCAGCGCCTGGCGCCGGACTACACGGTCGAGACCGCCGTGTCCGTCCTCGACCTGCCGTCGGACGACATGAAGGGGCGCATCATCGGCCGCGAAGGCCGGAACATCCGCGCGCTCGAGCTCCACACGGGCGTCGACCTGATCGTCGACGACACGCCCGAAGCGGTGCTGATCTCGGCCTACGATCCGTACCGTCGCGAGATCGCGCGCCGGGCGCTCTCGATCCTGATCGCCGACGGCCGCATCCATCCCGCGCGCATCGAGGAAGTCGTCGAGAAGGTCAAGCGCGAGATGGAGCAGCATCTCCGCGAGGAGGGCGAGAAGGCCTGCTTCGAGGTCGGCGTCCTCGGCCTGCACTCGGAGCTGGTGAAGCTGGTCGGCCGGATGAAGTACCGGACGTCGTACGGCCAGAACTGTCTGCAGCACTCGAAGGAAGTGGCGTGGCTCTGCGGCATGATGGCGGCCGAGATCGGCGCCGACGTGAAGCTCGCCAAGCGCATGGGGCTGCTCCACGACATCGGCAAGGCGTTGACGCACGAGCAGGAGGGCAGCCATCCCGAGCTCTCCTACCAGGTCTTGACGAAGTACGGCGAGTCGAAGCAGGTCATCAACGCGGCCCTCTGCGGCCACGAGAACGTCGAGCCCGAGACGATCGAGGCGGTGCTGGTGGAAGCCGCGGACGGGATTTCCGCGGCGCGGCCGGGCGCCCGGCGCGACGTGCTCGAGTCCTACATCAAGAGGCTCGCGAAGCTCGAAGAGATCGCGCTGTCGTACAAGGGCGTCGAGATGTGCTACGCGATCCAGGCCGGGCGCGAGCTCCGCGTGCTCACGAAGGCCGACATCATCACCGATCTCGACGCGCATCAGCTCGCGAAGGACATCAGCAAGCGCATCGAGGCCGAGATGCAGTACCCCGGACACATCAAGGTGGTCGTCATCCGCGAGACGCGCGCCGTCGAAGTCGCGAAGTAGCCGCCGATGAACGTCTTGATGGTCGGCGACGTCTACGGCGAGCCGGGGCGGTCGGCCGTGCAGCGGCTCCTGCCGAAGCTCCGGCAGGAGCACCAGATCGATCTCGCCGTCGTGAACGTCGAGAACGCGGCGGGCGGCTTCGGCGTCACCCCTCAGATTGCGCGCGCGTTCCTGGACCAGGGCGTCGACGTCATGACGACCGGCAACCATATCTGGGACAAGAAGGAGATCGTCGAGTACATCGCGCGGGAGAATCTCCTGCTGCGGCCGGCGAACTATCCGCTCGGAACTCCCGGAGTCGGTTACGTCACGGTGAAGGCCGGCCCGCATCGCGTCTCCGTGATGAACCTGATGGGCCGGGTGTTCATGCTGCCGATCGACTGTCCGTTCCGGAAGGCCGACGAGATCCTCGCCGAGCTGCGCCGGGAATCGCCGGTGATCCTGGTCGACATGCACGCCGAAGCGACATCGGAAGTGATCGCGATGGGGTGGTACCTGGACGGCCGCGTCAGCGCGGTCGTCGGCACGCATCGCCACGTGCAGACCGCCGACGAGCGCATCCTGCCCGGCGGCACCGCGTACATCAGCGATCTCGGGCTCACGGGACCGACGGACGGCGTGATCGGCGTGGACCGCGACCAGATCATCCAGCGGTTCCTGACGCAGATGCCGATCCGCTTCGAGACGGCGAAAGGCCCGGCCTCGCTGCAGGGCATGGTGATCACCGTCGATCCGGAGAGCGGTCGCGCCTCGGAGGTGCGGCGCCTTCGCATTCCGGCGTGACCCCCGACCACCGCTGACCCGCGAACGATCGTGATCCTCGACGGACGTCCCGTCGCTCAGAAGACACTCGACGGGGTCCGCGCCGGCGTGACGCGCCTGCGCGAGGCGACCGGCGTGCAGCCGAAGCTCGCCGTCGTGCTCGTCGGCGACTTCGCACCGTCGAAGATCTACGTCGCGTCGAAGATCCGCACGACGGAATCCGTCGGCATTGCCTCCGAGGACCACCTCTTTCCCGGCGGGCTCACGCAGGACGCGCTGATCAAGCTGCTTCACTCGCTGAGCGACGACGCGAGCGTGCACGGCATCCTGCTCCAGCTGCCGCTCCCCACGGGGCTCGACGAGAGCGCCGCCATCGACGCGATCGCCCCGAACAAGGACGTGGACGGCCTGCATCCGGTGAACATGGGCCGGCTCCTGGCCGGAGCCACCGGCATGGTGCCGTGCACGCCCGCCGGCTGTCTCGAGATCCTCGATCACTATGGCGCCGCGCTGCGCGGCGCCGAGGCCGTGGTCATCGGCCGCTCGCGGCTCGTCGGTAAGCCGCTCGCGCAACTCCTGCTGGCGCGCCACGCGACAGTGACGACGTGCCACACGCGGACGCGCGACCTCGGGGCGCACACGCGACGCGCGGACGTGCTCTGCGTCGCCGCCGGCCGCGCGCGTGTGATCACGGGCGACATGGTCAAGGCGGGCGCCTTCGTGATCGACGTCGGGATCAATCGCCTGGAGACCGGGAAGCTCGCCGGCGACGTCGACTTCGAGTCGGTGAGCGCGAAGGCGAACGTCACGCCGGTGCCGGGCGGCGTCGGCCCGATGACGATCGCGATGCTGATGCGGAACACGCTGCTCACTGCCGAGCGGCAGATCGCGCGCTCATGAGCAGTCGCGAGCGGCGAGTGCTGACCGTCAGCGAGCTCGCGCAACAGCTGCGTTCAGTCCTCGAAGAGCGGTTCCCCGCCGTGTGGGTCGAAGGCGAGATCTCGAACTTCAAGGTCTACGGATCCGGCCACGCGTACTTCACGCTGAAGGACGAGGGGGCGCAGATCCGCGCCGTGCTCTTCCGCAACCGCACGCGTCGGATCCGGTTCGAGCCGAAGGACGGGCTCCACGTGCTGGCGTT
>QHRT01000019.1:0-2866 GCA_003220195.1 Candidatus Rokuibacteriota bacterium | reverse complement strand
AGCTCCTCGAGCCGCGCGGCCTCGGCGCCTTGCAGCTCGCGTTCGAGCAGCTGAAGACCCGTCTCACCGCAGAAGGGCTGTTCGACGCGCGGCGCAAGCGTGCGCTGCCGCGATTCCCGCGCAAGATCGGCATCGTGACCTCGCCGAGCGGTGCAGCGATCCGCGACATGCTCCGGGTGATCGGCCGCCGCTTTGCCGGCCTGTCGATCGTGGTCGCGCCGGCGCGAGTTCAAGGGGACGGCGCCGCGTCGGAGATCGCGCAGGGCATGGCCGATCTGAACGCGCTCGGCGACGTCGACGTGATCATCGTCGGCCGGGGCGGCGGCTCGCTCGAAGATCTCTGGGCCTTCAACGACGAGACGCTCGCGCGCGCCATCGCGGGGTCGAAGGCCCCCGTCATCTCCGCCGTCGGCCACGAGGTGGACTTCACGATCGCGGATTTCGTCGCCGACCTCCGCGCGCCCACGCCGTCCGCCGCCGCGGAGCTGGTGGTCCGCGAGAAGCAGGCGCTCGTGGAGACCGTGCGCGATCTCGGCGCGCGGCCCGAGCGCCGGGTCTTGAGCGATCCGGCGCGCCCGCTCCGGGATCATCAGCGTCGCGTCGACGACGCGACCGCGCGCCTTCTTCGCGGATCGCACGCGCGGCTCCGCGAGATGGTGCATCACTTCGAGCTCGCCACGGCGAGCCTCAGAAGGAGTAGCCCGGTGGCGCGGGTGGCCCGAGGACGGCACCAGCTCACCCAGCTGAGCGCGCGGCTCACGACCGACATGCACCGCGAGCTCGAACGGCGACGGCAGCGCGTCGGCGGCGTCCTCGGCCGGCTCGACTCGCTCTCGCCGCTCGGCGTGCTCGGACGCGGATACAGTCTCACGCGGCTTGCGGATGGTGAGATCGTCAAAACGTCACGGCAGGCGCCGGTGGGCACGCGGGTCGACGTCCTGCTCGGCGAGGGCCGCCTTGGCTGCCGCGTGGAAGAATCGAAGGAGCGTGATGACCGACCTCAAGTTTGAAGAGTGCCTGACGCGCCTCGAGCAGATCGTCGGCGCGCTGGAGGCGGGGAATGTGTTCGAGGAAGGGATCGGGCTCGCCCGCCGCTGCGCTCGTTATCTCGAGGACGCCGAGCGGCGCATCGAGCTGCTCGCGAAGGACGGGAGCGGGACGGCAACGACGCGGCCGTTCAGCGTGGAGCCGGAGGAGGAGCCGTGAGCGGGCTCAGCCTCGAGCGATACCTGGCCGACCGGCGCGTGCTCGTCGACGCCGCGCTCGAGCGGCTCCTGCCCGCGGAGGACGTCCCGCCGCCGACGGTGCACCGGGCGATGCGCTACAGCGTGTTCGCCGGCGGGAAACGGCTTCGCCCGATCCTGGCCATCGCCGGCGCCGAGGCGGTCGGGAGCGCGGCGGACGACGTGCTGCCGACCGCGTGCGCGATCGAGATGATCCACACGTACTCGCTGATCCACGACGACCTGCCCGCGATGGACGACGACGACTATCGGCGCGGCCATCCGACGAATCACAAGGTGTTCGGCGAGGCCATGGCGATTCTCGCCGGCGACGCGCTGCTCACGCTCGCGTTCCAGGCGATCGCCGAGAACGCCGCGAAGGTCGATCCGCGCGTGGTCGCGGACGTCCTCGCCGACGTGGCGCGCGCGGCGGGCACGCTCGGCATGGTCGGCGGCCAGGTGGTGGACATCGAGTCGGAGGGGAAACGCGTCACCGCGGAGACGCTCGAATACATCCACACCCACAAGACCGCCGCGCTCATCCGCGCGTCGCTGCGCGCGGGCGCGATGCTGGGCGGCGGACATCCCGGCGCCGTCGAGGCGATCACCGCGGCCGGCGATGCGCTCGGTCTGGCGTTCCAGATCGTCGATGATATCCTCGACGTCGAAGGCAATCTCGCCGAGCTCGGAAAGTCGGCCGGCAGTGATGAGCGCAAGAAGAAAGTGACGTATCCGGCCCATCACGGTCTCGACGCCTCACGCCGCGAGGCCCGGCGCCTCGTCGAGCACGCTATCGCTGCGCTCGATTCGCTCGGTCCGCCCGCGGAGCCCATCAAGGCGCTCGGCCGCTTCGTGCTGGAACGGAGGTCCTGAGAGATGTCCACGATCACGGGGGTCTTCGCGCGCGAGATCCTCGATTCCCGCGGCAACCCGACCGTCGAGGTCGAGGTTCAGCTCGAATCGGGCGCGGGAGGACGCGCGGCCGTGCCGTCGGGCGCGTCGACCGGCAAGCGCGAAGCGGTGGAGCTGCGCGACGGCGACGCGCAACGCTATCGCGGCAAGGGCGTGCAGCAGGCGGTGCGGAACGTCGAGGAGAACATCGCGCCGGAAATCGAAGGCATGGAGGCGACCGAGCAGGCGGTGCTGGACCAGGCGCTGCTCGAGCTCGACGGCACGCCGAACAAGGCGACGCTCGGCGCGAACGCGATCCTCGCGGTCTCGCTGGCCGTCGCGCGTGCGGCGGCGGAGGACGTCGGTCTTCCGCTCTACGCGTATCTCGGCGGCGTCGGCGCGCGGCTCCTGCCCGTCCCGATGCTGAACGTGCTGAACGGCGGCGCCCACGCGGACAACGGCATCGACTTCCAGGAGTTCATGCTGGTGCCATCGGGCGCGGACAGCTTCGCGACGGCGATCCGGATGGGCGCCGAGGTCTTCCACACGCTGAAAGATCTCCTGCGCGAGAAGCACCTCTCGACGGGCGTCGGCGACGAGGGAGGCTTCGCGCCCGAGCTCGGCTCGAACACCGCGGCGCTCGATCTGTTCATGCAGGCGATCGAGCGCGCGGGCTATCGGCCGGGCGAGGACATCTTCATCGCGCTCGACGTGGCGGCCAGCGAGTTCGCCGAAGCAGGTGGCCGCTATCG
>QHRT01000018.1:21977-22745 GCA_003220195.1 Candidatus Rokuibacteriota bacterium | reverse complement strand
CGGTACGCCGAGGGCCAGAGGGCGCCCAGCCTCATGGGGCCGATCACGATCCCGGCCAGGAGCTGGCCGAGCACGGCCGGCTGCCGCAGGCGATGCATCACCTCGCCGAGGACGCGGCCGGCCAGGAGCATCAGCGCGATGTCGGCGATGAATAGCGGCAGCGCGTGGCCTGTCGACGCCCCGGCGGGGGCGCTCGAGACGACGAGTGGAAGACCGAACGCCATGGCGTCGTCCCCCAGCGGGTGCAGGTCTGCGACCAGCGTCACTGGCGCGCGCGTCGACGGAGTCTCCCGGCGACGCTTTCGCCGGTCGCGACGCTATCGCCAGAGCAAGCGGACGCCGACCGTGACGAGCGCCAGCGCCATGAGCCGCACCAGTACGCCGCCGCTGATCTGCTCCGAGAGCGCGGCGCCCACTTGCGCGCCCACCAGCGCGCCGGCGCCGAGCGACAAGAGCGTCACGAGCTCCGGTTCGAACTCATGGCGGAAGACGTGCGCGAGCACACCACCCACCGTCGACAGCAGCACCATGAACTGCGACGTGGGCATCGCCGTGCGGACGGGCACGTGCATCAGGTGCGTCAGCACGACGACCTGCAAGGGACTGCCCCCGATCCCCATCGCGCCCGAGACGAGACCCACGAGGAACGAGGCCGGAAGACCGACGTAGAGATATCCCGGAGTGGGCGTCGGCGGGACTCCGGTCTCGAGTGGAGCAGCGCTCGGTGTCGCCGGACGAACCGGCCGCCAGAGGATCAAGAGCGCCAGG
>QHRT01000018.1:19765-21960 GCA_003220195.1 Candidatus Rokuibacteriota bacterium | reverse complement strand
GTCAGCAGCGCGCCGATCACCGTCCCCGGAATGCTGGCGAGCCCGAGCGCGATCGCGACGTGGTAATCGATCCGGCGCTTGCGCGCGTAGGCGAGACTCCCGGACAGCGCGTTGGCCGCGACGATCGACAGCGAGATTCCGGTGACCGCCGACGGCGAGCTCAGGGGATCCATGAACAGCAGCAGCGGCACCAGGAGGAAGCCACCGCCGGCGCCGATGAGCGTCCCGTACGCACCGATCACTCCTCCCAGGAGGACGAGGACTACCGACTGCATTCGCACGGGCCGGCATGCATTTTGTTCAAAAGTCTATCTTGCGAAATCTCCTCCGATCGAGGACAAACGAAGGAGCGTGACAGCGGAGGAACTGAGGCTCGAGCAGGCGCGAATCCGGACGGTCCACTGGAAACGGTGGGGGCCCTACCTGGCGGAGCGACAGTGGGGAACGGTCCGCGAGGACTACAGTCCCGGCGGGACCGCGTGGGAATACTTCCCTCACGATCACGCGCGCTCGCGCGCCTATCGCTGGGGCGAAGACGGGATCGCCGGGATCTCCGACAACCATCAACGTCTCTGTTTCGCGCTGGCCCTCTGGAACGGTCGCGACCCCATCCTGAAGGAGCGCCTGTTCGGGCTCACGAACAGCGAGGGCAATCACGGCGAGGACGTGAAGGAGTACTACTTCTACCTCGACTCGACGCCGACCCACTCGTACATGAAGTACCTCTACAAGTATCCGCAGACCGCGTTCCCGTACGCCAGGCTGGTCGACGAGAACCGGAGTCGGGGCCGGCGCGAGCCCGAGTTCGAGCTGATCGACACGGGCGTCTTCGACGAGGACCGGTACTTCGACGTCGTCGTCGAGTACGCGAAGGCCTCGCCCGACGATCTCCTGATCCAGATCACCGCCACGAACCGTGGACCCGACGCAGCAGAGCTCGCGCTCCTGCCGACCTTCTGGTTCCGGAACACGTGGTCCTGGGCGCACGATCAGCCGCGGCCGATCCTGCGTGGCGAGCGATCGTCTCGGGGCGTCGGCGTCATCGCGGCCGAGCACGCGACGCTCGGACGGCGCCACCTCCACTGCGAGGGCGCGCCGACGCTGCTCTTCACGGAGAACGAGACGAACCGCGTCCTCCTGTGGGGCGCGCCGAACGCGTCACCGTACGTGAAGGACGGTATCGGACAGTCTGTGGTCCACGGCAAGGAGGACGCCGTGAACCCGGCGCAGGTCGGCACGAAGGCGGCCGCGCACTATCGCACGGTGATCGCTGCCGGCGAGGTGGCGCGGATCCGGCTCCGGCTGTCGGACGGCGGCGCGGAGCAGGACGCGTTCGGCGACTTCGCCGACATCGTGGAAGCGCGGCGTCGCGAAGCCGACGAGTTCTACGCGACGGTGATCCCGGCCGACCTCTCGCCCGATGCGACGCTCGTGATGCGGACGGCATTCGCGGGGATGCTGTGGTCGAAGCAGTTCTACCATTACGACGTCAAGCTGTGGCTCGACGGGGATCCGGCGTGTCCTTCGCCGCCGGCCGCGCGGCGCGCCGGACGCAATCGCGCGTGGACCCACCTCTACAACGAAGACGTGCTGTCGATGCCGGACAAGTGGGAGTACCCGTGGTACGCGGCCTGGGACCTCGCGTTCCACACGATCCCGCTGGCCTTGCTCGACTGCGACTTCGCGAAGCAGCAGCTGATCTTGTTATTGCGCGAGTGGTACATGCACCCGAACGGGCAATTGCCCGCGTACGAGTGGGCGTTCGACGACGTCAATCCGCCGGTGCACGCGTGGGCGGCGTGGCGGGTCTACAAGATCGACAAGAAGCGCACGGGGACGGGCGATCGCGAGTTCCTGGAGCACGTCTTCATGAAGCTCCTGCTGAACTTCACCTGGTGGGTGAACCGGAAGGACGCCGACGGGCTCAACGTCTTCCAGGGCGGCTTCCTCGGCCTCGACAACATCGGCGTCTTCGACCGCTCGAAGCCCTTGCCCACCGGCGGCCGGATCCAGCAGTCGGACGGCACGTCGTGGATGGGGATGTACTGCCTGAACATGCTGGCGATCGCGCTCGAGCTCGCGCGCGACGACCAGGCCTACGAGCACGTCGCGTCGAAGTTCTTCGAGCACTTCGTCTACATCGCCTACGCGATGGACGATCGTGACGCCGGTGCCGTCGGGCTCTGGGACGACGA
>QHRT01000018.1:8012-19654 GCA_003220195.1 Candidatus Rokuibacteriota bacterium | reverse complement strand
CCGCAGTTCCGGGAGCACGTCGAGATCCAGGAAACGGCCGGTGGCCAGCTCCGCCGACTGCTCTCGATCGTGCGGCGCCACGAGCTCCCGCGCGTGCTCCGCCTGATGCTCGACGAGAGCGAGTTCCTGTCACCGTACGGCATCCGCGCGGTGTCGAAGTACCACGACGCCCATCCCTACGTCGTGCAGGTCGACGGCACGGAGTACCGGGTCGACTACGAGCCGGCGGAGTCGAGAACCGGCCTCTTCGGTGGCAACTCCAACTGGCGGGGGCCCATCTGGTTTCCGCCGAACTTCCTCCTGATCGAGGCCCTGCAGAAGTTCCACCATTTCTACGGCAACGAATTGAAGATCCCCTTCCCCGCGCCCGACGGCCCGCCCCTCTCCCTCTGGAACGTGGCCGCCGAGCTGTCGCGTCGTCTCACGCGGATCTTCCTCCGCGACCCGGACGGTCGCCGACCGGTCTTCGGCGGCACGGAGAAATTCCAGACGGATCCGCACTGGCGAGATCTCGTGCCGTTCTACGAATACTTCCGCGGCGACACGGGCGCGGGCGTCGGCGCCAGCCATCAGACGGGATGGACGGGTGTCGTCGCGAAGCTGATGCAACAGAGCGGCGCAGGCTGATGAAAAAGGTCCAGATGCGAGGCGGCGCCCGAAGGCTGCCCGCGAGGCGTACTCCTCGTACGTTGAGCGGGCAGCCGAGGGCGCCAACGAAGCAGATGGGCCTTTTTCATCAGCCTGCGTTGATCGTGGCCCGCGTCGTTCTTTCGAGTTCGTATGTGCAGCGGAACTTCGCGAACACGTACGGATAGTGCCCCTGGTACCAGTTCCGGAAGCTCCGCCGCGTGAGCGGCGCTCCCGTGGCCCACGACCCGCCTTTCAGCACGAAATGCTTGCCGTCGAAGAAATCCGCCGAGTACCCGGGATATCGCGCGATGTAGGCCTCGAATCCGGGGAACGGCGCGAATGGCGTGTCCGTCCACTCCCATCCGTTCCCGATCAGCTCGTGGACGCCCCACGCGCTCACGCCGTCGGGACGCGAGCCCACCGGCTCCGGCGACCATCGTCCGAAATCCGCGTTGCCGTGACGATCAGTCGTCGGCTCCTCGCCCCACGGATACGCGCGTGCACCGCCCCGCGGGTCCCCGTACGCCGCGCGATGGAACTCCGCCTCGGTCGGCAGGCGGCCCCCGGCCCACCGTGCGTAGGCGCGCGCCTCGGCGAGGCTCACGTAAACCGGCCAGTCGCCGACCTGCGCGAGCGGGATCCATTCGAACAGCGTGCGATACCGCCAGGCGCCGGACTGCCGGCTCCAGCAGGTCGGGTGCGACTGCCGCCAGCTTTCTCTCCACTTCCAGTCCGCCTCGCTCCAGAGCTCCGCGCGATCGTAGCCACCGGCATCGACGAACGTCTGGAACTGGCGGTTCGTGATCGGGAGCGCGTCGATCGCGAATGCCGGCACGTCGCGCGTCTCGGATGGAAACTCGTTGTCCCAGCCGAACTCGAGCGTGTCGAAGTCGGCGCCCAGCATGACGCGCCCGCCGGGCACTTCCACGGTCTCCGGTCGGCGTCCGTCACCGAACGCGTACGGCACGGCGCGCGCCGGCCGCCCCACGTGCTCCGGCGGGAGCTGCTGGATCATGTACAGCAGCGTTTCCTGGTGCATGAGCTCATGCTCGAGCACCATCGAGCAGACGCGCCCCTGCCTCGCCATGACGTCCTCCGACGCGTGCTCCTCGATATCGGGCAGCGAGTCGAGGACCGCGCGCCGCACCCGATCACGGTACGCGTGGACGTCGGCCAGGTCGGGCCAGCGGTCCGGCACTTCCGGGTGCGCGTGCACGCGCGTGGGATCTTCCACGTCGGGGTCGATCCCGCGATCGAAGATCTCGTCGAAGGACGGCTGGAACGAGGCCTGCCCGAGCACGCCGCGACAGATGTGGTTCCACGCGAACGCCGGCAGATGACCGACGTAGAAGATGAACGGGTGACGCAGCGAGATCGGCCGGTGGAGGATCGCGTCGGCCGCCACCAGCCCGAGCAGCGCGTCCGTGCGCATCCACGTGGATTCGAAGCGATCGGCGAATGCCTTCGTCATGCGAGCACTGATCGACATGGCGTCACGACCTCGGCGTCGTCAGGAACCGTTCGAAATACGCCCGACCGTCGGGTCCGTCCCAGTCGCGCGCGCCGATCGCCCTCCAGAGGATCCTGCCATCACGATCGAGCAGGAAGGTGACCGGCAATCCCCTCACCTTCAGATCCCGGCTCACCGTCCCGTCGGCGTCGAGCGCCATCGGCAAGGTCAGACCGAGATCGCGGGTGAAGCGCTGCACGTCGCGTGCCTTCTCCTTGAAATTCACGGCGAGCGCGACGAACCCCCCGTTCCGGTGCTCCCGATAGAGCTTTTCCAGGGCCGGCATCTCGGCGCGGCACGGCACGCACCACGTCGCCCAGAAGTTCAGCAGCACGACCTTGCCGTGAAAGCTCGTGCTCGTGAGCTCGCGACCCTCGACGTCGCGCAGCGTGAAGGCCGGAATCGCGATCGGCGCGGCGAAGGACTGCACCATCAGTGATTCCGGCGGGTCGATGGTTCCCGCGCGGACGCCGATCGCCGCGGCGCCGGCCAACAGCGCCGCCGTGACGATCAGCGCGCGCCGGGTTCGCGATACGTGAGCTTGCGCGTCCACCCGGAGCCCTCGGGATGCACCTTGCCGTCGACCTCGACGTACGCCTTCGGAAGCGCGTTGACCGGCTCGCCGTCCTGCTTCGGGCTCATCGTGAGATCGCGATTGCGCGACAACACGACGCGCCGCTCGTCGAGATTACCGAAGTAATAGTCGACCCGGGCGGGATCGTTGCCGAACGTGCCGTCCGCCGACGTCAACTTCGCGAGCGTCTCGTTGTCGGCGTTGACCGGGTACTCGCCATGATAGAGATCGGCGACGGAGACGTCGTGGTGGATCCAGCCGAGGCCTGGCGCGTAGAACTCGGCCCAGCAATGGTAGCTCTGGTCCTGGTCCCGCGCGCGAAGGTCGGGCTTGAGGAAGGAGCCGTACACGATCTGCGTGGGGATCCCGCTCGCGCGGGCGAGCGACGCCCACAATGACTCGAAGTCCGTGCAGTTGCCGGTCCGGAAGGTGAGGCAATACGTCGTGCTGCCCACCGGCGAGGCCTTCTTGTTCTTCGGGTCCTTCACCCAGTAGTCGACGTTGTCGAGGACCCAGTCGTAGAGCTTCCGGGCGACCAGCACCGGGTTCTCCTCGCGCCCGACGATCTCCGCCGCGAGCTTCTTGATGTCGTCGTCGATGACGACGTTTTTGTTCGGCTGGAGGTACTTCGCGAACCGTGCGCGCTCGGCATCAGTCAAGGGCCGCGCCTTCGTGGCGTCGACCTGATCGCGAACCTCCGAGCGCGTGACCGTGAACGTCTCGACGATCGCGAATTCCTTCTCGGTCGGATGCGAAACTTCGAAGTAGAGCACGCGGCTGCCTTCAGAATCCCGCGTGAAACGGTACAGTCCGGGCGCCTTGATCCTCAAACGATCGACCTTCTGCGCGGGATCGTCGTCTTGCGGCATCGCCATCCACACGCGGACGCGCTCGGCGCCGTCGGGCACCTTCACCTTTACCTCGTTCGTGATCTCGAACGTCGCGCTGCGAAGGGGTCCGGTGCCGGGCTTCGGCGCCTCGGCTCCGGCGGCGGGCAGGGCCAGCGCGATGACGACACCGGCGACAAGGCAGCAGCGTATCCAGGTCATGTTTTCCGTTCCTCCCGGGTGATGGTGAGCGTGCGCGGGCAGTAAGGTTTGATAGTGCTCGGCGTTTGGACGCCTCGCAAATTGGAAACCACGATGGCTGTTACAGCCCGGGATGGGACGTTGCCGATACCCCGGGTCGATCGGGACGGTGTGACAGGCTCAGCGGAATCTGCGGGAAGGCCCGACATGGATCTCGGGGATGGGACCGGTGCTCCATCCCCGAGCCATCTCGTCGTTGGGCTGGCGCAGCACTTGGCTGCGCGTCCCGGCATACGCCGGGACCTCAGCGTGTGACGGTCTCTGCACTGCGCGCCGCTGGATCGACTACCCCAGCAGCGCGCTCAAGGAGCCCGGTGGAGTCTCCATTACCACCTCCCGGGTTGTTGCTGCCACGACTGGGAGACGGCGCCTCATCCCCCGTCACGCCTCAGTAAATGCCTGGCGACCGCCGTTGTCAATCCATTGGATCGGGGGCCGAACGCGCGAGATCCGCGCCCCGAGCGGCGCGTGGACGCATGATTGACGGATGATGGCGCGAGACATCTCCGGTGCGTGTGGAGGCGTCGATGGCGGCGTTCGTGCTGAAAGGCTACGCGGCGGTGTTCCTGAGCGTGTTCCTGGCGGAGCTTGGTGACAAGACGCAGCTCGCGACGTTGATCTTCGCGGCGAATCCGGCCGTCAGCAAGGTCGGCGTGTTCCTCGCCGCCGCCGGCGCGCTCACGCTGTCGACGCTCATCGCCGTCGTGATCGGCGAGCGCCTCGGCGCGTGGCTGCCCCCGGCGCATCTTCGCGTCGTCGCGGGGCTCGGCTTCGTCGCGATCGGTCTCTGGATGTTGTTCCGGTGAAGCCTCGCGTCAGCGCGGCAGGCGGTCGGCGCGCGGACCGGCGAGCAGCGTCGTCCGTTTCTTGAGGAACCGGATCACGACGAAGAGCGCCGCGCCGACCAGGGCGACGGCCGTCCACACGACGGCAGGCGCGAATGCCGCACCCGTGACGAGATCGCCGAGCGCGTGCAGCACGAACGGCGCCGTGAGAATGATGGTCAGCGCGTAGAATTCTCTCCGCACCGCGACCTTCCACTGGAAAACGTCGGGACGACGGCCGGGACCCGCGCCGACCACCCGTCGAACGCCGCGCCGAACCGTTCGCGCAGGAACACTTCCTCTCGTTGCACGATGCACGCGTAATACCCGAACGTGAGCGCCGCCACCACGAGCGGCAAGAACCAGGCGCGCGTGAACAGCGCCAGACCGACGGCGATGACGAAGTTCGCGACGTAGAGCGGGTGACGGACGACCGAATAGGGCCCCGTCGTGTTCAGCGACGCGGCCTTTTGCTCGCGCGTGTTGCGACCCGACGTCCCCGGCGCGGCGACACCGACCGTGTACGCGCGGAGCGCCAGCCCGCCGAGCGACAGCAGCACGCACGCGATTTCCCAGCCGAGCTCGCCCCCGTGCCGACCTCGCGCCGGCCGAGACTGGCCGACGGCGAGGATCACGAGCGGCAACAGCGCGAACGGCAGGTAGCTCCGCCAGCGGAAAAAGAAGTCGCCGAGCGCGACGACGGGGCGGCTCAGCGCGGTGTCAGCACGCGGCCCGTGCCCGCGGGATGGAATCGCCCGTGGTCCACGACGACCGCGCCGTTCACGATCACGTACGCGAGGCCGCTCGGATAGCGGTGCGGATCCGCGTACGTCGACTCGTCCTTCACCGCCCCCGGGTCGAGCACGGCGACGTCGGCGGCAAGTCCTTCACGCAGGAATCCCCGGTCGGCGAGCCCGAGCCGCGTCGCCGGCATCCCCGTCATCTTGTGGATGGCGGTCTCGAGCGGAAAGAGCCGGCGCTCGCGCGCGTACTCGCCCAGCACGCGCGGGAACGTCCCGTACGTGCGCGGATGCGGCTTGCCGGGCCGGTCGCCCTCACCTTCGAACAGCGGGATCGAATCGGAGCCGATCATCAGATGGGGATGGGCGAGCACCTTGGCGACGTTGTCGAGACTTTGCGAGAAGCTCACCATCCCGACCGTGCACCGTTCGGTGAAGAGCAAGTCCATCAGCGTCTCGGCCGGCGCCTTGCCGAATTGCCGCGCCAGCTGCGCGAGGTGAAGGCCCTCGAGCTCGCGGCGCGCACACGAGGCGATGAAGACCTGGTCGAACCCGATGCCGCCCTGCGAGACGGTGCCCCAGCGCTCGCCGTCGATCAGGCACTCTTCGACGATGCGCCGGCGCACGGCGCGGTCGGCCAGCCGCTCGATCAGCCGTCCGACGCCACCTTCGTGCGCCCAGGCCGGCATCAGGTTGTCCATCTTGGTGCTGCCCGCGTTGTACGGGTACACGTCGCCCGCCACGTCGACGCCGCGAGCCCGCGCGTCCTCGATCATGCGGAGCGCCTGGTCGATCTTCGGCCAGTTCTCCCGTCCGGACGCCTTCACGTGAGAGACCTGCACGCCGACGCCGGCTTCCTCGCCGATGCGGATCGCCTCGGCGATCGAGTCGAGCAGCATCGAGGACTCGCCGCGGATGTGCGAGAAGTAGAGGCCGCCGCGCTGACGCATCGTCCGCGCGAGCGCGATCAGCTCGCTCGTCTCGGCGTACGAGCTCGGCGGATAGACGAGCCCGGTCGAGAAGCCGAACGCTCCGGCATCGAGCGCGTCGCCGAGGAGCCGCTCCATCGTCCGGAGCTCGTCCGCGGTCGCCGCGCGGTTTTCGAAGCCCATCGTGGCGATCCGCAACGCGCCGTGACCGACGAAGTGGGCGACGTTCACCGACGGCCTCATGGCGCGGAGCGCGTCGAGATACTCGGGAAACGTATGCCAGTCGAGATCGGGCGTGCGTCCGATGCCGCCGATCCAGCCCTGCACGAGCTCGTTTCGCGAGGGCTCGAGCGGCGCCTGCGAGAACGAGCACATCCCGACGACCTCGGTCGTCACGCCCTGGCGCACCTTCGACTCGGCGGACGGACACGCGAAGTAGAAGAGGTCGGAGTGCGAGTGGGCGTCGATGAACCCGGGCGCCACGACGTGCCCCGTCACGTCGACGACCCGTGTGGCCTCACCATCGAGCCGTGGAGCGATCGCGGCGATGCGGTCGCCGCTGATCGCCACGTCCGCCGGCCGCGGCGGCGCGCCGCTGCCGTCGACGACCGTCCCGCCGCGCAGGAGAAGGGACCAGGCCAAGGTCAGGCGTCCAGAATGGTGACCGCGGTCATCTTGTCGCCCTGCACGATGGCGTCGACGTGCTCCATGCCCGACACGACCTTGCCGAACACGGTGTAGTTGCCGTCGAGGTGCGTTTGCGGGCCGAACGTGATGTAGAACTGGCTGCCCGCCGAATCGGGATCCTGGCTCCGCGCCATCGCGACGCTGCCGCGCACGTGCTTCTGCTTGTTGAACTCCGCCTTGATGGTGTAGCCCGGGCCGCCGGTGCCGTCGCCCTTCGGATCGCCGCCCTGGGCGACGAAGCCCGACACGACGCGATGGAACTTGAGCCCGTTGTAGAAGCCCTTCTTCGCGAGCGTCACGAAGTTCTCCACGGTCTTCGGCGCGTCGGCCGGAAAGAATTCGACGCGGATCTCGCCGCCTTTTTCGAGCGCGATCACGGCCGTCTGGCTCACGGAATGACCTCCTACTTGCTGACGATCTTGACGGACTTGATGCGGTCGCCGCGCTTGATGCCGTCGACCACGTCCATGCCGCTGGTCACGCGTCCGAACACCGTGTACTTGCCGTCCAGGAACTTGGCGGGGGCGAGTGTGATGTAGAACTGGCTCCCGGCCGAGTCGGGATCGTTGCTGCGCGCCATGGCGAGCACACCGCGCTCGTGCGACCTCTTGTTGAACTCCGCCTTGACCATGTAGCCGGGGCCACCGGTCCCGAGCTGCGGGTCGCCTTCCTTCAGCGTCTTCGACTTGGGATCGCCGCCCTGGACGACGAAGCCCGACTCGACGCGGTGGAACTTCGTGCCGTCGTAGAAGCCCTTGTTCGCGAGCTTCACGAAGTTCTCGACGGTCTTCGGCGCGTCGGCCGGGAAGAACTCGAGCGTGATCTCTCCGCCCTTGTCGAGCGTGATGACGGCGGTGGGCGCCTTGTCCTGCGCGACGACCGGACCGACGGCCACGCAGGCGAGCAGAGCGACGAACACGAAGAGGTGACGAATCATCGATGACCCTCCAGGGCTGGGCGATTCGAGCGGATCTTCATCGGACGAAGCGCCTCACGATACCACGTGAAAGACCGTCGAGGTGCCGGGACATCCGGGGTCGCGTGATACGATCTAACGATGCAGCAGCGCGAATCGATCCGGAACATCGCGATCATCGCCCACGTCGACCACGGCAAGACCACCCTCGTCGACGCGATGCTCTGGCAGTCGGGGCTCTTCCGCGCCAACGAGTCCGTCCCCGAACGGATCATGGACTCGATCGATCTCGAGCGCGAGAAGGGCATCACGATCATGGCCAAGAACACCGCGATCAACTATCGCGGCGTGCACATCAACATCGTCGACACGCCGGGACACGCGGATTTCGGCTCGGAGGTCGAGCGGACGCTAACGCTCGTCGACGGTGTGCTCCTGCTGGTCGACGCCGCGGAGGGCCCGCTGCCGCAGACGCGCTTCGTGCTGAAGAAGGCGCTCGAAGCGGGATTGCCGCCGATCGTGGTCGTCAACAAGATCGACCGCTCGGACGCGCGCCCGGTCGAGGTGCTGGACGAGATCTACGACCTCTTCATCGACCTGGACGCGAACGAGGACCAGCTCGAGTTCCCGGTGCTCTACACGAACGCGCGCGTCGGCACGGCGACGCTCGAGCACAAATCGCCCGGCACGTCGCTGGAACCGCTCTTCGAAACGATCCTCGGCACGGTGCCGCCGCCGCGCTTCGATCCGGCCATGGGGCTCCAGTTCCGCGGCGCCATGCTCGACTGGGACGATTACGTCGGGCGCCTGGTGATCGGCCGCATCTTCAACGGCACGATCCGCCAGGCGGATCGGGTGGCCGTCGTCCACCGTGACGGATCGGTCGAGATCGCGAAGGTCACGGTCCTCTACGGCTACGAAGGGCTGAAGCGCGTCGAGATCCCGGAAGCGGGCGCGGGGAACCTGGTCGCCATCGCCGGCATCGACGCGATCGACATCGGCGAGACCGTGGCCGACGCGGAGAATCCCGTCGCGCTGCCGCTGATCCGCATCGACGAGCCAACGGTCTCGATGCTGTTCTCCGCGAACGTGTCGCCGTTCGCCGGCAAGGAAGGCCGCTTCGTCACGTCGCCCCAGCTGCGCGACCGCCTCTTCAAGGAGCGCAAGGTCAACGTCGGCATCCGCGTCGACGAGACGGATTCACCCGACGCGCTGCGGGTGTCCGGGCGCGGCGAGCTCCAGCTGGCGATCCTGATCGAGATGATGCGCCGCGAAGGCTTCGAGATGGAGGTCGGCAAGCCCGAGATCATCACGCGGGAGGAGAACGGCGCGACGCTCGAGCCGATGGAGTACCTCGTGATCGACATCCCCGAGGAGCACATCGGCGCGGTGACGCAGAAGATCGGCCCGCGCCGCGGCTCGATGGTGAAGCTCGTCAACCACGGCACCGGTCGCGTCCGTCTCGAATACCGCATCCCGTCGCGCGGGCTGATCGGCTATCGCACCGCGTTCCTGACCGACACGCGGGGCACCGGCCTGCTCAATCACCTCTTCGACGGCTGGGACGTCTGGCAGGGGGACATCGCGCACCGGCAGAACGGCGCGCTGGTCGCGGATCGCGCCGGCCGCACGACGGCGTACGCGATCGATCACCTCCAGGCGCGGGGCGTCATGTTCGCGAGCCCGGGCGACCAGGTCTACGAGGGGCAGATCGTCGGCGAGAACTCGCGCGACAACGACATGGACGTGAACATCACGAAGGAAAAGAAGCTCACGAACATGCGCTCGTCGACGGCCGACGAGAGCGTCAAGCTCACGCCGCCCCGCATCATGAACCTGGAGCAGAGCCTCGAGTGGATCCGCGAGGACGAGCTGCTCGAGGTCACGCCGAAGTCGCTGCGCCTGCGCAAAAGGGCACTGGCGGGCCGCCGCCGGTTCTGATCGGCGCGGTCGCCGGTTCTGATCGGTCTCTGACTATCCCGGTGCCTGTCGACACTCCAGGCGCGTCGACACCCGGCGCCCGGTTCTCGCTGAAGACGGTCAGCGGCCGCGACGGACTGCGCGGCCGGGACGCGCGCCCGTGTGCGCGCCGTTCCGCGCGACCTCCACGCCGTTGACGTAGACCGCGCGGATTCCGGCCGGGAAACGCCGCGGCTCCTCGTACGTCGCCACGTCCGCGATCGTCGCCGGATCGAACACCACCAGGTCCGCGAACGCGCCCCCACGCACGACGCCGCGACCGGTGAGCTGGAATTTCGCCGCCGGCATTCCGGTCATTCGATGGATCGCCGTCGCTAGCTTGAGCACTCGCTGCTCGCGCACGTAGTGGCCGAGCACGCGCGCGAAGCAGCCGTAGAGCCGCGGATGCGGCTTGCCACCCGTCGGGACGCCGTCCGAGCCGATCATCGTCGTCGGGTGCGCCATCACCGTCCGCACGTCCGTTTCGTCCATCGTGAACGTGATGACGAAGCAGGCGTCGCCGACCGTCGCCACGACGCGCTCCGCCGCCGACCCGGCATCCAGATTCCAGCGACCGGCCAGGCTCGCGAGCGTCTGTCCTTCCCACTCCGGATGTCCGGGCGCCGAGGCGATCAGCACGTGCTCGCCGGCGAGCTGGCCGAGACCGCCGGGGCTGTCGCTCCGGAACGCGCCGTTCTGGATCACGGCCGCCAGCGACGTGCTGCCGGCGGTGTACGGGTACTGATCGGCCGTCACGTCGACGCCACGCGCGCGAGCCTCGTCGATCAACGCGAGCGACTCCCGCACGCGGCCCCAGTTCCGTCGCCCGCTCGCCTTGTGATGCGAGATCTGCACCGGCACGCCCGCGCCCTCGCCGATCGCGATCGCCTCGCGGACGGCGTCGAGCAAGCCATCGGCCTCGTTCCGCATGTGCGTCGCGTAGAGCCCGCCTGACGGTCCGCCGAGCTCGCGCGCGAGCGCGACGATCTCGTCGGTGGCCGCATACCGTCCGGGCTCGTAGATCAACCCGGTCGAGAGGCCGACGGCGCCAGCGGAGACGCCTTCGCGCACCCAGCCCTTCATCGTTTCGAGCTCGTCGGTTGTCGGTCGACGCTGCTCGATTCCGATCGCTCCGCGTCGCAGCGAGCCATGGCCCATCAGCACGGCGACGTTCACGCTCGGGCGCGCCTCGTCGACGCGTTCCAGATAGCCGCCGAACCCGTCCCACGGCTTCGGATCCGCGTCCGGGTGCATGCGACGGAATCGGATCAGACCCGCCTCGAACGGCACGACGCCGGAGCCGCAGTTGCCGCCGACGTCGGTCGTCACGCCCTGCATCACCTTGAACGGCATCAGGGGCTCGAGCAGCACCGCGAAGTCGTCGTGGCTGTGAACGTCGATGAATCCTGGGGCGACCGCGAGGCCGGCGGCGTCGAGCTCTCGCGCGCCCCGCGCGGTGACGTGCCCGATCTCGACGATGCGATCGCCGCGGACGGCGACGTCGCCCATCGTACCGGCGCTGCCGGTGCCGTCGTAGACCGTGCCGCCCCGGATCACGAGATCGAATGCGTGGCGGGATTCCATGTGGCCCTCCCGAACACGGCGCTCACCGCGCCGGGCGATCATCGCGCGAGCGGTGAGTCGAACCGATCATTCACGACGACGACGTGTCGATCTTCTCCTGCGCCAGCGCGAACCCACCGAGCACGCCGGCACGATCGCCGAGCGCCGGCGCGACGATGTAGCCGTCGATGTCTCCGATCGCCGCCGACGGCGCGTAGCCTC